>MVQP01000005.1 GCA_002067235.1 Syntrophorhabdus sp. PtaB.Bin047
TTTCTCGGGTGCCTCTCCCAGGATATTGTACACCTGGTTGAGGGTGATCGCACCCTCCGTCGCATAGTCTATACCTTTTATATCATAAGACGGCGGCTTATGATAGGCATTTGACATGTTCTTCATCTCTATGGGGACGCCGAGATTACGGGCGACGATCTCGGCGGTGGAGGACCCGCAGACGATCCTCGCTCCCTTCATGTCCGCGAATTCCCTGACCACCCGGGCATCGTCCATTTTCCGGGCCGGCGGCCCCGTCAGGATGTTGAGGACCTGTGCCTCCCGGCAGAGCAGGAGGCTGCATGTGGTGTCATCCCCGTACGTTGCCCCCGAGATGTCCCTCACGTTGGCAACGATCCTGCCGGGGATGTCCTTCATCCGCGTGCCCTGCGCAAGCAGGCCATTGATGAAGTCGCACGCCCCCTGGATGCCCCAGCCCATTCGGTACTGCTGGCCGAGGCCCGCCTGGCTGACCCCGTCGCTCACCATGACTATGCCGTCGCCGTACTCCAGCATACAGTTGACCTCGCCCACCATCTCGAGACCCATGGGAAAGACACGCTGCTTCGGCAGGTACGCCGCCAGGCGGTTGTTGATGAGGATGGGAGAGGGGATCTCGTAGGACACGACCGTCGCGTGCCCGCTGACGAGGACGCGGCAGGCGGAAAAGGCGGAGAAGGGGATGTCCATGGTCCGTGCCGCGTGCATGGTGTCGACGACCTTATGGCACGCCTCGCGAAGGGTGAAACCGACGCGAATGAGCTCCATGAGACGGGAGGCGCACATAACGGCGGCGACCCGCGCCTTGATGCCCGTGCCGATCCCGTCGGCCACGATCACGGTTGTCGCCTCGGCCGTACGTTCGGTTACTATGTAATCTCCGCATATGCCGCCCGGCTTCTTGGCCGCCTGGGCGTTCGCCGCTTCGATGTATTTTCTCGGTTCATCGGGTATTGCTTTCATCGCTTTCGCTGAGACTCATCAGTTTTCTCACCAGTTCCTCACCGCGGGCGGTGCTCTCGCCCAGGAACTGGGCAATGTTCTGGGCCATCTTTATCTGGTGCTCAAGGAGCTCGTTCGCCTGTTCCACCGTCTGTGAACGGATCTCCCTGAGCTTCTTCTCGTGTTCCTGCTGACTCGTTATGTTGATGAAGATGCCGACGATCTGCTTCTCCTCCTTGAGCATGTACAGGAGTTCCCGGCACAGAAGATTGTAGGGGCGGTGCAGGACGGTGATGTCAAGGTTCTCCGTGACGCCGGATATGAGCTTTTCGAAGGGGGCGGGGTCCATGAGATAGGATATGTGCCGTCCCAGGATGACGTCGCTGCAGGAAAAGAACTTCTTGAACGCCGGGTTCATGCCGAGTATGTTCAACTCATCGTCGAGGAGGAGGACGCCGTTGGGCGTGGTGCTGAAGATCTGGTCCGTGCGCCTCTCCGCTAGACGCCTCATGTAGGGGATGCACATCTCGGGCTCCGCCATGCCAAGAGCCACGGCAATGGCCTTCTCGCGGCAGCTGTCATAGCCGCATGCGCCGCAGTTGAGCTGTTGCTCCGGGTCCTGTTTGCCCGTCTGGGCGAGGATCTTCAGGATCTGCTCCTCGGTGACGCTTCCCGGGGAACTGCCGCTGTCGGCACCGACGAATGTCGCTGTGAACAGTCTGCCATCCGCCGGTTCGGGCGTGACGGAGGCTGCCCGGGTCTCCTCATTGTACTCGATAATGTCTCTCCTGCGGTCGAAAAGGTTCTTGCCGGGGTCCACGCCGGGGCCGTTGATGCAGCCCTGGCTGCAGAAGAGGGGTTCGATGATCGCCTGCTCCGGGTTTTCCTCGATACCCGTCAGGAGCTCCCGCACACCCTGTATGCTGTCGACGCGCAGGAGCTTGAGGTTGAGCCCGTCGTCGTCGAGGCCCGCCGTTTTGATGAGGCCGCCGGGAAGAGGGTAGAGCTGCGCCTGGTGGACGGGTTTCTCGTCGAAGTTGCTCTCCTCGCACATGGACAGGTCGATGCCCTTTTGCAGGAGCCACGCATTGAGTTCCTTGAAGGTGAGGACGCAATCCACCAGGCCCGCAACATCCGGCCGCGTGAGCTCCGATTTCTTCGCCACGCAGGGGCCTATGAAGATCACCTTTGTTTCCTTGCCGAGCTTTTCCTTGAGGAGCCGCGCGTGGGCCGCCATGGGGGACAGAAGGGGCAGGAGATTGCCCACGAGCTGGGGCCGGTATTTCTCGATATAGTTGATAAGGGCGGGGCACGCCGTCGCGATGTGGGGCCCCGCCGGGTTTTCTTCGGCTATGCGCCGGGATTCAAGAGATATCTGGTATGCCCCGTGGGATGTCTGCCCCACGTAGCGGATGCCGAGGGCCCTCAGGGCCGAGGGGAGCCGCGAGCGCTGCCACCGGTTGAACACGGCGGCGAAGGAAGGGGCGATGCTGGCGGCGACGAAGTGTCCATCGTCGATAAGACGCCGCGCCACGTCGATATCGTTGCGGAATGTCTTTGCCTGCTGCGGACATTCCCGGATGCAGGTGCCGCAGGCGATACAGCGCTTTTCATCCACGTACGCCTGGCCGTTCTGCATGCGGATTGCCTTGACGGGACAGGCCCTCAAGCACCGGTAACAGTCCCGGCAGCGGGCGGTCAGCGTGAAGACGATCTGCGGTCTTGGTGTTTCAAGCATTCTGCTTTACCTCTTCGGCGAGGTCGACCCCCTCGCGCTTTATGGCCTCGATGGCCTTCTCTATGGTGCAGCCGTCGATGATCCTGCTCCCTACTTTAATTGTCGGCCCTTTGTCGCATTTCTCAAAGCAAAATGATGCCTTTACGTTGACCCTCGCTCCGAGCCCCCTGGAGCGTATGTGCTCCAGGATGTCGCGCAGCAGCTTCTGGGAGCCCTTGAGGAAGCAGCTCGTGCCGAAGCAAACGTTGACGTCGACGCTCTTCTCTCCGCCGGAGCTTATGTCGACGTCCTCGTCGAATATACGCTTGCGGGTGCGGTAGCCGGTGTGGAGAAGCTCGTGTGCCTTGTGGCTTCCCACGTCGCCGAGCACCTTTTCGTACAGTTCGGTGATGTAGGGGTTGTCCTGTGACTTGTGGAGCTCGAGCATGCGGTCGTTCTCGTAGAGGCCCTTCGTCCTCTTCTGCTTGACGCCGGAGTCGGTGAAGACCGGCTGGCCCGCTCCGCCGATGCAGCCTCCGGGGCATGCCATGACCTCGACGAGGTCGTAATGCTCCTCGCCGTTGCGTATCTTCTCGAGGACCCGCCTTGCGTTGCCGAGGCCGCTCACCACCGCGAAGGAGAACTCCTTGCCGGCGATGGAGAGCTTTGCCTCGCGAATGCCCTCCTCACCCCGGACGGACGTGAACTCGTAGCTGTCGAGTTTCTGCCCCGTCAGCTTCTCGCTGACGTAACGCAGGGCCGCCTCGCTGACGCCGCCGGAATTGCCGAATATGACGCCGGCGCCGGTCTTGAAGCCGAAGGGCAGGTGGAAGGATTCCGGTCCAAGCTCGGTAAAGTGAAGGCCTGCCTCCTCGATCATCCTCCCCAGTTCCTGTGTGGTGAGGACATGGTCCACGTCCCGCACGCCGTCACTTTCGAATTCCGGTCTCTTCGCCTCGAACTTCTTGGCGGTGCAGGGCATGATGGACACGACGACGATGTCCTTGCGCGCAACCTCGAGCTCGCTGGAAAGCATCTCTTTCGCCAGGGCGCCGAACATCTGCTGGGGCGAGCGGCAGCTGGAGAGGTGGTTGACGAACTCAGGGTAGTATTGCTCGACAAACTTGACCCATGCGGGGCAGCATGAGGTGAACTGCGGGATCCTGTCGCCGGCGGTCACGCGCTTTATGAACTCGTTGCTCTCCTCCAGCACCGTGAGGTCTGCGGTGAAGGACGTGTCATATATCTTGTCGAAGCCGATGGCCCGGAGCGCTGCCGCGATCTGTCCCGTCGTCGTGGTGCCCGGGGGCAGGCCGAACATCTCGCCGATGGCCACCCGCACGGCGGGTGCCACCTGAGCGACAACGACCTTCGCGGGGTCATGAATGGCCTGCCAGACCTCGTCCACTTCGGAGCGGGGGGTCAGGGCGCCGGTGGGGCAGATCCGGGCGCACTGGCCGCAGTTCACGCATTCCACCTGGTCGAGGGCCTTTCCGAAGGAGGGTATGACGACCGTCTGTGCTCCCCGGTATGCGAAGTCAATGGCGCCGACACCCTGCACCTCGGAGCATATGCGCACGCAGTCGCCGCAAAGGACACATTTGTTGGGGTCTCTGATGATGGACGGGGAGGATTCATCGAGGGGCATTTCCTTCAGTTGGTTCTTGAAACGCACCTTGGTGATGCCGAGGCGCTTCGCGAGCGCTTGGAGCTGGCAGGTGGTGCTCTTCTGGCAGGTGGGACAGTTCTGGCTGTGGTTGGCAAGGAGAAGCTCCACAATGATCCTGCGCATCTTCCGGATCTCCTCCGTGTTGGTGCTGACCTTCATCTCGGCGGTGGGCGGGGTGGAACAGGCCGGAACGAGGCCCATGCCCTCAACCTGCACCATGCAGAGCCTGCAGGCGCCGTAAATGCTCAACTCCGAATGGTAGCAGAACGTGGGCAGGTCGATCCTCGCCTTCCTGACAAGTTCCAGGAGGTTCTGCTCGTTCTCGATGGGTATCTCTTTATTATCGATGTAGACAACGGTGCCGTTCATTGCTCAGTCTCCTTTGATCGCCTTGAATTTGCAGGCTTCCACGCAGATATTGCATTTTCTGCATATGTTCTGGTCGATGCTGTGCGGCTTCCCTTTCTCTCCCGATATGGCGCCGACGGGGCATTTGCTCGCGCAGAGCGTGCAGCCCTTGCACAGCTCGGGGTCTATGGTGAGTCTCACGAGGGCCTTGCATTTTCCCGTGGGGCAGCGCTTGTCGCGCACGTGCGCGACGTACTCGTCACGGAAGTGCTTCATCGTGGAGAGGACCGGGTTGGGGGCAGTCTTGCCGAGCCCGCAGAGCGAGCCTTTCTGAACGGCCGCCGCCAGGTCCTCGAGGAGGTCGAGGGTCTCCATCGTGGCCCGTCCTTCGATGATGTCGTCGAGGAGGGCAAGCATCTGCTTTGTCCCTTCGCGGCAGAGAACGCACTTGCCGCAGGACTCGTGCTGCGTGAACTGCATGAAGAAGCGCGCCACGCTGACCATGCATGTGTTCTTGTTCATGACGACAAGGCCGCCGGAGCCGACCATGGCGCCGACGCTCTTGAGGGAATCGAAATCGATGGGAAGGTCGAGTTGGTCGCGTGTGAGACAGCCTCCCGAGGGACCGCCTATCTGGACGGCCTTGAAGCCGTCGCTCACGGCCTTTCCCGTATCGGAGGTCATTCCTCCGGCGACACCGTAGATGATCTCCCTGAGCGTCGCGCCGAAAGGCATCTCTATGAGGCCCGAGTTCGCCACGTGGCCGGTAAGGGCAAAGGTCTTCGTGCCCGGGGATTCCTTCGTGCCCATCCTGCGGTATCCTTCGGGGCCGGCGGCGAGTACCAGGGGCACCTGAGACAGGGTCTCCACGTTGTTGATGACCGTCGGCTTACCCCAGAGGCCGCTCACGGAAGGGAAGGGCGGTTTGGGGGAGGGCATGCCTCTTTTCCCCTCGATGGACGCGATGAGGGCCGTTTCCTCTCCACAGACGAAGGCACCGGCACCCTCCATTATGTTGAGGTTGAAGGCCCGCTCCGTGCCGAAGAGGTTCTTGCCGAGGAGGCCGACGCGGTAGGCGTCGTCGATGGCCTTGCGCAGGCGCTTGACGGCGAGCGGGTATTCGGCGCGCACGTAGATGTAGCCTTCGTCGGCCTCGATGGCGCGCGCGGCAATGATCATGCCCTCGATGACGCTATGGGGATTGCCCTCCATGATGCCCATGTCCATGAAGGCCCCGGGGTCTCCCTCATCACCGTTGCAGATGACGTATTTCTTCGCATTCGTTTCACGCCGGGCGACGTCCCACTTCCGTCCCGTGGGGAAGCCTCCGCCCCCCCGTCCGCGCAGGCCAGCGGCGAAGACGAGCTGACAGATCTCCTCGGGACTCATCTCCAGGTAGGCCCGTATGGCCTGCCTGTATCCGCCGGACGCGATGTACTCGTTTATGTCCTCGGGGTCGATGGCCCCGCAGTTGGAAAGCACGAAGCGGTGCTGTTTCCGGTAGAAGGGGATCTCGTCCTTGGTGCGGCACATTCTTTGCGAATCGGGCTCGACGTAGAGAAGCCTCTCCACGACATTGCCCTTCCGTATCGTCGTTTCCACTATTTCGGCGACATCGCCGGGTTTGACCTTCGTGTAGAATATGTTCTCCGGCAGGATGGTGACAAGAGGCCCTATCTGGCAGAACCCCTGGCAGCCGGTGCGCGACACGAATTCGCCCTCTTCCTCTTTCTTGAGCTCGACGATGGCGTTGAACCCGCTTTCCTTCAGCGCCTTCACGAACGCCTCGTACACCTTGAGGGACCCGTTCACCAGGCATCCCGTTCCCGCGCAGACGAGGACGCGGTGCCGGGCGGCCGCGGTGCGAACGTGAAAATCCTTGGTTATCTTGTTAAGCCCCGTGAGCATCAGATTCATTTTGCGCCTCCTTGAGTACGATCTCGTCGATTATGTCCGACACCCGCTGCGGTGTAAGCTGGCCGAAGACCTCGTCGTTGACGACCATGGCCGGCGAAAGGCCGCAGGCACCGAGGCAGTTGACGGTCTCCACGGTGAAGAGCATGTCCGACGTGGAATCCTGTCCCTCGGTGAGACCGAGCTTCTTCACGATGGCGCCATAGATGCCCATTGAGCCCTTGACGTGACACGCCGTCCCGTTACAGACCCGTATGAGGTACTTGCCCTTGGGTTTCAGGGTGAAGAGCGAATAAAAGGTCGCCACCCCGAATACCCTTGCGGGAGATATCCCAAGGGATGTTGCCACGAAGGTCAGTATCTCTTCCGGCAGGTAGCGATATTCCGCCTGTACTGCCTGGAGAATGGGTATGAGCCTCGCGGCGTTTCGCTGGTTGTTGTCGATGATCTCGCAAACCCGTTCGAATTTTCGCATTGTCTCCATTATTCCATCCCATCCTTACGATTGGTTTTGTCTTGCCAGTGTCAGTTTCTTTGCCAGGACCACGAGGGACGAGGCGAGGTTCTCGTGCTGGACGATTATGCCGTGAGGAACGTTCACCTTCACCGGCGAAAAGTTCCAGATCGCCTGTATGCCGGCGCGGACCATTTCATCCGTCAGTTCTTGGGCGGGGGGTGCCGGAACGGTAAGGATCCCGATCTTGATGCCCATGCGTTTCACCATGTCGTGGAGCTTCCCCAGGTGAAAGACCTTGACCCCGTGGATCGTCTTTCCTATCTTGTCCTTGTCGATATCGAAGGCGGCTATGATGTTGAGACCGTATTCCTTGAACCTCTCGAACCCGAGGAGCGCCGTCCCGAGATGACCGACACCGATGAGGTAGGCGTCCTTCGTGTTGTTCCAGCCGAGAAAGGTCTCTATGATGGAAATGAGCTCGTCGATGCTGTAGCCGAGCTTCGGTTTTCCGACGGCCTCGGCGATCCCCAGGTCCTTGCGGACCTGGATGGGGAGTATGCTGAGGTCGTTGCCGATCTGCGTGCAGGAGATGAAATCCCCCCTGTGTTCGTCGCGCACTTTCTTGAGGTATTGATAATAGAGAGGGAGCCTCCTCAGTGTTGGTTCGGGGATGGGTTTAGTCGGAAGATCGTTTCTGTCCTCCACGTTCGCCATGCTTACCTCCATCTCGTTCATTCGATAATTTCCTATCTATAAAATCTTATCTATAAGAGCTTATCGATAAAAATATATCGAATAGTCCCCCGTGAGTCAATATTTTTTTGAAACCGTTTTAAGTTTTAAGTGGTTAAGTGTTAAGTTGAGGCGAAAGACAAGAACTCTTTTCATCTGGAACCTGAAACCCGGAACCGCCTCCAAAAGGGTTGCCCCCGGGAGGCGCCGGGGGCATTTAAAAACGCATAAGGGGGGGGTGATGGTATCGTGAAGATGACTCTTCAGAGCCTCAATTGCGATTTAGTTTGTGAGTCGGGGACATGGCCTCGGGTACACCAGTTGAGGTCCTTGCCGACAGCGGTAGTTTCGTCTGCCGGTAGGGGAGGGACGAGGTAGAGGTGGTATGGGGAGCTCGATCGTGTGCGCAGAGAGGGCTTAGAGGTGATCCAGATAGTTATGGAGGCGAACATGAGGGTCAACATGAGCATGAGGTTATTCAGTATCAGGTCGGACATTCTTCACGTCCCCCGACTCACGTTATGGGAAGGAAAGGTGAGGGATTTCCGGTGCCTCACATTTCCCGCCCCTGATAGGTTGCAAATAATGGTTAATGATGCCGCGGATATCATCGCGTCACCTGCCGGTTCGGGTCGCTGCCGTTGTTCCCCTTTCTGAGCCACACGGTGTGATCGAGGATGCCGTATTTCTTCAGCGTCTCGGCAGCCATCAATCCTATTTCGCTCTCCCCGTGGATATTCTGCACGGTGTCCCAGAGTATATGCAGACTCACGTCTCCGGGGACGGCCGAATGGGTATAGATCCGTGCTTCGTTGAGACCGGGCGTTGCACCGATGTTGTGGACCAGGTCTCTCAACCACTTGACCACAAGCGGCTCGACATCGGGTTGCGTTCTTAATCGTATGATCTCTATCCATTCCATCATTCTTTCTTGCTGATTCTTAAGCATTCTTTGTGCCAGAACTTATTTCTCCATAAATCCAGCATGTTACATTGTCATGGTCAGATTACTGTGAAATATGACGGAAAGTTGCTGGCATATTTGTCAGTTCTGGTCTATACTATCGCATACGATAGTAGCGTAAAGGAGAGGGAAAGCCTTATGGATACCGATGAGAGCGAGTTCTTTCGGGAGATGACTCTGAAGATATGCGGGACCTTGGACTTGGAGAACGCCCTTCACCAGTGTTTTCTCTACGTGCGTAACATCATACCGGCCGATGAGCTCGATCTTTTTGTCTACGATCCTGCCATCGGCACGGTAGACGTGGCGGCTTCGGCGAACGAGTCGGGGGGCACAAGGAGGATGGACAAGACGCACCTGCCGCCTGAACTGCGTCAGGAACTCGAAGAACCGTACCGCCGGCCGCGGGTCCGCGTCGCCGAGAACATCTTCGAGGACCCCATTCTGGGGAGGGTTGCACGGAACCTTGGATGGGAAGAATGCTCGATAATGCTGGGAAGGCTTATCGTCGACGACAAGTACATCGGCGCCCTCGGGATAAGGGCGCGGGGGACGGGCCGCTTCACCGAGGAACATGTCCGCCTCTGGTCCGTGGTGAACGAACCCGCCGCGATCGCAGTCGCCAACAGCCGCAGGCTCCGGGAAGTGATCGAGCTCAAGGACATGCTTGCCGACGACAATCGGTACCTCAGGGATGAGCTCAGGAAGAACACCGTCGAGATAGTGGGGGCCGATTTCGGGCTGAAGGAAGCCATGGAGAGCGTGAGAAAGGTGGCGCCCCTTGCCAGCCCCGTGCTCATCATCGGCGAGACGGGAACAGGCAAGGAGGTCATCGCCAACGCCATCCACAACCTGTCTCCCCGATACAACGGACCTTTTGTGAAAGTGAACTGCGGGGCCATCCCGGAGTCTCTCATAGACAGCGAGCTCTTCGGCCACGAAAAGGGGGCTTTCACGGGAGCGCTCGCACGCAAGAGGGGGCGTTTCGAGCGTGCCCACGGAGGGACGATCTTCCTCGACGAGATCAGCGAACTCCCGCCCCACGCGCAGGTGAGGCTCTTGCGCGTCCTCCAGGAGAAAGAGATAGAAAGGGTGGGCGGAACGGAGCCCGTGCATGTGGACATCAGGATCGTGTCGGCGACGAACCGGAACCTGGAAAAGATGGTGGAAGACGGTGATTTTCGGGAAGACCTCTATTTCCGTATCAAGGTCTTTCCCATCGAGGTTCCCCCTTTGCGGGCGAGAAAAAACGACATACCCGCCCTGGTCCAGCATTTTGTCCGCAAGAAGAGCCGGGAGATGGTGCGCCACACCATACCGCCGCTTGCGCCGGGGGCCATAGATGCACTTATGATGTATGACTGGCCGGGAAATGTCCGGGAAGTGGAGAACGCCGTGGAGAGGGCCCTCATCCTCTCCGACGGCAAGCCCCTGAAGTTCGACGGCGTTCTGGGGGTTTCGGGCGCGTTCCAGGAGCGCCCTTCCGCAGCCACCGGCGAGAGCCGGGGCTCCGTCACGCTCCACGACATCGAGGCCGAACATATAAGCCGCATCCTGAGAGCGGCCGGGGGCCGGATCGAGGGCCCCGGGGGGGCAGCCGAACTTCTCGACATGAACCCCGGTACGCTCCGCCATCGCATGAGAAAACTGGGCATACCTTTCGGAAGAAGATCTCATGCCCGGGATGGCGGACGGTAACGGCATATACTGTTTTTTTTCTTCACTTTTTCCTCATTGTCCTTTTGACTTCGGAAAGGAAATGCACTATACTGAACAAGCGTGCTCGTCCCTGCAACTAAACAGACAATATTACCCGGCAACGAGGTTTTCTGAGGTTGATCCCGGGGCCGGTTTGTCGGTTC
Source organism: Syntrophorhabdus sp. PtaB.Bin047 (assembly GCA_002067235.1). Taxonomy (GTDB): domain Bacteria; phylum Desulfobacterota; class Syntrophorhabdia; order Syntrophorhabdales; family Syntrophorhabdaceae; genus Delta-02. Next base: position 10,606 of record MVQP01000005.1, read on the forward strand.
TCGGAACCGGGACACGATAAGAGTATCGATACACCACCGGCTGACATCCGGACGATGTGAGGTTCTACATGACACTGCAAGAGGTCCAGGAACTGCTGGAAGCGCAGGTGCTCTGCGGGAACGATGAGTGTCTGAAGCGTAGCGTGCGGGTTTGTTTTGCCTGCGACCTCATCAGCGAGATGCTCCTTTACCTGAAGCCCCAATCGCTTTTGATCACGTCGTTGACCAACGCGCACGTGATCCATGCGGCACAGGTGATGGACGCCAAGGCGGTCCTCTTCGTCGGGGGACGCAGGCCCGATGAATCCGTTGTCAGGAGCGGGGAATCGAACAAGATCCCCCTTTTCACCACGATGCTTCTCACGTTCGACTGCTGCGGCCGGCTTTATGAGAAGGGCATCAGAGGAGATAAGCAATAGCCCGGTTAGGAGAGACTAACCAATGGTTGACAGCTTAGCGTACACCCCGCAGATCACGCTCGATTTCGAGATAGGCGAAAAAGATTTCTTTGTTGCCGGAGAGTGTGCGTCGCGGGTGAAGAAGACCCTTCAGCAGCTTGGGCTCAAACAGGATGTCATCAAGCGGATCGCGATCATCATTTACGAGGCGGCTATGAACGTGGCTATCCACGCCACTTCGGGAAGACTTGTGGTCCATGTCGAGCCCGACGCGATCACCATACGGACGGAAGATGTGGGAGCCGGGATCGAAGATATCGACCTTGCGATGAAGGAAGGATATTCGACGGCGTCCTACGAGATCCGGGAGATGGGGTTTGGGGCTGGCATGGGCCTGTCCAACATCAAGCAGTGCTCCGATGACCTCAACATCGAATCCAGGGTCGGCGTGGGGACGACGCTGAACGCCAGGGTCTTCTTCAGGGATGAGAGGCGGCACGAGGGCGCATGAATCGATACTTCCATTCCGTGACGCTGGAGACGGAGAAGTGCAAGGGATGCACCAACTGCATCAAGCGATGTCCCGTCGAGGCCATCCGTGTCCGTGACGGCAAGGCGATGATCGTTCAGGAACGCTGCATCGACTGCGGCGAATGCATCCGCGAATGCCCGAACCATGCGAAAGTGGCGGTGACGGACACCCTCGGCAAGCTTTCGGAATACAAGTACCGGATCGCCCTGCCGGCACCATCGTTCTTCGGCCAGTTCAAGGAACAGGTCAATATCGAGGACGTGCTCGGGGCCTTCAAGGGGATCGGTTTCGACGAGGTCTTCGAGGTCGCCCTTGCCGCGGAGATCGTCGGCCACATCGTCCACCAGTTCCTGAAGGATTACAAGGGCAAGCGCCCCATTTTCTCCTCCGCCTGTCCGGCGGTGGTGCGCCTCATGCAGATCAAGTACCCCGACCTCCTCGAGCAGGTGGCCCCTTTCCTCACGCCCATGGAAGTGGCGGCGCGCATCGCCAAGGAGCAGGCATCCCGGAGGACGGGCATCCCTTACGAGGAGGTAGGGGCATTCTTCATATCGCCCTGTCCGGCGAAAGTCACGGAGATGAGAAATCCCATGACAACGAAGCACTCGGCAGTGAATGGCGTCATCGGGATCAACCTTATCTATAAGGATATCATCCGGCATCTCGGCGACAGGTACGCAAACGGCGGACCCGAGAAACTGCAGCGCGCCACCAAGTTCGGCATGGCCTGGGGATACGTGACGGGGGAGTCGCGGAACGTTGATGCGGCAACCACGCTGGCCGTTGGCGGCATCCACAACGTCATCAGCCTCCTGGAAGAGATCGAGAGGGGGGAGCTCAAGGACGTGGATTTTGTCGAGCTTCAGGCGTGCACGGGCGGGTGTGTGGGAGGGCCGCTCAACATCCAGAATCTCTTCGTGGGGCGTATCCGTCTCCGCGACCTTATAAAGCGGTTTGGAACAAAAGATGCCTATTTCACGGAGGCCGAACTTCAGGACATCCATCTGCAGAACAGGTTTGCCGCCACGGAGCCCGTGGAGCCGAGGGCGATCATGACCCTCGATGAGGACGTTTCCCGGGCGATCATGAAGATGGAGCGCCTCGACCAGATAACGAGCGAACTACCGGGTCTTGATTGCGGTGCCTGCGGTTCGCCAAGCTGCCGGGCCCTTGCCGAGGACATCATCCGCGGCATAGCCTTCGAGACGGATTGTGTTATCAAGCTTCGTGAGAAGGTGAAGATACTGGCGAAGGAGATCCTCGATCTTTCCCGCATCGTCCCGACGTCGATGAGCGGCAGTTCGAAGGAGGGCGATCCGGGACAGGGGTGCTGACGGGCATCGGAATGTAATGGTCGGCACAACATCTATATATGAGGACGCAATGACACGCATGCAGGGAGGGGATGATGACCGTTCGTGAACTTGCGGAGACGCTTGGACTTGAGGTGCTCACGGGAGAAACGAACCTCATGAGGCCGGTGAGGTCGGGGTATACCTCCGATCTGCTCTCGGATGTGATCGCGAACATCGGTGACGATGCGGTGTGGATCACGATCCAGCGGCACGTGAATATTCTCGGGGTGGCAAAGCTCAAGGATGTATCTGCCGTCATTATCCCGCGAAAACTGGAACTGGAGGAGTCGTTTCTGGAAAAGGCGAGACAGGAGGGCATAGCCGTCTTGAGGGGCGCCCCTTCGGCATTCGAACTCTCGGCCCTCGTGTATGAGCTTCTGAAGAGAGGTTAGAGAGGACTTGCCGGAATTTGCCTGTGATCTGCATATACACTCGACCCTGTCGCCCTGCGGCAGCCTTGACATGTCGCCCCGGGTCATCGTCGAGAGGGCGCGGGAGGCGGGACTCGATATTATAGCCGTTACGGACCATAACATAGCAGAGAACACACCCTATGTGAAAGAAGCGGGAAACCGCAGCGGACTTGTGGTCCTGGCAGGCATGGAACTGCAGACCAGGGAAGAGATACACGTTCTGGCCATCTTTGACGAGTATGACACCGCCCATGAACTGCAGCTCATGATCTACGACCTGCTGCCGCAGGTGGCCAACGACGTCGAGTTCTGGGGTGACCAGGTTGTCGTGGACGGTGAGGACAACATAGTCCGCAGCGAAGAGAGGCTTCTTATAAGCTCCGCAGGGATCTCCATAGAGGACGCCGTGTCCTGGATAAAGTCCCACGGGGGAATCGCCATCGCCTCGCATATCGACAGCCCGACCTTCAGCATCATAAGCCAGCTCGGGTTCATACCGGCGGACATCCCCTTCGACGCCCTGGAGATGCGCGACCGGGGAAGGACCGGGGACCTCATGCCCTTTATCATGAGGAAGGGACTGCCCTTTGTCACGTTCTCCGATGCCCACTATCCCGGGGACATCGGAAAGAGGAGGACGCATCTGACGCTCGACGCGCCCGATTGTGTGTGCATAGAAGGGGCACTCAGGGCCCTGGGGGAGCAGTCGCTCACCGGGCAGGAGGGGCGGTCGTGAATGGACGGAAACCGCCATTATGATGGAGGATATTGCATCCCATATCATGGACATAGTGATGAACTCAGTAACGGCAGGGGCTAAACGCATCGGTATCGCAGTGGAGAAGGACCCGCGGACGGCGACGCTGAGCCTCACGGTAACCGATGACGGGGTCGGGATGGACCCTGAAACGGTGCGGAAGGTGCAGGACCCCTTCTTTTCCACGAAGACGGGAAGAAAGGTGGGGCTTGGGATACCCCTTCTCAAGGGAACGGCCGAGACGACAGGGGGCGGTTTCGAACTGACAAGCGCGAAGGGCGCCGGGACGACGATACGGGCGACCTTCGACTGCCGGCATCCCGATCTGCCCCCACTGGGGAACATACGTGACACCTTTCTCGTTCTCGTCGTGAGCCATCCCGACGTCGATTTCGATCTTCGCTATTCCGTCGACGGCAGGATGCTGGAACTCGACACGAAGGAGCTGAAAAGGGAGCTTGTTGACGTCCCGGTGAACCACCCGGAAGTCATCGGTTTCCTCGGCAAATATCTTGACGAACATCTATGATTTTATATAGATTGTTATCATCATAAGGAGGCCGAGAGATGAATCTTGAAGAGCTGAAAAAAATAAGGGAAAAGGCACAAAAAGATGTGGAGTTGCGGCAGAAGCAGGCACGGGTGCGTATCGTTGTCGGGATGGGGACGAGCGGAATAGCCGCCGGCGCGCGGGACGTGCTCAAAACATTTGTTGAAGAGGTGGGGAAACGTAACCTTTCCGACGTCGTCGTGACACAGACGGGTGAAAAAGGTCTCGCCTCACAGGAGCCAATGGTGGAGGTCTTCGAGGAAGACAAGCCCGCCGTCGTATACGGGAACATGAATGCTGAGAAGGCAAAAAGGGTGGTGGTGGAGCACGTCGTCAACGGGCACCCCGTTTCGGAATTCGCCATCTAGGCGACCAAAAGGAGGCTGGCTTGGACAGGGAAGCTATTCTCAAGAAATTTGAACCAAACCTCAGCAATATACTTTACATCATGCACGATCTTCAGGATACCAACCCGGAGAGGTATCTCTCCAAGGAAGACGTCGAGGCCTGCGCTGACTATCTCAACGTCCCGTATAGCTATGTGCACAGCGTGGCGAGCTTCTACACGATGTTCAGCCTCAAGCCCCGGGGCAGGAACATCATACGCCTTTGCGAGTCCCCTCCGTGTCATCTCATGGGGGCGCACTCGCTCCTCGACTATCTCAAGGGCTCACTGAAAGTGGACGTAGGGGGGACAACGAAGGACGGAATGTTCACGCTGGAGTTGACAAGCTGCCTCGGCGCCTGTGGTGTGGCACCAGCCATGATGCTAAACGAAGAGATGTTCGGCAATCTCACACCGGAGAAGGTCGATGCCATCCTTGACAAGAGGAGAAAAGAGATATGAACCTCGTTAGAAACCACGTATTGATCAGTATCGATGCAGGGACGATCATGGCGGGCGCCCGTGCTGTCGAGAAGGTCCTGGTGGAGGAGATCAACAAGCAGGGTCTTTCCGGCGAGATAGCAGTCCTGGAAACGGGCAGCATAGGGGCGACGGGTCAGGGTGTCGTCATCGTCGTCTATCCCGAGGGCATCTACTACGCGAACGTGACACCCGGGGACGCGGCCGAGCTCGTCGAAGAGCACCTTCTGAAGGGAAGGCCCGTGAAAAGGCTCATCATGACGGAGATGCCCAAACAGCACGTCATCAAGAAAGAGAAGACGGGCCTGCTCAGGGAACAGCCCCGGATCGTGCTGCGCAACAGCGGTGTCATCAACCCGGAGAACATTGACGAATACATCGCCGAGGGTGGCTACGAGGCGCTCGAAAGGGCCTTCACCGAACTTAAGGCCGCCGGGGTCACAAAAGAGGTCAAGGACTCGGGGCTCATGGGAAGGGGCGGAGCGGCCTTCACGACGGCCATGAAATGGGAATTCGCCTCCAGGGCACCAGGCGATGTGAAATACATCATATGCAATGCCGACGAGGGCGAGCCGGGAACGTTCAAGGACAGGCTCATCCTTGAAGGCGATCCCCACAAGCTCATCGAAGGCATGATCCTCGCGGGATACGCCGTGGGTGCGACAAAGGGCTTTGTCTACATCCGTGGCGAGTATGCCCTTTCCATCGAACGCCTCGAGAAGGCGATTACACAGGCGCGGCTGTACGGACTTCTCGGCGACAACATACTCGAGAGCGGTTTCAGCTTTGACATTGCGGTCATGAAGGGTGCGGGCGCGTACGTCTGCGGCGAGGAGACGGCACTTATCGAGTCGCTGGAAGGGAAGAGGGGTCACCCCCGCAACAAACCCCCCTATCCCGTGACGGAGGGCCTCTGGGCCAAACCGACGGTCGTGAACAACGTGGAGACGCTGGCGAACGTACCGGAGATCGTCCGCAACGGTGCCGCCTGGTACCGCGGTTACGGCACGGACAAGTGCCCCGGGACGAAGGTCTACACCATAATCGGGAACGTGGCAACACCGGGCCTCATCGAAGCGGAGATGGGCACCACCCTGCGCGACATCATCTATGAATACGCCGGCGGCATCAAGGACGGCAAGAAGTTCAAGGGTGCCCTGGTCGGCGGCGCTGCGGGTGCCTTCATGGGGCCGGAGATGCTCGACGCGAAGATGGACTTCGTGAACCTCAAGGAATACGCGGCCGTGCTGGGGTCAGGCGCCATCCTCGTCATGGACGAGGACACGGACATCGTGGGGATGCTCCAGAGCGTTCTCCACTTCTTCAGGCACGAGTCCTGCGGCCATTGCGTGCCCTGCCGCCTCGGTACGAACCAGCTCGCCGAGATAATCGACCGCATAGCGGGAGGGAAGGGGAAGGCCGAGGACGTGGACAAGCTCGTCTCGATATCGGAGGTGATGCGCGACACGTCGTTCTGTCCCCTGGGGCAATCGCCGGTCCTGCCCATCACGAGTTCCCTGAGATTCTTCAAGGACGAGGTATACGGCAGGGTGCAGTAGTCCCGATCTGATCTGAATGGTCACATCAAGGAGAAATTGTATGAGCATGGTAACACTGACCATTAACAATATACCAGTGGAAGTGCCCGAGGGTACGACCATCCTGTGGGCGGCCAAAAAGGCTGGATTCACGATCCCCACGCTCTGTCACCATCCCGATCTTACGCCGGGAGGACAGTGCGGGATCTGCGTCGTCGAGATAGAGGGCATACCGGGACTGAAAAGGTCCTGCATGACCCCGGCGGCCGATGGTTTCAAGGTGAAGACCCATACGCCGCGCGTCATGGCGACACGCAGGCAGCTCGTCGAGCTTATCCTGTCGAATCATGACACCGATTGCCTGACGTGCATAAAGAACAACAACTGCGAACTGCAGAAGCTTGCCGCCACTGTCGGCATCAATACCCTCGATTACGCCAACGCGCTGCGGGAGAAGCTTCCCATAGACCGTTCCAGCGTCTCCATCGTCCGGGACCCCAACAAGTGCATACTCTGCGGGCGATGCATCGAGGTGTGCAGCAGGATCCAGACCGTGAACGCCCTGGCCGTGAACCACAGGGGGTTCGATACGGTCATCACGACGGCCTTCAATGCGGGTCTCGGCAACAGTGTCTGCATCAACTGCGGACAGTGCGTCGTTCATTGCCCCGTCGGTGCCCTGTATGAGAAGAGCGCCGTCGATGAGGTGTGGGACGCCATCCACGACCCCGACCGGTTCGTCGTCGTCCAGGAGGCCCCCGCGGTGAGGGTGCAGCTCGGAGAGGAGTTCGGGATGCCGACGGGCTCGCTGGTCAGCGGCAAGATGCACGCGGCCCTGAGGAGACTCGGTTTCGACGCAGTGCTGGAAACGAACTTCACCGCCGACCTCACGATCATGGAGGAGGGGACGGAACTCATCGGGAGGCTGACCTCGGGGAAGAATCTGCCTCTCATCACCTCCTGCAGCCCGGGATGGATAAAGTTCATGGAGACCTTCTTCCATGACATGATACCCCATATGTCCACGGCCAAATCCCCGCAGCAGATGTTCGGCGCCCTGGCGAAGACATACTACGCCGAGGCAAAAGGGATAGACCCGGCGAAGATAGTCTCCGTTTCCGTCATGCCCTGCACCGCGAAGAAATTTGAGTGCTTGAGGCCCGAGATGAAAGCGAGCGGCTACCAGGATGTGGATTACGTCCTCACGACGAGGGAACTGGGCAGGATGATGCGTGAGGCCGGCCTCGACATAAAAGAAATGCCCGATGAGCCCGCGGACGATATCCTGGGCGATTACACGGGCGCGGCCACCATCTTCGGCGCGACCGGCGGCGTCATGGAAGCCGCGGTGCGGAGCGCTTACCGTCTCGTAACCGGACGGGAGCTTGAGGATGTGGAGATAAAACCCGTCAGGGGGCTTAAAGGCATAAAAGAGGCGGAGATAGATATCGACGGGACAAAGGTCAAGGTTGCCGTGGCCCACAGCTGCGGTCAGGCGCGAGCGCTTCTTGACAAGGTGAGGGACCAGATCGCGAAGGACGGAAAGTCCGAATACCAGTTCATCGAGGTCATGGCCTGCCCCGGTGGATGCGTTGGCGGCGGCGGCCAGTCCTGGGGCAGCAACATCGCGAAACGCGCCCGCAGGGGAGAGGCCCTTTACGAAGAGGACCGCAGCCTGCCGCTGAGGCGTTCCCACGAGAACCCCTCCGTTCAGACAGTGTACGAAAAATATCTTGAGAAACCGAATTCGGAGAAGGCCCACAAACTTCTCCATACTCATTACTATAAACGGAGTACCGTGGACGGCAAGATACTGCCGAACCAGTAGGTCTGATCGCCAGGTAACTCTGAGGGAGGGATGAAGATGTCAGAAAAGCAATGCCACTGTGCCGAGGTTCAGGAGGAAGAGCTCTATCCCCGGCTCGAAGAAGTCATCATGGAACACAAAGGGAAGGGAGAAGATCTCATCATGGTTCTGCACAAGGCGCAGAACCTGTTTGGTTATCTTCCGAGAAGGGCCCAGGAGATGGTCGCGGAAGGCCTCAATGTTTCGCTCAACGAGGTGTACGGCGTCATCACCTTTTACAACTTCTTCTCGACCGTGCCCCAGGGACGCAACAGTGTGAAGGTATGTCTCGGCACAGCATGCTACGTGAGAGGTTCCCAGGAGGTCCTGGACAAGGCCCAGAAGGAACTCGGGATCAAGGTGGGCGGCACGACGGAGGACCGGCGATACTCTCTCGATGTTGTGCGTTGCATCGGCGCGTGCGGCCTTGCGCCGGCGATGCTGGTCAATGAAGATGTCTACGGGCGGATCAAACCACCGCACCTTGCGGATGTGCTCGAAAAGTACGAGTAAGGAGGAAGGATAAACATGGAGGTATCTCGCGCTCACATATTGGTTTGTGCTGGGGCTGCATGCGTCTCGTCCGGCTGCCGTCAGATCAGGGATGCTGTTGTCAATAAAGTCATCGAACAGGGTCTTCAGAATGAGATCAAGGTCATAGAGACGGGTTGCATCGGCTCCTGCGACCTCGGGCCCCTGGCCCTTGTCTACCCGGAAGGGGTTCTCTATCAGAAGCTCACGCCTGCGGACGCTGAAGAGATAGTAACGGAACATCTCCTCAAGGGCAGGATAGTCGAGCGCCTTCTTTACAAGGAGGCGGTGACGTCAAAGACCATCCCGTCGATGAAGGAGATCGATTTCTTCAGGAACCAGATCAAGATCGTTCTGAGGAACTGCGGTGTCATCAACCCGATGAACATCGAGGAATACATTGCCCGCGACGGCTACCTGGCCCTGGGTAAGGCACTGACCTCGATGACCCGTGAAGAGGTCATCGACGAGGTACTGAAGTCAGGCCTGCGCGGCCGCGGCGGCGGCGGGTTCCCCACGGGACTGAAATGGAAGTTTGCCTTCCAATCGCCGGGTGACGTGAAGTACGTCGTCTGCAACGCCGACGAAGGCGACCCTGGCGCGTTCATGGACCGCAGCGTCCTCGAAGGCGACCCGCACAGCGTCATAGAGGCGATGGCCATAGCCGCGTACGCCATCGGGGCCCAGCAGGGGTACGTCTACGTCAGGGCGGAGTATCCTCTTGCCATCGAGCGCCTCAACTGGGCCATCGGACAGGCGAGGGAATACAAGTTCCTCGGAAAGAACATCCTCGAGACGGGCTTCAATTTCGACCTCGAGATCCGTATCGGCGCGGGCGCCTTCGTCTGCGGCGAGGAGACGGCCCTTATGATCTCCATCGAGGGCAAGCGCGGTGAACCAAGACCGAGACCCCCCTTCCCTGTCGTCAAGGGTCTTTTCAATGCCCCGACGCTCCTCAACAATGTTGAAACATACGCGAACATACCCGCCATCATCAACAACGGGTCCGCCTGGTACGCCCAGTACGGTACCGAAAAGAGCAAGGGCACCAAGGTCTTTGCACTTGCCGGTGCCGTCAACAACACGGGCCTCGTCGAAGTGCCCATGGGCACGCCGCTGGGAGACATCGTCTTCAACATCGGCGGCGGCATCAAGGGCGGCAAGAAGTACAAGGCGGCGCAGCTCGGCGGTCCTTCCGGCGGCTGTATCCCCATCGACCACCTCAACGTTCCCGTTGACTATGAATCCGTCGCGGAGTTGGGCGCCATTGTCGGGTCGGGCGGTCTCATCGTTGCCGACGAAGATACGTGCATGGTCGACTTCGCCAGGTTCTTCCTGGATTTCATCCAGCATGAGTCATGCGGAAAGTGCCCGCCCTGCCGCATAGGCACGAAGCGTATGCTCGAGATCTTAAGGCGCATCACCCACGGCGAGGGAAAACCGCAGGACATCGACGACCTCGTCGAGATGGCGACGCGCATCAAGGATTCGGCCCTGTGCGGCCTCGGTCAGACGGCGCCGAACCCCATTCTGTCCACCCTCCAGTACTTCAAGCACGAATACATGGAACACATCGAGGACAAGCACTGCCGGGCCGGTGTGTGCAGCGCGCTCTTTGACGCTCCCTGCCAGAATGCCTGTCCCGCGGACCAGAATGCCTGGGGATATGTGACCCTCATCAGCGAGGGGAAGATGAAGGAGGCCATCGCGGTCATCAAGGAATCGAACCCCTTCCCGGCGACACTGGGCCGGGTCTGTGTCCATCCCTGCGAGGCGAAGTGCCGCAGGGCCCAGATAGATGCCCCCATCTCCATCTGCTCCTTGAAGAGGTATGCCGCGGATGTGGACATGAAGTCCCACCCCCGCTACAAACCCCAGGTGGAGGAACCGAAGGGCAAAAAGGTTGCCGTCATCGGTGCCGGTCCGGCCGGGCTGGCCGGAGCCTATTTCCTCGCCCTCAAGGGGTACGGCGTGACGGTCTTCGAGGCGCTCCCCGTGGCGGGCGGCATGCTCGCCGTTGGCATCCCCGATTACCGTTTGCCCAGGGAGATACTGGAGAACGAGATCAAGTCCATCACCGATCTCGGTGTGGAGATCAGGTACAACACGGCCTTCGGCAAGGATATCACCGCGAAGAAGCTTTTTAGTGACGGTTATGGCGCCATCCTCGTCGCCACGGGTGCACACAAGGGGCAGAAGCTCGGCATCCCCGGCGAGGAAACCCCGGGAGTGTTGGACGGTGTGACATTCCTGCGCGACGTCAATCTCGGCAAGACACTGAAGGTCGACGGGAAGGTTGCCGTGATCGGCGGCGGCAACGTGGCCATCGACGCGGCGCGGGCGGCCCAGCGACTGGGGGCGAGCGAGGTTTCCATACTCTACAGGCGCGAACGGTCGGATATGCCCGCATACGTCGAGGAGATCGACGAGGCCGAAAACGAGGGCATCGCCATTCACACCCTCACGGCGCCGCGGAGCATAGTGGCGAAAGGTGGAAAGGCCGCGGGGGTCGAGTGCTCCCGGATGAGCCTCGGGAAGTTCGACAAGGGCGGCAGGCGCACACCGCAGGCCATACCCGGGTCCGATTTCGTTGTCGACGCCGACATGGTCATAGCCGCCATAGGCCAGACACCCGATCTGTCGTGGATGAACGGCGACGGTGTCAAGGCCGACAGGGCGGGGACCGTGGAAGTTAATGTGAAGACCCTTGCCACGGGCGCGGACGGTATCTTCGCTGCCGGCGACAATGTCAGGGGGCCTGCCACGGTCGTCGAGGCCGTCGGCGACGGCAAGACAGCCGCCATGGCCATCGATGAATATCTCGGTGGTGACGGAAAGGCACCGAACGCGTTCCGTGATGAACTCGTCAACATGGTCGTCTCCTATGACGAGACGCTGTACCAGAAAGAACTGGGCAGGGCAGCGATGCCGCATCTGCCCGTATCGAAACGGGACCGCAATTTCAACGAGGTTGTTCTCGGTTACGATGAAAGGACCGCGGTCGAAGAGGCCAAGAGATGCCTCCACTGCTACGTCAGGCAAACTGAATAGATTGGGTAACCGACCCAGGGAGCAGAACACCATGACGATAAGTGTCACCATTGACGGCAGGCCCGTCGAAGTCGAAGAAGGAACAACGATACTCAACGCAGCAGCCAAGGCAAATGTCCACATACCGACCCTGTGCTATCTGCCCGAGGTACAGGCGATAGGCGCCTGCCGGGTTTGCCTTGTCGAAGTGGAAGGCAACCGGACCCTCCAGGCGGCATGCGTTGCGCCCGTGGCCAACGGGCAGATCGTTCACACCAATACGGAGAGGGTCCGCAAGGCAAGGCGTTTCTCGGTGGAGATGCTGTTGTCGAACCACCCCTTCGAGTGCCTTTCCTGCGCGAAGAACCTCCATTGCGATCTTCAGTCGCTGGCGTACGATCTCGGCATCAGGGAGATCCGCTTCACCGGAGAAAAGAGCGGCGGCCGGATCGATGAATCATCCCCGTCAATACGGCGGGATCAGAACAAGTGCATTCTTTGCAGGCGCTGTGTAACGGTCTGCCAGGAGATACAGTCCGTGACCGCCCTCTACATGCAGGGCAGGGGCTTTGAAACACGCGTGGAGCCCGCCTTCGACCGCGACATCAATGATGTTGCCTGCACGAATTGCGGCCAGTGCTCCATCGTCTGTCCCGTCGGGGCCATAACGGAAAAAGAGTACATAGATGATGTCTGGGCGGCGCTGAACGACCCGACCAAGTTCGTCGTCATCCAGGACGCGCCCGCGGTCAGGGCGGCCCTGGGTGAAGAGTTCGGATATCCTCCGGGCACGCTGGTGACGGGCAAGATGCTCGCCGCCGCCCGCAGGCTGGGTTTCGACCGCGTTTTTGACACGAACTTCGCCGCCGACCTCACCATTTTGGAGGAAGGGACGGAACTTCTGACGCGGGTGAAGAAGGGCGGCGTCCTCCCGATGATCACCAGTTGCAGCCCGGGATGGATCAAGTTCATCGAACATTTCTACCCCGAGCTTCTCGATCACCTTTCAACATGCAAATCGCCGCACATGATGCTCGGTGCCCTGACGAAGACCTATTTCGCTCAGAAGTCGGGTGTCGACCCGAAGGACATGATCGTTGTCTCCGTCATGCCCTGCACGGCAAAGAAGTTCGAATGCAACCGTCCCGAGATGTACGACAGCGGATACAAGGATGTCGACTACGTCCTGACGACCCGCGAATTTGCGAAGATGATCAAGCAGGCCGGCATTGACTTTGAAGGCCTTCCCGATGAAGGCTACGACGACCCCATGGGGGAATACACGGGTGCGGCCACGATCTTCGGGGCGACGGGCGGCGTCATGGAAGCGGCCCTTCGCACGGCCTACGAGGTGGCGACGGGCAAGACCCTGGAGAATGTCGAGTTCACGGCCGTAAGAGGTCTTCAGGGCATCAAGGAAGCGACGGTGCCCGTGGACGGCATAGGTGATGTGCGGGTTGCCGTGTCCCACGGTCTCGGGAACGCCCGCAAGCTCCTCGACAGGATAAAGACCGGTGAGGCGAATTACCATTTCATCGAGGTCATGGCCTGCCCCGGCGGATGCGTCGGCGGCGGCGGCCAGCCCATTCCCGTCGACAACGAGATTAGAATGAAAAGGGCGCAGGCGCTCTATAGCGAGGACTGTGCCCTCACCTACAGGAAGTCCCACGATAACCCCTCGATCAAGAAGATATACGAGGAATACTTGGGGGCGCCGCTGGGAGAGAAGTCGCATCATCTCCTCCACACGCATTACACGCCGAGGAGCAAATTCTAGAGAGGAACATATAGACCATCCCGCATCCCCGCCCGGAAGAAGGGCGGGGATGTTTTTTGTGCAAGCCTTCAGTCCATTGTCGCAGAGATCTTTGGCCGGATAAGGAACGGTTTATTTTGGAGTTGCATCCGGGCGGGAATTGAGGGAGAATTAGGCAACCTTCATCGGGATGCAGTTAACCGCATCGTTGCCGGCGGTCGTTGAAGTCCAAAACATGAACGTTATCCTGAAAATAGTCCCCGTTGTGCTCATATTCCTCCTGGGATATGCGCTGAAACGTTTGAACATACTCAAGAAGGAAGACGGCGACCTCTTTCTCAAGGTGGTCTATTACATAGCGTTACCCGCCCTGGTCATAATATCCATCGTGGACATCGAACTCCGACTGAACTTTGTGTTTCTGCCTGTCAGCGCCGCTCTTGTAGTATTGACGACAACGGGGATCTCATTCCTTTCAGGTAAAGTTCTCAGGCTTCCCCGAGCGACCCTGGGCACTTTCATTGTTGGCTCGACGATCATGAACATAGGGTTCACCCTGCCCTTCTTCATCACGGCATACGGCAAGGAGGGCCTGGCCCGGATAACCATGTTCGATTTCGGGAATATGACGGTCATATTTACCTTCACGTACTGGCTCGCGTGCAAGCACGGGACAAGTGGCATGGACAAGAAGGTTATGATGAAGAAGCTGTTCCTGGTGCCCCCCATGTGGGCGCTTGTGATCGCGGTTGCGCTCAACCTCATGAAGATCAGGATCCCGTTCTTCATCAACGACTTTCTGCAGATGGTCGGATGGATGATGACGCCCCTTGTCATGCTGGCCTTGGGCCTCTATTTCAGCCCCAGGATGACGAGGATGTTTCCCGTCCTCGGGGCAACCTTCATCAGGATGATCATCGGATTCGCCCTGGGGTTCCTGCTTGCCAGGCTGTTCGGGCTCGAGGGGCTCAACCGGTCGATCGTTATGATAGGGGCCGCAGCCCCGGTCGGATACACGACACTCACCTACTCCTTTCTCGAGAACCTGGACATGGAATTTGCTGCGAGCCTCATATCCTTCTCCATAATCATGGGCATGATATTCGTTCCCCTGCTGATATTGCTTCAGTAGCAGCATCAGCGCCGGGCCGCATTCTACCGGATCATAACGAGGAGCATCTTGTATCGGGTGATCGCCTTGAGGGCATGGGGCTTCCCCGCGGGCATGATGATCATCTCCCCGCTTTTCACGGAGTGGGGTTTGCCGTCGATGGTGATCTCGGCCTCGCCCTCGATGATGTACACGGCCGCGTCGAAGGGAGCGGTATGCTCACTCAAGCCCTCGCCCTCGTCGAAGGCGAAGACCGTCATCGTGCCCGCTGGTTTGCGCACGATCTCGCGGCTCACGACGGAATGGTCCTGGTAAACGGCGAGCTCCCCGAGGCTGAACGCCCGGGTCTCATTTCCTGTGGGTATGAAGTTCTCTGCCATGGTCTGTCCTCCTTATAGTAATTGTATAGAACAGAACGTCCAAAGTGAAATTGACCTGGGTCAAAATGGCCGTCAAGGAGTTTGCTTGATTGTTTCTTTCCGCCGGTTTATAACAAAGAACTATGGGCAACTTCAGGGTCGAACGCGATCTTCTGGGCGAGATGGACGTGCCCGCCGGTGCGTATTACGGCATCCACACCCAAAGGGCGCTTCGGAATTTCCCTGTTTCTTCCTTCCCCGTTCCCCGCGAACTGATTGTTGCCCTTGCCCAGGTGAAAGAGGCTTGCGCCGTCGCCAACATGCGGGCGGGTCTTATCGATGTCAGATGCGGCGAGGCGATCGTTGCGGCCGCGAAAGAGGTGGCAGGGGGCGCCCTTGCGGACCAGTTCGTGGTGGATGCCCTGCAGGGAGGCGCGGGGACATCGACGAACATGAACATGAACGAGGTCCTGGCCAACCGCGCGATAGAGATCCTCGGCGGGAGAAAAGGGGATTACGGTATTGTCAGTCCTCTGGGCCACGTCAACCTTTCCCAGTCCACCAACGATGTCTATCCGACGGCCGTGAAGGTCGCGGCGGTGAGGCTCGTCATCGCGCTTTCCGAAACGACCGCCAGCCTTCAGGGTGCCCTGCAGAAGAAGGAACGGGAATTCGCCGGCATCCTCAAACTCGGGCGGACCGAGATGCAGGACGCCGTCCCCATCACCCTGGGGCAGGAGTTTGGGGCCTTCGCGGAGGCCTTTGCCCGCGACAGGTGGCGCCTGTTCAAGGTGGGGGAGCGGCTGCGGCAGGTCAATCTCGGCGGCACGGCCGTGGGCACGGGCCTCAACGCGAAACGCGAGTACATCTACGCGGCGATCGACGCGCTTCAGGACATCACGGGCCTCGGCGTCGCCCGGGCGGAGAACATGGTCGACGTTACGCAGAACGCCGATGTCTTTGCCGAGGTCTCGGGGCTTGTGAAGGCTGCCGCCGTCAACCTCGCCAAGGTATCGTCGGATATGCGTTTGCTGTCGATGGGCCCGGGAGGGGGTCTTGCAGAGATAAGGCTCCCCGCGCTCCAGGAAGGTTCATCCATCATGCCCGACAAGGTGAACCCCGTCGTCACGGAGATGGCGACGAGCGTTGCCTTTCAGGTCATGAGCCTGGACCATGCCATCACCCTTGCGGCATCGGCGGGGCAGCTCGAACTCAACGCCTTCCTCCCGCTTATTGCCTTCAACCTCCTCACGGAGCTGAAACTTCTCGCAAACGCGCTTTCCATCTTCCGCACGCACCTGGTCGAAGGGGTGGCGGCTGACGAGGGGCGCTGCAGGCGATGGCTGGAAGAGAGCCTCTGCCTTGCCACGGCGCTTGCACCGTACGTCGGCCACGAAAGAGCAGGCGAGCTCTCAAAAGCGGCCCGCGAAGAGGGAAAGACGATCGGCGAGGTTGCCGTCGAAAAAGGTTTGTTCTCAAGGGAGGAGATCGAGGCCATATTCCAGCCCCGGGAGCTGACAAGGCCTGGCATAGCAGGGTCGAAAAAGGTGAAGAAGGACAAGGAAGGACAGACGTGACGGATACGACACTCAATCAGACGCCGAGAGGAAGCCGGCTCCACATTGCCATCTTCGGCAGGAGAAACGCCGGCAAGTCGAGCCTCATAAACGCACTGACGAATCAGGACATCGCCATTGTCTCCGATGTCCCCGGGACCACGACGGACCCCGTCTACAAGTCGATGGAGATACTTCCCATCGGTCCTGTCGTCATCATAGATACGGCGGGTATCGACGACGTGGGCGAACTGGGAAGGCTCCGTATTGAAAAGGCCCTGGGTGTCCTCGGCAGGACGGACCTCATGCTCCTCGTCGTCGACCCGGCTTCCGGCGCGGGTGTGTTCGAGGAAGATGTCATGGAGAAGGCCCGCGAGAACAAGGTCCCCGTCATCATTGTTGTCAACAAGACGGACCTCTATCCGCAGTTCAGCGCGAACGAGGTCTTCCCCGGCCGTGGACTGCCTGTCGTGGCCGTGAGCGCGATGACGCGTCAGGGCATCGATGAGCTGAAGATGGCCATGATCAGGGAAGCGCCGAAAGACTTCATGACCCCGACCATTCTGGGGGACCTCATCTCTCCCGGCGACACGGTCGTGCTCGTCGTGCCCATCGACCTCGCGGCGCCGAAGGGGAGGCTCATTCTTCCCCAGGTCCAGACCATCCGGGACATACTGGACAATGACGCCATGGCTTATGTGGTGAAGGAGCGGGAGCTGAAAGGTGCCCTGGCGAAGCTGAAGGACAGGCCGAGGCTTGTGGTCACCGATTCCCAGGCATTCCTGAAGGTCGCTGCCGATACCCCGAAGGATGTTCCCATGACCTCTTTCTCGATACTCTTCGCCCGGCACAAGGGGGACCTTGCGACGCTCGTGGAGGGGGCTCGGGCGATAGAGGACCTTGTCCCCGGCGACAGGGTACTTGTTTCCGAGGCCTGCACGCACCATCGTGTGGAGGACGACATCGGGACGGTGAAGATTCCGAGGTGGCTCAACCAACTCGTGGGCGGACCTCTGGACTACACGTGGGTAAGCGGGCCCGAACTGCCCGGGGACCTGTCGGGGTACAAGCTGATCATACATTGCGGCGCCTGCATGATAAACCGCAAGGAAATGCTCCACCGCCTCATGGTCGCGAAGCATGCCGGGGTCCCCATCGTCAACTACGGTGTGCTCATCGCCTATGTCATGGGCATCCTGGAGAGGACCCTGAAGCCCTTCCCGGAGGTCGCCGGGGTCCCGGAAGATAACGCCTGAAAGGCTCCCGGCCTTCCTTTACTTTTCAGTACCCAGGCAATATACTTATACGACGGAGGCCACAGCATGGACCGACGGCATGGATGGGAACGGGCCGAGTTCCTCGATGAAGAGCTCGTAGCAAATACCCTCAAAAAGGCAAAAGGCGCCTCCGTCGAAGAGGCACGGGACATCGTGCAGAAAGGCCGCGAGGCAAAAGGCCTGACCCCTTACGAGACGGCCGTGCTCCTTCACACCGCTGATGGCGATGTTCGAAAGTCGCTCTTCGCGGCCGCGCGGGAGGTGAAGGAGAAGATCTACGGCAAGCGCCTTGTCTTCTTTGCTCCGCTCTACATCAGCAACTATTGCACGAATAACTGTGTTTATTGCGGATACAGGCGGGACAATGCCATGGCGAGGAGGAAGCTCGGTCTCGACGAGATAGAGCGGGAAGTCATCGCTCTCGAGACGATGGGACACAAGCGGATAGCCCTTGAGGTCGGAGAGGACCCCGTGAATTGTCCCCTAGACTACGTTATCGAGGCCATGGGGCGGATATACGCCGTCAAGGAGAAGATGGGCAGTATACGCCGCATCAACGTCAACATAGCCGCCACCACCGTGGAGGACTACCGCAGGCTCAAGGCGGCCGGCATAGGCACCTACATCCTGTTCCAGGAGACCTATCACCGCGAAACTTACAAGAGGATGCATCCGGCGGGACCCAAGGGAGACTACGACTGGCATACCATGGCGATGGACCGCGCGATGCAGGCAGGCATCGACGACGTGGGGCTGGGCGCTCTGTTCGGCCTGTACGATTTCAGGTTCGAGGTGCTCGGTCTGCTCCTGCATTCACTTCACCTGGAGGAGCGTTTCGGCGTTGGCTGCCACACCATATCCGTGCCGAGGATGCGGCCGGCGGAAGGGGTCAACTTGCAGACATTTCCCCACCTTGTCAACGACGACGATTTCAAGCGGATGGTTGCGGTGATCAGGCTCGCCGTCCCCTACACGGGGATGATCCTTTCCACGAGGGAGCCGCAGGGTTATCGCGATGAGGTCATCGCGCTGGGCATCTCGCAGATCAGCGCAGGTTCGTGCACGGGTGTCGGCGGGTATCACCGGGACATAGAGAGGCCCGCAGAGGAAACGACGGGCCAGTTCCAGGTCGAGGACCATCGGACCACGGACGAGATGCTTGCAAGCGTCTGTGAGGCGGGATACCTTCCGAGCTTCTGTACCGCCTGTTACCGCCAGGGAAGGACGGGCGACAGATTCATGGCACTCGCGAAGACGGGGGAGATACAGAACATCTGCCAGCCCAACGCGATCCTGACATTCAAGGAATTCCTCCTGGACTATGCATCGGAAAGGACGAAGAAGGTGGGAGAAGAAGCGCTCCTCAGGCACCTGGAATCGGTGCCCAACGTGAAGCTGCGCGATGAAGTGAGACGTCGGCTCGAAAGGCTCGAGGCAGGGGAGCGGGACCTCTATTTTTGAGGCCGGGGCCAGAATGCGCTTGCCTGCCCCGGTCATTGACTATATACTTTAACAAGACAGGCTTGGATCTGCACAGGGGTCACCAAAAAAAAGACAAGGGGGCTTAAGAGCTATGAAGACCGCAAAGGACATGCTCAAGGAGAAGAAGAAGGATATCTGGTCCATCGGACCGAACAAAACCGTTTTCGACGCGCTGAAGCTCATGGGTGAGAAAGAGATCGGCGCCCTGATGGTCATTGATGACAAAGGGAAGGTGCACGGGATAATCTCCGAGAGGGACTACGCCCGGAAGATCATACTCAAGGGAAAGACCTCAGCCCAGACCAAGGTATCGGAGATCATGACCCCCGCGGACAAGATGTTCACGGTGAAGCCCGAGACATCCGTCGAGGACTGCATGGTCCTCATCACGGCGAAACGCATCAGGCACGTCCCCGTATTTGACAGCGACAAGTTTGTCGGCCTCATCTCCATCGGTGACGTGGTCAAGTCGATCATATCCGAGAAGGATATGCTCATTGAGCATTTGAGCAATTATATAGCTGGCAAATACGTTTAAGGATCACTTTCGTCCCGGTTGCTCTCTTTTCTTGAAGGAGTGGCCGGGACCTCGTCCCACCCTTCTTCCCAGGGACTCAATTCGCGCTATGGCCGCAGTCGTGCATTCCTCGGGTTCCTCATCCACCGAAGGTTTTCCCGGATAGAGAAGGTATTCCTTCTTGTAGCGGACAGGGGTGATGTTGGGCATGAAGACGTTCGCGCCCCTCTTGAGGACGAGGTTCCGTCCCTTACCGGGAAAGACGGCATCGAAGGCGGTTGTGGCCGGTATGTGGGCGTCGGGGTTGAATATGCGCAGCACCGCGAGGGCCCTGAAGAACATGTCGGGATCGTCGTGATAGGCATTCCTGGTGCCGCACAGAGGGGTGTCTGGGTGGGGGATGAAGGGGCCGATCCCGATCATATCGAGATCGAGACGGCGGCACAGGAGGATGTTGTCCGCCAGCACTTCCACGGTCTCGCCCGGGAGACCTATCATGAAGCCGCTGCCCGTCTGGACCCCGAGGCCCCTGAGGTCTTCGAGGCAGCGCAGCCTGTCATCGAGGCTCGATCCCGGGTGGAGGCGAGCGAAAAGTGCCGGGTCCGATGTCTCGAAGCGGAGGAAATACCGGTCCATGCCGCACTCAAGCCAGTATCGGTACGTTTCGAGGGGCCTGTTGCCCACGGAGACGGTAACGGCCAGGCCGGTCGCATCCTTGATCCGCCTTATGAGGACTCCCAGCTTTTCATCGGCGATCCCCGGGGTCTCGCCCGACTGAAGGACAACCGTGGTCTGCCGGAAGCGGCCCATTGTACCGGCTATCGCCAGTATCTCGTCGGGGGACATCACGTACCGGGCGACGTTCCTGTTGGCCGCCCGTATCCCGCAGTAGAGGCAATTGTTGACGCATACGTTGGAGAACTCGATTATCCCCCGGATGTAGACCTCGTCGCCCATGTGGTTTTTCCGCACCACATCGGCGTGGCGGTACAGCTCGTCGAGGGCCCCGCCCTCGGCGGCGAGCATTTCGAGGGCGCGTTCCCGTGCATATTCACTTTCCATGGCTGAAAATATACCTGATAAGGGCCCCTTCTGCAACAGTGGGAGCCCGGGTCCCGATGCGCATGAACTCATGACGGCATCTCTTTCTTCTCTGTCCCGTTCGCTCGTATACGTCCTGTGGTGTCAGGAGAAATACACCGCCACCCATATCGTGGGCCCCCTGTCATCGGTCCGTGTCACCCTGTGGCGTCGGTGCGCCGGGATGAGGATGTGGTCTCCCGGAAGAAGGGTGATGGGGTTTGTCTCTCCGTCGAAGAGAATGTCGGCGCTTCCCTTGAGGAGAATGACCCATTCGCCGTGATCCTCGTCGTACCAGGAACCTTCCGGCGTCGCCTGGCCGTGGGAGATGATCCTTTCGATCCTGACGGCCCCGCTCGTGACGATGGTCTCGAATACCTCCTCAGGGATGTCGGACGGGATGGCGGAGAAGATGTTCTGCTTTTTCATGGTATCCTCGATGGAAGAAGACAATGACCAATGATCAGATTCCAATGACCGGAAAAACAAACAATGATCAATGACCAGAAGTGACCGAATCGGTCCGTTCTGCCCTTCTGTCTCGTCAATTGATTATTTATTGGTGAATTGGTAATTGTCCTCCTATTTGGTTATTGTGATTTGGTCATTTGGTCTTGTCTTTTCCCTTATTTTCTGCCAGGTGTCCTGGAACTCCTCTCTGTCCGGGGCGAGTTCAACGGCTTTTCTTGCCAGCTTTTCCGCCTCGCCGAGGTTCTCGCCTGTCGAGTAGTAGAGCCAGGCGAGGTTGTTGTATGCGCCGGGGTCGCCGGTCCTGTCGATCGCCTCGCGGTAGCATTCCTCAGCCTTCGGGAATTCCTTCTTCTGGAAAAGGACGTTGCCCATGTAAAGATAGGCGACTGGCAGGGCCCTTGAGGCCTTTTCGTATTCCTTCAGGGCCTGGTCGAATTCTCCCGATCTCTCATAGGTCACTCCAAGATTGATGTGATCCTGCGGTGTCAGGGGATCGTTAAGGACGAGTATCCTCGGAAGGCTGCAGGAGTAAAGGCAAAAGAGAAGGCCAGCCGTCAGGAGGGAAAGAGCCGGAGCGCCCAGTAACCTGTTTTTTTCCATGCTTTCTCCAGATCGGAATTCGGGACGACCTGTCTTTCCTCGCGGCCTGAATTCACGATGATGCCGTCCCGGGTATAACCCGTCACTATCAGGAAGTGATCGAGCCGGTAGAGCGACAGGCCGTAGTCGACAAGAAGAATGACGGGGATCCCCCTGTCGATGCTCTCGCGCAGACGGCTTATGGAACCTGTGAACTGCTCCGTCACGAAACCCTTCTTTTTCGGGTACTTCTCCAGGTCCGCAGGCAGGACGCCCCGCGCCCCCGGGCTGTAGATGGCCCGGGCTATTTCGTCGACGCCGGTCCTGACGGCGCTGCCACTGCGGGCGTACCAGTAGTTCATGGCCGTTGCGAGGACAGCCGGGCCGCACTGATAGTCCTCCTGGGGAAAGAAGGGGACATCGGAGAGGATCTTCGCGCCCCGGGGCAGGGCGGCGGGCCCGGAGGCGCAGCCGTGGAGGAGGATAAGGGCGCACAGGAACGGTAAGACCTTCATAGGGATGCGTCCGGCCACGGGGCTGCCCAAAGGCGCCCCGTGGGCCTCTTGTCGATAGTGCCCGGTTATTGCGTCACCACGACCTTCTTGCCCGTGGTGAGATTGATGATGAGGATGACGAGCAGCACGATAACGAGAATGGCTATGACGATGCCAAGCCCGCTGTCCTTGCCCACTCTCAGATCGTCAAGCTTCTGGGCGAAATTGTGGATCTGCGCGTCCGTCATTTCCGAGACCCGTGATGCGATCTCTTCCGGAGAGAAACCGAGGTCGAGGAGCCTCTGCCTCACGAGCTTCATCTCGAGGACCGCCTGGATCTTCTGAATATCGGCGTCCCTCTGTGCATGAGGGATGCCGATCGTCTCCGAGGGGAGAAATGCGGCATCGACACGGGGCGCGATGCCGATGATGAACATCACTGCGATGAGATAATAAACCAGGGTTTTTCTGGCCATACCGTCACCTCCTTTCAGATCGACCCGGCTGATCGTATGTAACAGTATATATCCGATATGCGGTGGTTTGTAAACCCCTTTGAGGCGGGGCGGGAAAGGCCGCGTTCCGGTGAGTCCCCCGTTCGTAACAGCGTATGACCATTGAAGGATATCGACTCCTGTGGTATCCTGCACTCATATCGGCCGGTGTCTGTGAGGCCGGTCCCCTTACAAAACAAGGAGGTTCTCATGTCAACGATATATGATGTGTACGCGCGGGAAATACTGGACAGCAGGGGAAATCCCACCGTGGAGGTCGAGGTTGTCCTGGAAAGTGGTGCGATGGGCCGTGCAATGGTACCCTCCGGCGCCTCCACCGGCGAAAGGGAGGCCCTGGAGCTGCGCGACGGTGACGCGAAAAGGTACAAGGGCAAAGGTGTGAAGAAGGCCGTCGAGAACGTGAACAACATCATTGCGCCTGAAGTGGAGGGGCTCGATGCCCTTGATCAGGCCTATATCGACAAGGTCCTCGTCGATGCTGACGGCACGGAGAACAAGAGCTCCCTCGGCGCCAACGCCACCCTGGGTGTTTCGATGGCTGTCACGCGGGCCGCGGCGGATTTTCTCGGGATTGAGCTGTACCAGTACATCGGGGGGATCAGGGGACGGGAGATCCCCGTTCCCATGATGAACGTCATCAACGGCGGCGCCCACGCCCAGAACTCCCTCGATGTGCAGGAGTTTATGATAGTCCCCGCCGGCGCCCCGTCCTTCAGCGAAGCGCTGAGGATGGGGGCGGAGGTGTTCCACACCCTCAAAGGTATCCTGAAAGACAAGGGATACTCTACAGGCGTCGGTGACGAAGGCGGTTTTGCCCCGCAGATACAATCGACCACCGAGGCCCTCGACACGCTCATGAAGGCCATATCCAGGGCCGGTTTCAAGGCGGGGAAAGACGTCTTCCTGGCCCTCGATGTCGCCGCGAGCGAACTCTACAAGAAAGGAAAGTATCACATAGACGGCAACGTGTGGGATGCGGGCAAGCTGGTGGACTTCTACGAGGCGATCGCGAAGAAATACCCCATCGTCTCCATAGAGGACGGCTTCGCGCAGAACGACTGGAAAGGCTGGAAGCAGTTCACGGACCGGTGCGCTTCCACCATCCAGATCGTCGGGGACGACATCTTCGTGACGAACCCGAAGATCTTTGCCGAGGGGATCGGGAAGGGGATAGCCAACAGCATCCTTATCAAGCTCAATCAGATCGGCACCGTCACGGAAACGCTGACGACCATAGAGATGGCCAAACGGGCGGGCTACACCTGCGTCATCTCGCACCGGTCCGGCGAGACCGAGGACACCTTCATAGCGGACCTGGCCGTCGCGACCAATGTGGGCCAGATCAAAACGGGATCGGCCTCGAGAAGCGAGAGGATCGCGAAGTACAATCAACTCCTCAGGATCGAGGATGAACTCGGCGAGCTGGCCATATTCGGCGGCACGGGCGTTTTTTACAGCGTCAGGAAGAAGTAGAGACTCCGCAGGAAGCAGGTATGTTCAGGGCCGGCGCCCTCGCGTGAAGGGCGAGCCGGCCCTTTTCCATCATGTCGGAGGCAGCGTGGACTTGTCCTTTTTGGGGTTCGCGGCCGCGTTGTCGCAATCCCTCAAACAATCCTGGTAGCACCTGGCTTCCTTTTCCTTCGTGCATCTGGAATCGGTGCAGCAATCGGAGAGACAGTTCTCGCGACAGGACGAGGCGACCGCCGGCGGAGACGACAGAATGGCCGCGGCGGCGATGAGTGCGATCAGGGTCGATGCGAGAAGAAGTCTTTTCATCGTATCACCTCCTTGATATGGGGCATGACGATTTATAACACTATGGTTTCAGACAGTCAATGTCCTGCGTCACACTTGGGGCGGGGCCCGTCGATATGCCCTGCTTTTTTGTTGAGAATTTCGGTGCTTTTTCGGGAAAGATGGGATACATTGTACGTATCAATCCAAACATGAACGGTATGTCGTATGGTAAAACTCTACAACATTGTGGATTCACGGGTAACGGAATGCGTCGGCGCGGCGGAGAACATAGCCGTTTACATCAACCCCGATGAGAACGAGAGGCGCCGTCTCATCGACCAGTATCAGATAGACGAGCACACCCTTCAGTCCGCCCTTGACCCCGATGAGCTTTCCCGTATCGAGATCGAGTCGAACCACGTGGCCATCATCCTCAAGGTACCCGTTAATTATCAGGCCGAACATGCCTTCGAGTTTCTCGTTTCATCCATGGGCATGTTCCTCTTTGAGGACAAGCTTGTCATGGTGATGGCCGAAGACCTTCCCATCTTCGACAGCAAGACCTTTACCCGTGTCAGCCGTCTTGCCGAGACGATGCTGAAGATCGTGAACTACAGTATCTTCCGTTTCCTGGAGCACTTAAGGGTCATCGACATGGTCTCCGACGAACTGGGTGAGAAGATCAGCACCTCCATGGAGAACACCTACCTCCTCAACCTCTTCGCGCTGGAGAAGAGCCTTGTGTATTACCAGAACGCGATCAATTCCAACTCCGTCCTGATCGAGAAGATGAAGATATACACTCAGCGGATAGGGTTCACCGTCGACGACACGGAGCTCCTCGACGACATCACCATCGAGAACACGCAATGCTACAAGCAGGCGGAGATCTATTCAAACATTCTCGCGAGCATGATGGACGCCAGGGTCTCCATCGTGAACAACAACCTCAACATCCTGATGAAAAAGCTCACGATTGTGACCATCGCCATCATGGTTCCGACCTTCGTCGTCAGCGCCTTTTCGATGAACGTGAACTTTCCCCTGCAGAAACATCCCTTTGCTTTCTGGATAATCCTTGGCATAGCTTTCATGGCTATGCTCTCCTTCTTCTTCCTCTGGGGCAGAAAGAAGTGACAGAAAAGACGGTTCAGGAAGGAGAGGTCTCGGCGGGCAGAAGCGGCGTCGAGCGTCTGTTCATCTGAGGCCCGGAGCCTCCGGACTGCTTCCGATGTCCCTGCTGGATGGCCGGCCTGATCTCGGCTACAATATAGATACAAGGAGATTATTGTGACGATCCAGGGGGGAAAGCGGAGCGCCGGTTTGCTGATGTACCGCCGCCGCGGCGGAGCGGTCGAGGTTCTGCTCATCCATCCCGGCGGACCATTCTGGTCCGGGAAGGATGACGGGGCCTGGAGCATCCCCAAGGGATCGATCAACCCCGGCGAGGACGAGCTCCTGGCGGCCATCCGGGAGTTCCAGGAGGAGACCGGCTTCACCGCGGAGGGAGAGTTCGTCGCCCTGCCGCCGCTCAGGCAGCCGAGCGGCAAGGTCATCGCCGTCTGGGTCTGCGAGGGAGACTGCGACCCCACGGAGATGAAGAGCAACCTCTTCTCCATGGAGTGGCCGCCGCGTTCCGGCAAGATGGCCGAATTCCCCGAGGCCGACAGGGCCGCCTGGTTCGCGCTCCCGTCGGCGAGAACAAAGATCATCAAGGGCCAAAGAGGCTTCATCGAAGAACTGGAACGCCTCTTGAATATCAATAGCTAACAGGCCTTCTGGACAGCCCGTATCCTTCCCGAGACCCTCACGCACCGCCAGCGTCAAGCCACGCGCTCGAGCCCCGGGAGTCAGCTTGTTCTAGAGGTTCTGCGTGTCTTTGCCTGAAACCGGGAACTTGAAACCTGAAACCATCTCTTATTCCTGAAACCTGTTTCTACCCCAAAAACTCCTTCAGGAGGGCGTCGATCTGGTCCTGGGAGAGACTTTCGTTGTCAGAGGGGGGGCTGGTGGGTGCGGCCTCCTGGGGTTCCGGTGTGATGTTGACACCGAGCGCTTCGAGATCGGCCATGAGCTTGTCGAGGTCGGTTTGCTGGGTCTGCGTCTGTTTGAGGTCGGACTGTCGTGCGGACTGTGGGGCCTCGGGGGGTTCGAGGCCGGCAAAGAGCGCGTCGAGATCGGATTGGGAAAGTTCGGCCATAAGTCCTCTAACGCCCCGGACGGGCTATGATGTATTATCGGCACAACGGGGGGAAATATAGGGGAAAATCGCTACCGGGCGGGTGCGGGTGATTGCATTTGTGATCTTTTGGAGGTATTATACAGCGGAGTGAACAAGAAAATGAAACGCCTTTTGCTCGCAGCGATCTTCTTCCTCTTCTTCTTCCCCCTCTGCGCCGCGGCTCAGGAGTGCCTGGATTGTCATGAGAAATACCAGAAGGTGGACCACGCAAAGGTCAAATGTGTTGCCTGCCACAGCGACGCGAAGGACCTGCCACACCCGGAAAAGCTGAAGAAACCGGAGTGCCTGTCATGCCACGGGGACGCCGTCAAGCAGCA
Organism: Syntrophorhabdus sp. PtaB.Bin047; assembly: GCA_002067235.1. Lineage (GTDB taxonomy): Bacteria > Desulfobacterota > Syntrophorhabdia > Syntrophorhabdales > Syntrophorhabdaceae > Delta-02. The sequence goes on from MVQP01000005.1 coordinate 37,914, forward strand.
TGATGCCAGCGTGCACGCCGGCAAGGGCCTGAAGTGCAAGTCCTGCCACAATGTTCATACCCCCCGGCAGGAAACGAAGAAATGCGCCTCCTGTCACGCGTCCCCGGCCCACAGGAAGCTCCCCTCAGCGCGAAAACACCTGACGGAACTGAGCTGTCTCGGATGTCACGCAAAGAACCCGCAGGGGCATATAGACGTGAAGGCGGAGTTGAAGCAGTCGATCACCCGGGACACTCTAGACAAGGATGGAAACGGGTCCGTCGATGAAAGGGAGTGGAAGGACTTTCTCGTCCACACCCAGTCGGTGGTGGGGGATGGCTACAGGATCAAGAGGTCCTATTCCGCGACCGGCAACGCCCACGCCGTCGGCCCGTCGGCCATGTCCTGCAACGGCTGCCATGTGGAGAACAAGGTGTTCCACAAGGCGACACTGGAAGTCAACGCCAGGGGACAGAGGATCAAAATGGCCCTTGATCCCCACAGTGTCATCCCCCGTTTGCCCGTTGTCGATCTCTATCGCCTCACCGCCCACGGGAAGGGCGGGGTGGCATGCGCCGACTGTCACGTATCACAGAAGCGGATCGACGATCATGTCTGCGCGAAATGCCATGACAAGGTCTACAATGTCTACAAGGGGACGAAGCACGCGAAGGGAGGAGCGGCAAAATGCACCGATTGCCACGATCCCCACAAGGTAAAGACATACCGGGAGCTGGGTACGTCGGAGCGGATGGCCGTGTGCGTACGCTGCCACGGGAACTACATGAAGCATCACCGGTGGCTGCCCCATGCGGAACTCCACTTCATGTACCTCGAGTGTTCCACCTGCCACAGTCCGCGCTCCAGGAAAGGCATGGTTTTCAACGTCAACGTCGACGGAAAGGACGGCAGGAGACGCCTTACCCGTGATGATATCATAGCCGCCTTCGGCGGAACGAAACAGACCAAAGACCTTATCGACGCGAACGCCGATGACCGTATAGTCCCCTCGGAGATCATTCCCTTCTTCGAAGACCTGGGAAGGACGACAAAAGGTACGGTGGGCGTCGAAGGCTCAATCGCTGTCACGGATATCCACCATGACTATTCAGAGGTGCAGAAGAGGGACAAGGTCTGCACAACCTGTCACTCCAATGACGCGCCTTTCTATCAATCCATGTACCTTGTGCTGCCGGAGACGGAGGGCCTCTTCTACATGCCGGTGAAAGGGACGGTCCTCGCGGCCATGCCGTCTTCGATCGCCCTCAACTTCTTCCTTCTCGGCGAGACGAAGGCGCGGTGGACCGACATAAGGACGCTCGTCGGGGCACGGGGTGAGGCGCGCGGTGAGATCGTGAAGGAACTGGGGTTCAAGTGGATCGACATTGTCGGGTTCTTCCTCTCCCTTGCGGTGTTGTTCTTTGTTTGCGTCCATATCGTCCTGAGGGTGGTGTTCAAACGATGACAAACAATGCTGTTCCCCTTCATCCCCTTCTTATCCGTATCTGGCACTGGGCGAACGCCTTTCTCATTTTTGTCCTTGTCGTCACGGGGGCCCAGTTGCGCTTTACGGACCTTGCCATCATCCCGGACTACGCGTTGGTGGTGGCCCTGCACAAGTATGCCGGATACGTCCTGACGTTGTTCTTTCTCTTCTGGATCGCCGCATACGTCATCGTGGGAGGCTTTACGGCCCATTACGTCATCTCTCTCAAGGACATAAGGTCCATTCCCCGTCAACTGTCCTACTACATCCACGGTCTCTTCCAGGGCAGCCCGAATCCTTTCGTGCCCTCTCCGGAATCCAGGTTCAACGCTATGCAGAAGCTGGCTTATTCCTTCATCATGATCATCGCGATGCCGATCATCATCATCACGGGAATAGTCTTCGGCAACATAATGGATTTTTACGGCATTATCCGCGCCACAGGCGGGATCCGCGTCCTCGATGCCATCCACGTGGTCGTTGGATACATCTTCCTCATCTATCTCATCGTCCACCTGTACATGGCGACCCTGGGCAAAACCCCCTTCTCCCACACGAAGGCGATGTTCACGGGCCGGGAAGAAGAATAAGGACCGTCTCAGGTCTCACGTTTCAGGTCCCAGGTTAAGGACCAGGGCACCTGAGATTACTGAAACCCGGAAACGGTTTCTATTTCTTTTGCCTGAGACCTGAAACGTGAGACCTGAGACGGTCTTCCCCGTCTTCCCTGTTTTTCCTGCCCTAAAGATGATATGATGTTTGCCTATGGGGCTTACCGGTATTGACAATACGGGGGTCAAGCTTATCATGGTCGGAGGAAAGGGCGGCGTGGGCAAGACGACCTGCGCGTCGGCGATCGCCCTGAAAATGGCCAAGGAGGGGAGGAAGGTGCTCATCATCACGAGCGACCCGGCCCCCTCTCTTTCGGACATCTTCGAGAAGGAGATAGGCGACAGGGAGACCCGGATAGATGACACGCTTGAGCTTTACGGCCTGGAGGTCTCCTCCGACATCGTCCTTGCGCGGTGGAAGGAGCGTTTCGGGCCGGAGATCTACGAGGTGGTCTCCTCCTTTGCCAGCGTTGACTACGATTTTGTCGAATACATAGGAACCGCCCCCGGGATAGAAGAGGAGTACATGCTCAGTTTCATCATGGAGCTCGTGGAAGGCGGGAGCTACGACGTGGTCGTGTGGGACACGGCCCCCGCGGGACATACCCTGAGACTTCTCAAGCTGCCGCAGCTCTTCCTGTCGCACATGGAGGCGGCGACGAAGTTCTACATGAACATGTACGGTTACATCGAAAAGGTGAAGGACACGGTGCGCCTCAAGGAATCCAAGAAGACGCTCCTGCAGATAATCGCGGGCTGGGAGGCCCTTTCCGAGCGCATCGTGGAGTTCATCAGGGACGGGGCATCCGTCAAGTACCTCATCGTCACCATCCCCGAGGCCCTCGGGGTGAAGATGACGAACCGGGTCATCGGCGAGCTCGAACAGAACCGTCTTGCCGTCGAGAATATTGTCATCAACAACGTAGTGCGGGAGGCCGACTGCGAGTTCCACCGCCTCCGCAAGGCCATGCAGGAACACTATATCGAGGAGTTGAGACGGACGTACGGGGACAAGACCCTGACCTTCCTGTACCTCGCGGCCCACGAGATAAAGGGCATGGAAAGAATAGCGGGCGTCACCAGGTCGCTCTTCGGATAGGACCCATGGCGACGCTGCGCATAACGGGAGGAAGGCTCAAAGGGATGTCGATCGGTGTCCTGCCGGGGGATGTGGCGCGGTACACGTCCTCCAAGGTCAGAGAGGCCCTTTTCAACATGATCGGCGACGTGGAAGGTCTGTCCGTCCTCGATCTTTTCGCCGGCTCCGGCTCCTTCTCCATAGAGGCGCTGAGCCGGGGGGCGGCCTCGGCGACACTCGTTGAGGCGAACAGGAAGATGACGGACCTTGTCGGCAAGAACCTCGCCAGGACGGGATTAAATAAGTATTGCCAAGTGTTACATATGGATGTAAGATATGCAGTCCCTTTGCTCTATGGCAGGAAGTGCATGTACGATGTGATCTTCATGGATCCTCCTTACGAAATGGGATATGTGACCCGCACAATGACACTTCTTGATGAACATCCACTCCGGAATTCCGACACAATTACCATAGCCGAATATTCCAGACGGGAAAGTGATTGCCTGTCCCTTTTCGAAGGACTCGAAGGAGCAAGGACGAGGAAATATGGCGACACAATGATCTCGTTGTTCAGAGACCCAAGAAACCCCGGAGCTTAAGGAGACACCATGAAAGAGACGCTCGCAGTGTATCCCGGTTCATTCGACCCCGTGACCTTTGGCCATCTCGACATCCTCGCGAGGGGACTCGAACTTTTCGACAAGGTTATAATCGCCATCGCCTACAACATCGAGAAACAGGGACTCTTCACGTTTGAGGAGCGCAAGGACCTCATCCAGCAGTCCATCAACGGGAACACTGATGTCATCATCGACAGCTTCGACGGTTTGCTCATCGACTACGTAAAGAAGGTGAACGCCCGTTTCGTCATCAGGGGCCTGCGTGCCATGAGCGACTTTGAGTACGAGTTTCAGATGGCATCCATCAACAGGACCCTCAACCCCGGGATGGATACCCTTTTCATGATGACCAGCAAGGATTATTTTTTCATCAGCTCGAGAACGATCAAGGAAGTCGCCGCGTTCCATGGTTCCGTCTCCAGTTTTGTCCCCGCTCCCGTTGAAAAACGACTCAAGGAGATCTTCGAAAAGCGATGAAGAGACCGTGTTTCATCATTGCGCTCATCGGCGCAGTCGTTCTTTTCGCATCCTTCTCCCACGCAAAAGATGTGTACACGGTCCGCATACAGGGCGCCATCAACCCTCCCGTGGCGGGCTTTCTGGGGGAATGTGTTGAGAAGGCCGGCAAGGCCGATGCCGAGGCCCTTGTGGTCCTTCTCGATACACCGGGGGGGCTCGATTCCTCCATGCGGGACATCGTAAAGGAAATAATGGACGCACCCGTTCCCGTCATCGTCTATGTCGCTCCGCCAGGGGCGAGAGCGGCTTCGGCGGGGGCCATCATCCTTCTGGCCTCGCATGTGGCGGCGATGGCCCCCGGAACCAACGCGGGCGCTGCTCATCCCGTGAGCATCGGCAAGGAAAAGCAAGACGAAGTGATGATGAAGAAGGTGGTCAGCGACGCGGAGGCGTATTCGAAGAGCATTGCGGCGAAGCGCGGAAGGAGTGTCGATTTCGCGGCAAAGGCGGTCACGGAGAGCATCTCGATAACCGCAAAGGAAGCCCTTGCCAGGAAGGTCATCGATGTCGTGGCCGATTCCACGGACGACCTTCTGGCGCAGATAGACGGAAGAACGGTGGAGACCAGGAAGGGAAAGGTCGTGCTCCGCACGAAGGGGGCAAAGAAGGTGGAGATCGCGATGCCCTTCAAGTTCCGGTTCCTTGCCTACGTGAGCGACCCCAATGTTGCGTATATACTCATGATGATCGGGATCTACGGTATCCTTTTCGAGTTCTACAGCCCGGGCACCATATTCCCCGGCGTCATCGGGGGCATTTCCCTCATCCTGGCGCTCTATGCTTTTCAGGCGATACCGATCAGTTTTGCCGGGCTTGCATTGATCCTCCTGGGTATCGTATTCTTTATCCTGGAGGTCAAGATAGTCAGCCACGGACTTTTGGGCATCGCGGGCATCGTGTCCGTCGTCATCGGTTCGGTCATGCTTGTCGACCTTCCGGGCAGCCCGCTCGCCATATCATTCACGACCATCCTCATCGTCGCCATCATTTCGGCGATATTTGTCTTCGGCATACTTTCATTTGCCGTAAAGGCGCAGTTGTCCAGGGTGAAGACCGGCTCCGAGGGGTTGAAGGGCGAGACGGGGACGGCGAAGACCAGCATCGCGCCCGGGGGTGGAGGAAAGGTCATGGTGCACGGCGAGCTCTGGAAGGCCCGCAGTGACGAGGCGATAGGTGAAGGCGACGAGGTCGTCGTCACCGCCGTTGAGGGACTCATCGTCGAGGTGAGGAAGAAAGGAGGGTAGCAGCATGTTTTCCATTCCGATCCTGTTTGTCGTCGTTATCGTCGTATTCTTTCTTTTCAGTGCCATCAAGATACTGAACGAATATGAAAGGGGCGTGATCTTCAGGCTGGGGAGGGTGCTCGGCACGCCGAAAGGGCCGGGGCTCATCATCCTTATCCCCATCATCGACCGCATGGTGAAGGTGAGCCTGAGGACCGTCGTCCTCGACATACCCCCCCAGGACGTCATAACCCGCGACAACGTTTCCATCAAGGTGAACGCCGTGGTCTATTTCCGCGTTGTCGACCCCTTGAAGTCCATTATCGATGTGGAGAACTATCTCTACGCGACGAGCCAGCTTTCCCAGACCACCTTAAGAAGCGTGCTGGGGCAGGCCGAGCTCGACGACCTGCTCTCGCACCGTGAGAAGCTGAACGAGAGGCTCCAGGAGATCCTCGATACCCATACGGAACCCTGGGGCATCAAGGTGTCGAACGTCGAGGTGAAGAACGTGGATCTCCCGCAGGAGATGCAGAGGGCCATCGCCCGCCAGGCGGAGGCGGAAAGGGAGAGAAGGGCGAAGGTCATCGGTGCCGAAGGTGAATACCAGGCGGCGACGAAGCTGGCGGAGGCATCGGACATCCTTTCCAAGAACCCGATGTCGCTGCAGCTGCGCTACCTTCAGACACTGATAGAGATATCGACGGAAAAGAACTCGACCATAGTCTTTCCGTTGCCCATAGACATCGTCAAGATGTTCATGGACAGATTAGGAAAATAGTGCAAGGAACCGGGAGGATATGAAGAGACTGCTCGTATTTGTTGTCGTGATATCGTTTTGCGTTCTCAATCTTGCGGGATACGCAACGGCCAGGGCCATCGCCGGGAAAAAGGGTGCACCCGCCCGGCAGAGCAAGGAGGCCGAACCTCCCTGCAAGTCCTTCATCGTCGTCGAGGCCCAGGGCGGCAAGATGATAGACGGGAGCAACATCAATGAAAGACGGGCTCCGGCGAGCATAACGAAGCTCATGGTGGCCTACGTTGTCATGGGGAAACTGGCGACAGGCGGGATCAAGCTGACGGACAAGGTGACCATATCGAAAGAGGCGTCGAAGATCGGCGGAAGCCAGGTCTATCTCAAGGAGGGCGAGGTCTTCACCCTGGAGGACCTCATGAAGGCGATGATGGTTGCCTCGGGCAATGACGCGGCCTACGCCATAAGTGAATATGTGGCCGGCAGCAAGGATGAGATGGTGAACCTCATGAACGCACAGGCGAAGGCCCTGGGTCTTGCCGACACGGAATTCCACAGCGTTCACGGCCTGCCCCCGGCAAAGGGGGAGAAAGAGGACATGACCTCGTGCAGCGACCTCGCGGTCCTCGCCCGCGAGCTCCTGAAGAACCCCAGGATCCTGGAGTGGACGTCCATCCAGAACGACACCTTCAGGGACGGCAAGTTCGTCCTGACAAACACGAACAAGCTCCTGGGGAAGTTTGCCGGCGCCGACGGTCTCAAGACGGGGTATTACTCCCAGACGGGTTTCAACATCGTGGCCACCGCCAGGCGGGGGGACATGAGATTCATCGCCGTCGTCATGGGAAGTCCCACGGGAAAGATACGGGACAGCTTCGCCATGGAAAAGTTGCAAAAGGCCTTTGCTCAGTATAGAATGATGAACGTTGTGAAAAAAGGGGAAGTGATCGATCAGGACGTCTTTCTCGTCGACGGCAAATACAGAAAAATGAAAGGAGTGACTGAGAAGAGTTTCCTTTACCCGATGGAAGTCGACAAAAGGGGTGCCATCACACGGGAGATCCTCCTGCCCGAGCGGATAAAAGGGGAAATAAAGGAAGGGCAGAGACTCGGTGAGCTGGTGGTCAAGTTGAACGGGCAGGTGATAGGCAAGGTGAACATCGTTTCCCCCGTCTACGTGCCCAAGGCGAATCTCTTCACGAGGTTCATAAGGAGACTCGGTCTCAACATTTGAGATGATGGATACGCAATTCAGCATGTTACGGAACAAGGAGATCATCGTCGGGATAACCGGCGGCATCGCGGCATACAAGACAGCGGAACTCATCAGGCTCCTCACGAGGCGCGGCGCCAACGTCCACGTTGTCATGACGAAGAACGCCATGCAGTTCGTGACGCCGCTGACCTTCCAGACGCTTTCCGGGAATCCCGTCATTCACGAGATGTTCGAGCTCTTCCGGGGCTCCAAGATCGGGCATATTGCCCTTTCCGACATAGCCGACCTTCTCGTCATCGCTCCGGCCACGGCAAATATCATCGGGAAGATAGCCAACGGGATAGCGGACGATTTTCTTACCACCATGGTCATGGCGACAACGGTGCCCGTCTTCTTCGTGCCCTCCATGAACACCAAGATGTGGTCCAGCAAGATGGTGCAGGCGAACCTCATGAAACTGAAGGAGGCCGGGTACGAGCTCATGGAGCCGGCGAGCGGTGACCTGGCCTGCGGGACGGAAGGCAAGGGGCGTCTTCCGGCGGTAGAGGAGATCGTTGAAAGGATAGAGGATATCTTTACCGAGAAGGACCTCTGCTCCGAGCGGATTCTGGTGACGGCGGGACCTACGACGGAGTACATCGACCCCGTGCGATGCATAACCAACAGGTCGTCGGGAAAGATGGGCTACGCCATTGCGAAAATGGCCCGCAGGCGTGGCGCAGAAGTGGTCCTCATCACCGGCGAGACTTCCATCCCGGTGCCCCGAGCGGACATTACGGTGGAGCGCGTCGTGACGGCTTGCGAGATGATGGATGCCGTCATGGAGCGCCACAGGGACTGCACGGTCGTCATCAAGGCCGCCGCTGTCGCGGACTTCAGGTGCAGGAACGAGAATTGCCAGAAGATAAAAAAGAAGGGCGATACGAGCCTCATGACGATCGAGCTCGAGAAGAACCCCGATATCATAGCCGAAGTCTGCAAGGTGAAGGGGGACAGGATAGTCGTGGGTTTCGCCGCGGAGACGGAGAATATAATCGAACACGCCATTGACAAGCTCAAGAGAAAGGATCTCGATCTCATCGTTGCCAACAACGTGGCTGAGCAGGGAATCGGGTTCGGTTCCGAGATGAATGAGGTGACGATCATCGATCGTTCCGGGGCCACCAAGCAGGTGCCGCGGCTGAGCAAGGATGAGATCGCCCACATCATCCTCGATTCGGTAAAGAAGCTCATTAAGAAACGCCGCAGGTCCGTGGAGGATCATTCCTGAGGGAGACACGGTTCCTGTGTGGACTCCTTCAGACCGCCGGGTACCATCTATGACGACAAGACCGGCAACACCATCGCCCGGGAGGAAAGTGAGAATGAAGAGGCTGTGCTGGCCGCTGTCGGTCATGAGCCTGGCTGTCCTTTGCCTTATTGGCCCCGGGGTCGCGCTCGGGCAGAGGCACACTCAGATCCAGCAGGACGACAGGGTCGCCGATGTCGTCGAGATGGCGAGCAGGACGATTGTCAATATCAAGACCGAGGAACTTCTCAAGACCGAGTCGGAAGACAAGAAATCATCCCCATCCCTCTTCAGAAAGTATTTTTCCGGCGAGGACGAAGTGGAGGAACTCGTGGAGAACATCGGTTCCGGCGTGGTCCTCGATCCCAAGGGCATTGTCGTCACCAACGAGCATCTTATAGCCCGTGCGATAAACATCAGGGTCAAGTTCATGAACGGAAAGGAATATGAGGCCTACGTGCTCGGCAGCGATCCGGAATACGATATCGCCCTTCTGAAGATCGTGTCCGACAGGGTGGATTTTCCCCATCTCACGATCAGGGAGAGGAAGGTCCGTGTTGGTGAGAGGGCGATAGTTATCGGAAACCCTTACGGCCTCTCCAGTTCCGTTTCCCTGGGGGTCGTGAGTGCCCTCGGGCGTAACCTGCGGATAGACAACAAGGTCTACGCCAATCTCATCCAGACGGACGCCGCGATCAACCCCGGTAACAGCGGTGGTGCTCTTCTCGGGGTCGACGGTGCTCCCATCGGCATCGTCACGGCGATCTACGGTGAGGGCAAAGGGATAGGGTTTGCCATCCCCATGGACGATGTGATGACCATCCTTTCGGAATTCACCGAGAGCAAGCTGACGCGGCCCATTCTCGGACTTTTCATCGGGAGGCAGAAAGAGGACAAGAAGAACTACCTTCTCGTCGAACGCGTCATACCGGGAAGCCCCGCCGCGAAATACGGGTTCAGCGTGGGGGACAGGATCACGGAGATCAACAAAAGGACGATACGGGAGTCACTGAAGATCCAGGTCGCCATCCGCTCCGTGAAGTCGCGGGACAACTTCCAGGTCCGGCTCACGCGCGGCGGCAGGAAATACACCGTCAACATCGAGGTGGCCGACGTGGAGGAATACACGCCGCAGCCTGTCGACCAGGTGCTCTGCGGCATGAGGGTCTCCGACATCTCGGGTTACCCCAAATTGAAATACCGTCTCCGGGACAAGGACGGCGCGGTGGTGGTGAAGGTGCTGCCCGGAAGCATTGCCATGAGGTCAGGCCTGAAGAAAGGCGACGTCATCGTCAGGATCAACAACAACCCGGTGAAGAACCGCAAGGATTTCGACACCTTCATGATAGAAGGGCTCAAGAGGAACTACATCCTCTACCAGGTGAAAAGGGACGACAGTCTCTTCTTCGCGCCGGTGAAGCTCGATACTCTCCTATAGGGGGCTTAAATGGCGGAATTGGATGATATCAAGAAAAAGGTCCAGGACGAGGTAGGTACCTGTGAGGCTGCAGAAGAGCATCTTTTCCCGGAACTGAACTTCTCCACGTTCCTGCTGTCGCTCTCGACATCGGCAATGGTCTGCCTCGGGGAGCTGCCGGACCCGATCAGCAGCGAAAAGAACACGAACCTTCCCCTGGCGAAGCAGACGATCACGATCATAGAGATCCTGAAGGAAAAAACGAAGGGCAACCTGAACCCAGACGAAGAGCGCCTCATCGACGGCATCCTTTATGACCTCCACATACGATACGTAAAAGCCGCCTGCTGATCCCGATGGCATATCCGGCCGCTCTCTTCGTTAGCCGCGTCTTCGACTCCTCGACGTACGGACGTACGCCTGCGTCGTCTCATCCTTGCCGCCTCGATATCGACCGAATCTGCCATCGGGATCCGGACCGCTTGAGGCGCTCATCAGTTCTTAACGTTCAAGCGGTTCAAACGGCTCAAGCGGTTCAAGCCGTCTTTTACCCGTACACTCTCTTGAAAATGGTTTCGATGTGGCGGAAGTAGTGGTCGTTGGTGCAGGTCTCTTCGATCTCTTTTGATGACAGGTGTTTTGCCAGTTCGGCGTCTTTTTTCAGTTCCGTGACGAAATCGAGACCGCCTTCGTAGCAGCGCATGGCCACGCCCTGGGTGACCTTGTAGGCTTCCTGTCTTGTGAGACCCTTCCTGATGAGGGCGATGAGTATCGCCTCCGAGTGATAGAGGCCGCGGGTGATGTCAAGGTTCTTCTGCATCTTCTCGGGGTAGACGATAAGGTTCTTGAAGACGTTCTTCACTCTTTCGAGCATGTAGTCGAGGGCGATGGTGGCATCGGGGGCGATGACCCGCTCTGCCGACGAATGACTGATGTCCCTCTCGTGCCACAGGGGTATGTTCTCCATCGCCGTCACGGCAAAGCCGTGGAGGAGCCGCGCCATGCCGCAGAGGTTCTCTGACGCGATGGGGTTCCTCTTGTGGGGCATTGCCGAAGAGCCTGTTTGCCCCTTGCGGAAAAACTCCTCCGCCTCGCCCACCTCGGTCCGCTGGAGGTTGCGGACCTCCATGGACATCCGTTCGATGGTGGAGCCCGTGAGCGCTATCGCCGTGAAAAACTCCGCGTAGTAATCGCGGGGAATGATCTGCGACGATATGGAGCATGCCTTGAGGCCCAGCTTCTCGCAGACGTATTCCTCGACGGAGGGCGGGACGTGCGCGTAGGTGCCGACGGCGCCCGATATCTTACCATGGCGGATGCGTTCCTTTGCGGCCCTCATCCTCTCCAGGTTCCGTTTCATCTCGTCGTAGAAATGGGTTATCTTGAGGCCGAAAGTGACCGGCTCGGCATGGATGCCGTGGGTCCTGCCGATGGCGGGCATGTCCTTGCAGGCGTAAGCCTTTTCCTTGAGGACCTCCATGAGCGCGGCGATGTCCTCGATGAGGATGTCCGCCGCCTCGTTGAGAAGGCAGGAAAAGGACGTGTCCAGTATGTCCGAGGAGGTGACGCCCATGTGGATATACTTGGAGGAAGGCCCGACATACTCTGCGACGTTCTCGATGAAGGCAACCACATCGTGACGGGTCCGCTCTTCGATCTCGAGCACCCTGGCGACCTCGAAATTTGCCTTTTCCCTGATGTTCTTCATGTCCTCTTCGGGAATGAGGCCGAGCTTCGTGTACGCCTCGCAGATGAGGACCTCTATGTCGAGCCACTTCCGGTACTTGTTCTCGTCCGTCCAGACCCTGGCCATCCGTTCCCGCGTATACCGTTCGATCATGCCAGTATATAACCCGACGGACGGAGCGATGTCAATTTGAAAACAAGGACCTCATTACATGCCCGTTCAGTGACCCGAGTGCCGGGCAGGAGCGGGGGAGAGGTATGGTCTCTGCGGTCTTTCCCTATCGTTCTATCAGTGCTCTGCAGTAGTCGCGGAAGTTGTTAACTGCTATGAAGAATTCCCGCATCATTATGACCCAGTAGTACTGGCCTTTCGGAGTGAGGGTGAGGGTGGGGCCGGTCTTGATGAGAGCGCCCGTGAGGAGGAAGAAGGTTATTTCGGGAAGGAGGTAGTGACAGGCGTTGACGCCGTGCTTTCTCGTGAGCTCGTCGAGGTCGAGGGTGATGCCGAAGAGCTTCATCAGGAAATCGTAGAGGAGACGCTCTCTCGTGCCGCAGTCCTTCCGGGCGGCGACGGGAAACTCCCCGTGTTCAAGGCGGTCGATGTATCCGGGGATGTCGAAGGTGTTCGAGTAGACGCTGCCGCCCAGGTAACCGATGGAACCGCTCCCCAGGCCCGCGTACTCGTCATAGTTGACGACGTACTCGTCGATCATCACGTCGCCCCGGGAAAAGCACCATGCCGTGCTGGGGCGATAGCCGTGGTGGAGCATTTCCGTGATCCTCCTGTACAGGTTCTGGCCGCGGTCGTAGTCCACGCGACCGAGCTTCCTGCCCATGAGCTTCTCCGTGGAGGTCGAGACCATGAGGGGATAGAACGTTACCTGGTCCACCGCGATGTCCATGAGAACGTCGAGGTCGTGCTCCAGCATTTCCATGGTCTGGCTGGGGAAATTGAAGATCATGTCGACATTGAGGGTGTCGAAGCGGCCCATCGTCTCCGCGAGCCTTTCGGCGATCTCTTTCCCGCTGCCATACTTGTGATAGCGCTCCACGGCCTTCAGCAGGCTGTCATCGAAGGTCTGGACGCCAACAGAAAGGCGGTTGACCCCCGTGTCCTTGAGCCGCGCCAGGTTCGGCTCCGTGAGGTGGTTGGGGTTCGTCTCGACGGAGACCTCGCGGATACGGAACATATCTCTCGCCAGGGTCAGCGTGTCCGACAGCTCGTCGATGAGGACCGTCGGCGTGCCGCCTCCCACGTAGATGGCGTTGAAATCGTACCCGAGGTCGCGATACATCCCGATCTCTTTGCGCAGCGCCTTGAAATAGGCCCGCGCGATGTCCTCTCTGAAGACGACGCGGTTGAAGGAACAGTAAGGGCAGAGTTCCTCGCAGAAAGGCACGTGAAGGTAGAGCAGCCTCGGGATCGCATCGCTCGGCCGTGGGACCTCGTATGATTCGCCCGGCGTGAAGCGCAGATAGTCGGCGTTCTTCCTCCGGGCGACGCTGCATATGAGCTTTTCGATCAACATGGCCAAAGGGTCTTAAGTCACTAAGTTTAAAGGTCACAACGGCGAAAAATCAAGCACATATTCCGGGCTTCCGGAAATAACTTGACATGCCCGGGAAAGGTCGTTAAAACATGACATATTTTATGAAGAGATTGTTGCTGCTTACCTTGCTTTCCGTTTTCCTTGCCGCCGTGGCCGGTTGCTCCCTGGACAGCTTTTTTTCACCGGATTACGGCAACAAGGAGTATCCCACGACGGAACTTCCCGACCTGACGAAGAAGCCGAAACAACAGGAGGCGGCCGTCGAGCCGAACCAGCGCGTCACCGCCCCTGACGAAGAAGCAAAGCTGGGGCCTACGCCAAAATCGGCGGCGCAGACCGTCAGGGACGAGACCATCGACGGACGCGGGACCCCCGTGGGCCCGGGTACGACGGCTTCGCTGACGAAGGTCAGGACGGGGTCGAGCACAACCTTCACGGGAACCGTCACCGCCGTCGATTATGTCGGGAAGTCCATATCCATGAAGAGTGCCGGCAAGAACCTGACATTCGATCTTGCGAACCCCGTCGTGCGGGGCTACAAGCACACGGGAGAGATACAGATCGGGGACGTTATCACCGTGGGATACATCAAGAACGGCATCGCCATCGTCAAGGGCGAGAACTTCCATCAGGACCTCCTCGACCAGACCGCCCCCGACGAACTGGCCGCATCTCAAAAGGGCAAACGGTCCAAACGGACAGCGGCAAAACAATCCTCCAACAACCGGGCCGCCCCCGTTCGCGTCAAATACAAGGTGAACACGCTTTCCTTCAACGATGTTGACAACAACAAGGACGGCAAGATCTCTCCCGTCGAGCTGGGAACCGTCCTTCCCTCCGTTACCATGCAGGACTTCAAGAAATACGATCGCAACGGCGACGGCAGCCTGAGCGAACCGGAATACAGGGACGTCAGGAAAAGATAGAGAGAACCGGTGATAGGCTATAGGCTATGGGGAAGGGCAAAAGGCCTTTCCTTTTTCTCTTCCAGGCCTATTGCCCATGGCCCATTACCTATGACCCGGTTTCATTTGAAGTGTTTTTTGAAGGTTTTTTCCAGGGTTTGCCTCACGTCCTCGCGGAAGCCTTCATAGCTCTTCAGGAACCTCTTTCCCTCAGGGGTTATGTTGGAGCCCCCGCCGGACACACCTCCCACCTTCCTTTCAAGGAGTGCGAAACCCAGCCTCGCCTCTATCGCCTGAAGCATCAGCCAGGCCTTCCGGTAGGACATGTTGAGGTCCATGGCCGCCTTGTGGAGGGACCCCGTCTCCTCGATCCGCTTGAGCACCTGGTAAGGGCCCTCGCCGAACGCCTTTCCGTTGTTATCTATCCACACCTTGTAACCCACTTTCATATGAAGGCCCCCTTGCTCGCGTGACAAGGCAATTATAGATAACACCTGTAATCCTGTCAAGTTACAATATTTCCTCCAGCACACCCCCTCACCGGGCCCCCGGCGTTCACAATAGACAACGACAGTGTTCATCACATTAACCTGTAATTACAAACAGATAGAACATTCTGCATAGAGCACGGACAGAATATCGAACTATCGTGAAAAATTGGCCTTGACTTGGCTTTATATCCGATGATATATAACGTTCGTTATATCCACTACGATATAAGGAGGCTTGCCACATGGTTGCTTTCTCCCGACCCACCCTCTTTCTGGTTCTCATCGCCCTACTGGCCATGGTATTCAGTCCTGGCGCCGGAGCGCAGGACAAAACGAAGGACGACGTGTTCACCCTCGGAGAGATCGACGTAAAGGACCAGACCGAGGTGAGCAGGAACGTAACGGTCGAAAAGATCTACCAGGAGGACATGCGCGATTTCAACAAGAACAACGTCGCCCAGGCGGTCAACATGCTGCCGGGCGTCACGATGACGAAAAACAGCCGAAACGAACAGATGGTATACATACGGGGCTTCGATATGAGGCGCGTCCCCATCTACCTCGACGGCATCCCGATCTACGTGCCCTACGACGGCTATCCCGACCTGGGACGTTTCCTGACATACGACATGTCGGAGATCACCGTTTCCAAGGGGTTCACGTCGGTGCTCTATGGCCCCAACACCGAGGGAGGAGCCATCAACATGATATCGAAGAGACCGCAGAGGGCCTTCGAGGGAAACATAAGCACGGGGTACGCGACGGGCGACACCTTCACGAGCTACATCAACCTGGGGACGAACCAGAAGAAGTGGTATCTCCAGGGCGGCGGATCCTATGTGAGCAGCGACTACACCAGGATGTCCGACAACTGGACGGAAAGACCGACGGAGAACGGCGGGCACCGCGAGAACTCCTACTACAGGGACAGGAAGTACAACCTCAAGTTCGGGTTCACGCCCCTCGAGGGGCACGAGTATGCCATGAGCTACATAAACCAGCACGGCGTGAAAGGTAATCCCCCGTACGCCGGCCTTGACCCTTCCGTTACCATCCGGTACTGGCAGTGGCCTTACTGGGATAAGGAAAGCCTTTACTTCACATCCAGAACACCCATCGGGAAGGATTCGTATTTCAAGGTCAGGCTCTACTACGACCAGTATCAGAACTCCCTCTACAGCTATGACAACGACACGTACTCGACGATGAAGAAGGGTTCCTCCTGGATGAGCGATTTCAGCGACAACACCGGCGGCGGCTCCATCGAGGCCGGAACGACCCTCATCCCCAGGAACAACATAAAGGCCGCCTTCCATTACAAGGAGGACAAGCACAAGGAACACAACCAGCCGAACCCCTATCAGCACTTCAAGGACGAGATATGGTCCGCCGGGCTCGAGGACACGCTTCAGATCACTGACAAGCTCTACAGCATCTTCGGCGCCAGCTATGACAACATAAAGACGCTTGAGGCCGAGAACTACAATTCAACAACGAAGAAGTTCTCCGATTTCGAAAGGGACAGCCAGTCAGCCTTCAACCCGCAGATAGGGTTCTTCTATGACCTCACGAACACGGCAAAGATACATGCGACGGTCGCGAAGAAGACACGACTCCCCACGATGAAGGACAAGTACTCCTACAAACAGGGCACCGCCCTGCCGAACCCCAATCTGAGACCGGAGAAATCGATCAACTACGAATTGGGATACCAGGACATGTTCTTCAAGAAGATCGGACTGAAGACCGCCATCTTCTATTCCGACATAACGGACATGGTGATGCAGGTCAAGGTCCCCAATCCTGCGAACCCCAAGACCACGCTGAACCAGAACCAGAATATCGGCGACGTGAGACGTTACGGTGCCGAACTCGATGTATCGGGCACCATCGTCACGAACCTGAACGGCGGCTTCAACTACACATATATCTGGTCCGACAACAGAACCGACTCGACGCGGATAACGGATATCCCGAAGCACAAGCTGGCCGCCTACGCCAAGTACGCCCCCCTTAAGGGCCTCGACCTCACCGCGGACGTCGAGTACAATTCCCAGCGATACAGTTCCTCCGACGGCATCGAGGTCGCGAGGGCTTTCGCCGTCGCCAACTTCAAGGCGGCCTACGAGTTCCTGAAGGGACTCAGCATCGAAGGCGGGGTATCGAACATATTCGACAGGGACTATTCACTTGCCGAAGGTTACCCCGAGGCGGGGAGAAGCTTTTTCAGCAACCTCGTCTACAAGTTCTGAAGGGTAATATGGCCATCAAGGAAACACCCGATCTTCTCGAAAGTCTCTACGGAGACACCCTGGAGCACATCACCATCGAGAGGATCGTCGTCGGTGTGTGTTTCACCGGCGTCAAGCTATCAAACGGCTGCGGCGGGATCTCGTATACCCCTGTGGCCGACCCGCACGGCTCCTGTTGCTCCATCCTCAATACAATGGGGCGGAAGCGGGGGGCACTGAAGGGTACCTCCGTTGACGAAAGCCTTCAGTCGTCCCCCGCAACTCCCCTGAGAACGGTCGTCAAGATCGTCGTCATGAATGCCCTATCGGCATTCTTCACGAATAACCTTCCGGAGGCGTCGCGTCAGTCATGAGAATAATCCCTCTCCACAACATGCAACGGGAGTTTCTCGTATCTCTGATCCTGCACCTCTGTTTCTTCGGCGCCGCGGCCGTCTTCGGCCATAACCTGGGGAAGTCCCGGGATGCGGTCCTCGTCTACCTCACCGACGAACTCCCCGGTGGAGGCTCGGGCGGCTCGTCCCGCCCGGCGACGTTTTCACAGGGAGGCGGAAAGCGGCAGGCCCCGCCCGTCCGTCGCGAGCTTCAAGAGAAACAGGTGGCAAGACCGTTGTCGACAGCCAGGTCTCCGGCAAAGGAGCCTGAAAGGAAGACGGACACAAGAGAACGGGAGGTCTCCGACCGTGCTGAGACGGCCGCAGACGTGGCTGGCATATCGAACGACCAGTCATGGCAGGCCGGTGGAGGTCAGGGCCGGTCTGGAACAGGCGGGGGGGGCGGTTCCGGGTCCGGCTACGGCCAGGGTGTGGGAAGCGGCAGAGGACTGGCAGACGCCAGGACGCAGTATTTGAAGGAGCATTTCGCGTACATCCGGGATCTTATCATGAAACACCTTGCGTATCCCCAGATGGCACGAAAGATGGGTTGGAAGGGAAAGGTTATCGTTGCCTTCGTTATCAGAGAGAACGGCACCGTGGAAAATACCCGCGTCCTTAGAAGCTCGGGTTACGAAGTCCTCGATCACAGCACACTGAAGACCATCAGGGACGTACAGCCTTTTCCGAAGCCACCGGTAAAGGCGGAACTTGTGATACCCATCGTCTACAGACTCGAATAGGAGGAGTAATGAGTACAGACCATCTCGACCTGCGGGAATGCCTTAAGAAGGCATCGCTCTTCCACGGCGATCTCTGCGCGGGGATCACGCTGGGTACCCGAATGTCCATACTGGGACTTAAGGCCATCGGCATCGACGACCCCACGGGGAAGGACCGAAAGAATCTCATCGTCTTCGTCGAGACGGACCGTTGCGCGACCGACGCGATCCTGGCTGTGACGGGATGCCATCCCGGAAAGAGGACGATGAAGATACTGGACTACGGCAAGATGGCCGCGACCTTTGTCAACCTCGCCACGGGAAAAGCCGTCCGCGTCGTGGTGAAAGACAGGACGATGGACCCGAACAAGGAATACTCCCGGGAGATGATCGAAGCGGAACCTCACACGGAGAAATACGCCATGATGCCCCCCGAGGACCTCTTCGAGATTGAAGAGGTCGACGTGGACCTGTGGCCCGAGGACATGCCCGGCAAACCTCTCAGGATAGTCACGTGTTCCTCCTGCGGGGAAAGGATCATGGACATGCGGGAGGTACGCGACAATGGCGGGATCCTTTGCAGACCCTGCGCGGAAGGCAGGACTTACTGGCGGAAAAAGACGTGAGAACAGGATGATCGGATGAGAGACACGGCAATTGACTGGAACGAGGTCTGGAAAAAGGAGAGTGCGAAAAGGTCCGTGAAGAAACGGGACGTCAGCTTCTGGAATGAAAAGGCCCGCAACTTCTTCAAGAAACCCTGGGAATCGAACTACTCCGAGGATTTCCTCAAGATAATGGAACCCAGACGCTGCTGGACCGTGCTGGACATGGCCTGCGGGACGGGCGCGCTGACGGTTCCCCTGTCACGGTACGTCAGGAGGATAACCGCCGTCGACTTCTCCCCCCGGATGCTCGAGGGCCTCGAGGAACAATGCCGGGTGCAGGGCATCGAGAACGTCAGGACCATCAAGGCGAGCTGGGAGGATGACTGGAGTTCCCTGGGCATCGGCGAGTACGACGTGGTGATCGCGTCGCGCTGCCTCGTCGTCGACGACCTCCGGAAGGCAGTCATGAAACTGAACGATACGGCCCGGGAACGCGTCTACATTTCCACCATCGTCGGGGACGGGCCTCATGACCGGATGATCTATGAGGCTGTCGGGAGGCGACTCACTCCCGGGCCGGACTACATATACACCTACAATCTCCTCCATCAGCTCGGTATCTATGCCAACCTGTTCATCATCAAGGACATGAGGAGCGAATCCTTCCGTGACGGCGACGAGGCCCTTGCATACTACGAGCATTTCCTCGGGAAGTTGACGAAAGGTGAGAAGGGGGACCTTGGCAGCTATCTGCGAAAACACCTTGTGTCGAGGAACGGCAGGTGGGTCCTTGATTACAGGAGAATAACACGATGGGCGGTGATGTGGTGGGAAAAGGAATAACGGAAACGAGCAAGGTCTTTCTGCCATGAGAACGGGACTCGTCATCACAGGCCTCACCTGCGCCCTCGTCGTTGCCGTACTCATCTCCCTGGTGCTGGGCAAGTACCCGGTGGGCATCGAGGATGTCTGCGGGTTCTTTCTCTGGAAGGTATTCAATGCCGGTGTGAACCTGTCCATCGACAGGCAGCTCCTGGAGAACATCCTCCTCAATATCCGCCTGCCCCGTATCATGGCGGCGGTCTTCGTGGGAGCATCGCTCTCCATCTCCGGGGTCGCCTTTCAGGCGATGTTCTTGAACCCTCTTGTTTCGCCGGGCATCCTGGGCGTGCTCGCGGGAGCGTCCTTCGGAGCCGCCCTCGGGATGGTGCTTTCAAAGAGCTGGTTCTTCGTGCAGGCGAGCTGTTTCGTATTCGGTTTTCTGGCCGTAATGGCGGCGGTCGGCGTTGCCCGTTTTTACAAGGGCAATTCGATCATCCTCCTGATTCTCGGCGGGGTAATAAGCGGTGCGCTTTTTACTTCCCTTTTGTCCATCGTGAAGTACCTCGCCGACCCTTACAACCAGCTTCCCGCGATAGTCTACTGGCTCATGGGCGGTCTCACCCTTGTCGACGCAGGGACCATCAGGACGAGCGCCATCCCCGTCGTTGCCGGTGTCGCTCTTGTCATCTCCCTGTCGGGATACCTCAACGTCCTCTCCATGGGTGACGAGGAGGCGCGGGCCATGGGTGTTCCCGTCGAACGGATCAGGATCATTCTCGTTGTCATTACCACGATGCTGAGTGCCATCACCGTTGTGCTTGCCGGGATGGTCGGCTGGGTCGGGCTCATCATTCCCCACATCTCGAGGATGATCGTCGGACCCGACAACCGCGTGCTGATCCCGGTGAGCGCCCTTGTCGGGGCGCTTTATCTCGTGGCCGTCGACGATATTTCACGACTTCTCTTCACAACGGAGATACCCCTGGGGATCATCACCTCCCTCGTGGGCATACCGTTCTTCGCCGTCGTCCTCAAGAGGGCCGGCAGGGGGTGGAGTTGATGGCGCTCATGGAGGTCAGGCACGTCACCTTCGCGTACAGGGAGAAACCGGTCCTGAAAGACGTCAGCGTGGAGGTCGGCGAGGGAGAGGTTGTCACTCTCCTTGGCCCGAACGGGAGCGGGAAAAGCACCCTCATCAAGACGGTCATCGGCCTCATCAGGCCGGGACAGGGCACCGTCCGCCTTGCCGGCCGGGACATATCATCCATTCCGCAGAAGGAGCTGGCGAGGCACATAGCTTACGTTCCCCAGTTCCACAGGGGCGCCTTTCCCTACAGGGTCCTCGACGTCATTCTCATGGGCCGGATGCCCCACAAGACGTTCTTCTTCCGCTACTCTCAGGAAGATATCGACATCGCGCGGACCGTGATGGAGAAACTCTCCATCACGCATCTCGCCGGGCGCCCCTACACGGAGATAAGCGGCGGTGAGAGGCAGCTCACCCTCATCGCCCGGGCCCTGGCACAGGGCGCTCGCATCTTTGTCATGGACGAGCCCGCGAGCGGCCTCGACTACGGCAATCAGCTCAGATTGCTCGAACACATCACGGCCCTGTCCTGTGAGGGGTACACCTTCATCAAGTCGACCCACTCACCGGAGCACGCCCTCTGGATAGCACACCGCGCCGTCATGATCAAGAAAGGGGCGATCATTGCCGACGGGCGCTGCGACGATGTCGTGAACAGCGAAACCCTGCTGCAGCTCTACAACATCAGGGTCAACGTCATCAGGCTGAACGGAACGCTGCGCGTGTGCGTGCCCGAAATGCTGAAGGACAACGGCGCCGGGGAGGGGACGGAACGCCCATCCGTGTTCGTTCACAGGGGAACCCTGCGGAGGTGAGGCAATGATCAGTTACGAGAAGGCGCTGGAGATGGTGCTGGAGAACGTTCGCGTCCTCAGGCCCGAAAGACGGCCCGTCCTGGAAAGCACAGGCCAGGTGGCGGCCCACGATGTCCTTTCCGATGTCGATCTGCCCCCGGCCGACATCGCGGGACCGGACGGGTACGCCGTGAGGTCCTCCGACCTCCTGACGGCGGGCAGCGACACCCCTGTCGCCCTCAGCATCATTGGCGCGGCACGAGCGGGACGGTCGACGAAGAGAGCCGTTAGAACGGGCACCGCCATCCGGATCATGGCGGGCTCCCTCATCCCCGAAGGGGCCGACTGCGTCGTCCCCTTTGAAGACACGGATGAGCCGGATGACAAGAACGGACCCAACAGGGACAACCCGTCGACGGTCAGCGTCTTCTCCTCCGTTCGGAGAGGCACCGGCATCCGCCGAGCGGGAAGCAACGTGAAGACGGGGTCCGTGGCGGTACTGAGGGGAACGGTCCTCGGCCCCGCGCAGGTCTCCGCGCTCCTGTCCATAGGACAGACGAGGGTCACTGTGATCCGTCGCCCCGTGGTAACGATAATGGCCACGGGTGACGAACTGGTCGCCCCGGGGAAGGAGCTGTCTCCGGGGAAAACGTATAATTCCAACGCAGCGGCGATAGCCTCCCTGGTCGGCCATTACGGCGGGATACCAAGGATCCTTGGCATTGCTCGCGACAATGAGGCATCGGTGCTGGAAAAGCTCCGAAAGGGACTCGATTCAGATGCGATCATCACGAGCGGCGGTATTTCTCACGGCGATTTCGACCTTGTTCGCCTGGTCCTCGGGAGGATAGGGAAAACACTTTTTTCCCGGGTCAATATGGGTCCGGGCGCCGGAGCCGTCTTTGGCCTCATCAACAGGCCCCCCGTGAGGGGAAGGAACGGCGAGGTCCCGGTATTCGCGCTTTCGGGCTCTCCGGCAGGCTGTCTCATCAATTTTGAGACCCTCGTACGGCCCGCCCTTCTCAAGATGCAGGGGTTCCCGCGGTTGAACCACCCTCTCGTGGAGGCAACAGCCGCCAATTCGGCGGTCAACAGCAAGGGGATGCCCTGCGTCAGATGGACGTACCTTGAAGAGAATGACGGGAAATACAGGGCCACGATCAACGCAGGGGGCAACAAGGCCAACCTGACATCGATAGCAATGGCCAATTCCCTGACCATCCTCCCCGAGGAGTCAACGGTCAAGACGGGAGATTCCGTACGTGTCCTGCCCCTCGATTGGGGACGATACCGTTTTGGTGCCCACACGTAAAGGAAGAGGTTGCCGTGACAACATATGGAGAAGACGGGAGAGCGGGTCGCACTCCCGCAATGTTATACGTGCTCGTTGGGGCAGCATGTGTGCTCATTGTCGCCGTGCTGACCGTCCTCGCGGCGGCCGGCGGCGTGCAGGCGAGAGAACTTACCGACATATTCGGCAGGAAGGTCACCGTTCCTGAGCGCATAAGGCGCGCCTGGGCCACGTCGCCGCCGGCCACCTACATGCTCTATGCCGTGGATCCAGGCGTCCTTGCGGGCCTCAACACCCCGGTAAGGGAATGGGAAAGGAAGTACTTTCGCAAAGATCTGCAGCAACTGCCGGTCCTCGGCGGATGGTTCGGGCAGGGCAATGTGCCCAATATCGAGATGGTCCTGAAAGTGAATCCCGAGATCATCATCGCGACGAGCCTGACCTCCTCCATCGAAGCAAGGACCACGCAGACGCTGAAAGACGTTCCCATACCGGCGGTGAGCGTGAAAATGGAGAGACTCTCCGATTATCCCGCCGCCTTCACCTTCCTTGGTGAGGCCCTCGGCCGCCGGGAACGGGCGAAAAAGCTGAGCGACTACGCCCGGGAGACGATCACGAAGATGGCGGCGATCGTCGAGGCCATACCACCGGGGCAGAGGGTATCAGTCTATTACGCCGAAGGAGAGGACGGGCTCAGCACCGAGTGCCACGGGTCCATGCACGTCGAGCTCATAGGGCTTGCAGGAGGGCGCAGCGTTCACCGCTGCGTATCCAAGGATGTCTACGGCATGGAAAAGGTCTCCATGGAACAGGTGCTGCTGTACGATCCGGAGGTCATCCTCGTCTTCGAACCTCTCTTCTTCAAGAGTGTTCTCTCCGATCCCAGGTGGCGACAGATAAGGGCGGTGAGGGAGCGGAAGGTTTATCTCATACCGAGGCAACCCTTCAACTGGTTCGACCGTCCTCCGTCCTTCATGCGCCTTATCGGCCTCAAGTGGCTGACGAACCTCCTCCACCCCCAACTGTATTCCGTGGACATCGTGAAGGAAACGCAAACCTTTTTCCGTTTCTTTCTCGGCATCGACCTGACCGCCAGGCAGGCCCTGGAGATAATACACCCCCGGCGGAACGTCTCAGGGCGCGGGGCAGAGGTCACGCAACACGGGTCGCACGGGAAACGCTAGATGAGACCGAGCAACGCAGATTCTCCAAAAAAACACTTGACAGCGTTATTACCATATGTATATAACACTATATGATGGTTACAACATTGATTCCCTACGTACGGAAAAACGGGAAGCATCGGGGAAGCACTGGTACACCGGATGATATGACGTGGACCGGCCTTCAGGGGAGGTTCATCTCTTTATAACGCTACTCCTCTCATAATCCTTTCTATTGGGGATGTGGTCGTCGCGCGCATGTGGCCGGACGGCCATATCTCTTTTTGGGCACTCTTCTCGTTCACCGACCGGTGGACGTGTCATCGGTCTGTCAGCAGCCTGGCTCACCGGGGTGGCCGCAACACCCGCGCATTGTAACGATCTTCTTCGTGTTGTTGCGTACGAGAAGCCACACCTTTCGCCACAGGGGCATGTCGGCGTCAAGGTTTGTCAGGAAGGCCCGCGCGCTCGGCCTTGCATGGTCGTGGTCGTGGTCCCTCACGGTCTACGTTTTGTCACCGACGAGCGGCAGGACCCTGTCGATGTGGAAGTAGACTACGAATCGCTTTTCGTCCTTCTGCTCCTCCGGGATCCTGTACGTCTTGCGCCAGCGGAACTGCTCGATCTTCGCGGGGTCAGACTCTTCACGGATCTTCGTGAGATAGAGACGCTTCCCCACGAAGGCGTTCTCCTTTGCCTCCGCGAAGATGTAGGCGGCATGGGGGTTTGACTGGAGGTTGGCGTGCGTCAGTCGGTCCGTCATTATCCACACCGCCGTTTCTTCGTCGACGAAATGGGGCCGGGAATAGACCGCCGCGTCAACTATGCCTTTCGCATCCGCCGTGGCGAGAACGCCCCTACCCAAAGTGTTCTCGAAATACTCGCTGAGCTTCATGGACCCTCCTCTCTTTCGTTACTGCCTGTTTTCCCATTATAGCAAAGAACCGGTCCTTTGTTATAGAATAACAGGAGGGACGGATGGGTGTGCTAGCGCAAAGGGTCAAATGTATCAGGGAAGGTCGGCCGGGCCGCGGGCCCGTGGCGTACTGGATGAGCCGTGACCAGCGCACGGTCGACAACTGGGCGCTCCTCTTCGCACAGGAAACGGCCATTGCACATTCCCTTCCCCTTGTTGTCGTATTCTGCCTTTCCGATTCTTTTCCCGGTGCGGCACTGAGGCAATACGGCTTCATGCTCCGCGGCCTGGAGAAGGTCTCCCGGTCCCTCAGCGCACTGTCCATTCCTTTCTTTCTCCTGCCCGGAGACCCGGCCGACACCCTGCCTGCATTTGTCGAAAGCCGTGATATCTCGCTCCTCGTTGCCGACTTCGACCCTATTCGCGTGAAGCGGCAATGGAAGGAGGCTGTCATCCGAAAGACGAAGGTCCCCGTGTACGATGTCGACGCCCACAATATCGTTCCCTGCCGCACGGCTTCCGACAAGCGCGAGTATGGCGCCCACACCATAAGGAGAAAAATACGGAGGCTCCTGCCGGTCTTTCTGGACGACATGCCCATCCTTCAAAGGCACCCCTGGGATTCAGGGCTCACGGGAAGCGACGTTGATGCACAGACGCTGCTCGAGGCCTTAAAGACCGACCGCTCGGTGGGAGAGGTCGATTGGATTACGCCGGGGGAAGATGAGGCGCGGACCGCGCTGCGGTCATTCATCGAGGAAAGACTCGACCGATACGAGACCGACAGGAACGACCCCCTAAAAGACTGCCAGTCGAACCTCTCGCCCTACCTTCATTTCGGACAGATATCGGCCCAGCGGGTGGCGCTCGAGGTCAGGGATTGCACTGCCCGCATCCAGGCGAAGGACGCGTTTCTCGAGGAGCACATCGTTCGCAGGGAGCTTGCCGACAACTACTGCTACCATACCCCCGGCTATGACCGCTTCGAGGCCTTTCCCGAATGGGCGAAGAAGACCCTCAACGACCACAGGGCCGACAGGCGCCCCTATCTCTATTCCCTACGGGAACTCGAGATGGGGCAGACCCATGACGAACTCTGGAACACCGCTCAGAAAGAGATGACAAAGACGGGAAAGATGCACGGCTATCTGAGGATGTACTGGGCGAAGAAGATACTGGAATGGACGGGCTCCCCTGAAGAGGCGATATCGGCGGCCATCTACCTCAACGACCGCTATGAACTTGACGGCCGCGACCCGAACGGGTACACAGGCATCGCCTGGAGCATCGGCGGGGTGCATGACAGGCCCTGGGGGGAACGGAATGTCTTTGGAAAAATCCGGTACATGAGTTATAATGGGTGCGCGTCGAAGTTCAACGTGAAACGCTACATAGAGACGGTCAGGTCCGGCACCCGGGGTTAAAAGGGGGAGGGAGCAGGATATGGCAGGAAAGATATCCATACCGAGCACTACCAGGAAAGGCGCCGCAGATGTGGCAAGGCGGCTCAAGGCCTTCGACAGGAAAGAATCCTTTGCGGTCCTGGCAACGGATGACCGGGGAAAGCCATACACTTCCCTCATTTCCTTTGCCCTGACGCCCGACCTCAAGCAGGTCATATTCGCGACGCCCAGGGGCACCCGGAAGTTCAGAAACCTGACGGGCACGAGGGACGTGGCCCTTTTGATCGACAACCGCTCCGATCAGAGGAAGGGCTTCGTGGAAACCCAGGCCATCACCGTCATCGGCACGGCAAGGCCCGTCCGCCGCGGCAGGGCATGGCTGGAATACGCGGGTATCTTCCTGAGGAAACACCCCGAACTGGAGGAGTTCCTGAACGCTTCGACGACGGCGCTTGTCGTCGTCGACGTGACGAGCTGCGTCCATGTGGGTCACTTTCAGACCGTCACCGTGGCGGACTGGGCAAACAAGGAGAGCTAAAGGATCATGTGGAACTGGAAACCATTCTTCGAGGACGAAAGCATCAGTGCCTTTTGCGACCTGGACCAGATCGTAGACACCGAAGCCGACGAGGACGGCCTGTATGCGTCACCGGACTGCTACCGTCCCTTGCCCCTTCGTTTCGGCGTGTTCCTCGCCATCGTCCTCAAGAAGAAGGACGATACGTCGCGCTACCTCGAGGAACGCAAGGCGCGATCCCTTCCCCTCAAGGGGTACAAGTCGTACCGCTATTCCCTCTGCCTCGCGGAAATAGACGTCCGCGACATGCGCTGCCGTGTCCTGCCGGCCGGAGACTACGATTCGAAGGACCGGGAACTCGGCGACAGCTGCATCATAACGGACATCACGCCACCCATCCTCCCCGGCATAAACGACGAATGGAAACCCATCAGGTCGAAACGCTCCCACGCCATGATCCGGGCCCTGGCAAAGATGTTCTTCCCGAAAGGATAGAGTCGGCCTCCCGCCCGTTCGTTCCTCACTCAAGCCCGCAGAGATCGCAGAGAAAAGATCCGGCAGGATCTCGAAGCATTCCAGGATCCGCCGGCAATCCTTTCTTTCTTCTTCTCTCTTTGCGATCTTAAGCGAACTCGATCCCGCTGAATGCGGGAGGGAGAGAGACGATCTCCTTCGCCCCTCAATGCCAGATTAAGTTTCGGAGTGGGGATCCGATAACACTCTTGTGGGAGTCCGGTTTGATGCCGGCAGCGACGTATGACGAAGCGGATATGCATAGCTGAGGACAGCAGGACCCAGGCGAAGATCCTCGAGGAGATCCTCGTAAAGAGGGGATTTGAGGTAATTGTTGCCGGGGACGGCATGGACGGGTTGTACAAGGTCAATGAGGTGATGCCGGACCTCATCATCAGTGATGTCGAGATGCCGAAGATGAACGGGTACGAATTCTGCCGGACCGTCAAGACCGACAAGGATTTAAAACACATC
>MVQP01000006.1 GCA_002067235.1 Syntrophorhabdus sp. PtaB.Bin047
TGATGAAGAACAAAGCAACATGGGCGGAGGCCCGTTCATGAAAAAGAAATCAATTGACATTCAACACAGTTGCTGGAACCTGAAACGTGAAACGGTCTTCACTTTGTCGTTGCCGTTGCCACCTGGGAGGCGATCCAGCCTGTGCGGTTGCCGTAGAGGCCTACCTTGTACCACTTCATTCCTGTATTGTCGCTGCGTTCATCGAGGATGGGCAGGATCTCGCCCTGGACGATTGTGAGGATCCGCTGGGACTCTATGCCAGGACCGCTTCGGATGTTGGCTGCCGGTGCCCGGACGATAGCGACACGGTTCTGGGTGGACTCGTTCTTCTTCTTCATTTCGTCCTTGAAGGCGGCTATCACATCCTTTTCGGGAGGGGCCTCAGCCTGTGTTTGGGGACGCGTTTCGCCAGTCTCCTGCTGATCTTTCGGCTGAGCGCTCTCGACAGCCGGTTCCTTCGGCACTTCCGGTTTCTGGACTTCCTTTATGACGATAGTGTTCTGCGGTTGTTTTGTGGCCAGGACGAAACGGTACCCCGCCGCCCCGATGAAGATGAAGAGCAGGATGAGCAGCGTTACCAATACGGGTTTCAGGTATTGACGGGAGCTGGAATCGAAAAACGTCGTGCTGGCGCTGTGTGAGACGTATTCCAGGGGAGGCGCCGGGTTACGCATGGCCGCAGCCGTGTCGCTCGGTGCCCGAACGGTCTCCTTCGGTGCTTCCCCCCTGTCGGCAACGATGTAGGGCAGGCTCTCTCCCCTTCCGCTCATGGAGTTGATGGCCTTGGAAACCTCCTTGAAACCTATCTTTCGGGTCTTATCATTGTAACCGTTGAGGAGGGCAAGGTCGGACACGGCGATGATGGTCCGGGGGAGGCCCTTGGAGTACTTATGGATGATCTCGAGGGCGTCCTGGGCGAAGATCTCGCGGGCGACATCGAGCCCGGCCTTGTTAAGACGATACCGGATCAATTCCCGGGTTTCCTCGAATCTCAGCGGGGTGAAGTAGTAACGGACGGGAAGCCTCTGCCAGAATTCGGGCATCTCCTGCAGGGTGTCCCAGAGTGCCTTCTGGCCGGAGAGTATGAAGGTGTGGAGATACTCGTTGTTGTGGGTGAGGTTGATGAGTACCCGGAGCTCCTGCAGGACGTTGCGGGCCTCGCAGAGCATCTGCCCCTCATCGATCACAATGATGCTCTTGCCGCCCTCCTGTCGTGCCGCGATAAGGGAATCCTTCAGGGTCGTGAGGTTCCTCAGTTTGTCCTCTGCCGGCATCTCTCCGGTGATGAGGCCCGTGATCTGTCCGATCATCTGATCGGAAGTGAGGGTCGGGTGGTCGACGAAGGCGTACCGGAAATGCGAACCGTACTCGGCCTTCATCTCGTCGATCAGCTTTAGCAGGATGGTGGTCTTGCCAAGTCCCGCGTCCTCGGAGGCGACGACAACGCCGCCCTTGTTCGTACTGATGGCGTATTTGAGGCGCTCAAAACACTCAAAGTACTGTCCCGTCACACACATCATGCTTCCGTCGGGGGCGAGGAGAAATGGATGGTGGTCAAGGCCCCAGTACCTGAGATACTCCTCGGTCATGGCTTGCAGATCTTGCATGGTACGTAACCTATTTTAATAGCATCGCTTCTGTTATGAAAGACAATTTTCGATTTCTCAGGGACCTTCTCAACCATCTTGCATGTCGGCCTGTGAAAGGTGGACGTCCGCTTGTTGCCGACATAATGCTTCTCCGTATCCTCTTTCTTCTCCGACCAGATTCCCTTGTCATCAGCCCTTGCCCTTTTCTCAGCATCGAGGAGAGCGTTCCTGTACTTGACGTTGGGACCCGTGACATCCGCTCTGGCATAGCCGTTCCTGATCAGATCGGTGTTGACGAGGGTCTTCTTGACGAAGACGTAGGCCAGGAGATTTCCCTTTTCGTCCTTTTTCTTCGTGTCGAATTCCAGCCTGACCTTTTTCATGAAGACGAGTCTTTTGTTGTAGCCGACGGCCTGTCTGGCGTAGAATTCGGCCCCGCCTTCCTTTCTATTGAGTTCCGGGGTGGCCACCCCGATATATTTTACGATCTCTCCCGACTCAAGCTGAACGGTCTCGCCGTCGATGATCTTCCGGACCACGTAGTCTTTGGCTAGGGCAACACTGAAGGGGAAGATCAGCACGGCAAGCAGGACTGAGGCGATGTATCTCCTGAGCATACTGTTGATGATTGTACACTATTTTGCTCCACCAGGAAACAAATATCAGGAATGGAGCCGACCATTGATGGACCGGAGTGGGGTTGTTTCAGGGGCGCCGGGTTTGGCTCCGGGGAGCTGGGGATACTCCGGATGGTTTCGGGTGACGGCGTGAAACAGGGAGGGAATGGGGCCGGTGTGGACCCGCGAAGCGGTTATCGGGAAAAAAAGGGGAGCGGATCACCCCGCTCCCCTTTGTTACCCTCAGGTGTGTGTTACTTTTTCACCGGTTCAAAGGCGAAAAACACCCTTTCAGACATGATGGTGCCCTGTTTGCCCTTGTCGATGGGAAGCGCGGGGACCGGGAAGACGGCGAGCTGTACTTCGTCGCCCTGCTTCAGCGTTCCGGCGGCGCAGTTGACTATTCTTGTCAGAACCCTTCTCGCGGGGTCGACGCCGAGGTCAACGACCGCGTGGATCAGGGGTGAAT
The DNA here is from genome assembly GCA_002067235.1 of Syntrophorhabdus sp. PtaB.Bin047. Taxonomy (GTDB): domain Bacteria; phylum Desulfobacterota; class Syntrophorhabdia; order Syntrophorhabdales; family Syntrophorhabdaceae; genus Delta-02. Next base: position 2,676 of record MVQP01000006.1, read on the forward strand.
CGAATCCGAGGGGCACGCCCTTGACCTCTTCGGAGAAGACGATGACTTTTCCCTTCGTGGGAAGATCGGTGTATTCAAGGTCTTCGGAATAGCACTCCGGGCAGATGACCCTGGGAGGGTACGCTACATGCCCGCAGCTCTTGCATTTCGTCGTGGTCAGTCTCCCGGCCTTCAGATTCTCGTAGAACTGCCAGGACCTGTTGAACTCTTTAGCCTCGAGAGGCCACATATCCATCGTTGATGGGTAAAGGTCTTCAAGTATCGGGATTCCCAAAACAGCCATAGTTTCCTCCTTATTTTACTGGTGTTCTGCCGTAGACCAGGATCGTATGTTCTGCGTTGGCCCCGCTGAGGTTGTGCGTGAGCCCGATGTCTGCGTCCTTCACCTGGTGGCGTGCTCTGCCCTGCAGCTGTTTCATGATCTCAGTACCCTGCCGGATCCCCGTAGCGCCAAAAGGATGGCCCACTGCCAGCAATCCGCCGTCGGTATTGACGGGAACCTTTCCGCCTATCTCTATCTGCTTGGACCGGCAGAACTCTCCGCCTTCGCCTTTCTTGCAGAATCCGAGCTCTTCAACCTCGATGACCTCGGAGATGGAGAAACAATCGTGTGTCTGGGCGACCTTGATGTCGCTTGCCGAAACCTTCGCCCGTCCGTATGCCTTCTCGGCCGCGATCCTCGTGTGCTTCCAGTCGGCAAGATGCGCGCCGGGGAAGTTTGCCGAAACGCTGTTGAGGCAGGTCTGCGCGGTGCCCCTGATGTAAACGAGGGGTCTGTCAGTGAACTTTCTGGCTATTTCTTCCGTTGTGATGATGCAGGCAGCAGCGCCGTCCGTGATGGGGCAGCAATCGTAGAGTGTCAGCGGCGGGACAACGATGGGTGCGCCCATCGCTTCCTCAAGGGTGAGTGCCTTCTGCATCTGGGCCACCGGGTTCGTGGCCGCGTAGTTATAGTTGGCCACGGAGACGGCCGCGAGATCTTCTTTCTTCGTGCCGTAGTGCATCATGTGCTCCTGAGCGGTAAGCGCGAAGAAGGGAGGCGGAAGGCCCATGCCGTGTACGCCGTCCCAGTCGTGGTCGACTGACGCGAGTTCGCTGTAGAACACTTCCCATTTCTGCGGCGTGTAGAGCTTCTCGCCGCCCGCTGCCATCACGATGTCGGCTGCGCCTGCTTCCACAAGGCCCTTTGCCAGGATGATGGCGGTTGAGCCGCCCGCGCAAAGCGTGTCGCAGCGCGTGCAGATGGAGGTGGGTTTCAGACCGCATCTCTCAGCGATGACAGGCGCGGTGTTTACCTGAAACGAACACCTTCCGGCATAGGACGTGGCCACGATGAGCCCGTCTATGTCTTTGGGTTTCAGGTTGGGGACGTCGTCGAGGCAGGCTTTGGCCGCTTCCTGGAACAGGTCCACAATGTGGGCCTCTCTGACACCCCATTTGCATTGGCCGCCGGCCAATATAACTGCATTTCGTGCCATACATTCCTCCTTATACTTGTAACAGAGTTGATCCTTCTACTTGCCCTTATAGTTGGGTTTTCTCTTCTCCACGAACGCGTTGATCCCCTCGCGTCCATCCTCAGACGTGAATGCGATCGAGAAAGAGTCCATTTCCAGGGTCAATCCGGTTGCTATGTCGGTGTCCATGCCTGTATCAACACATTTCTTGATGAGGGCAAGGGCCGCCTTCGGTTTGGCGGCAAGTTTCGCGGCCCATTTCTTCGCTTCTTCCATCAGTTGCTCTCTCGGCACCACCTTGTTGACGAGGCCGACACGATATGCCTCCTGGGCATTGACGTTGTCGCCGAAGAAGAGCATCTCTTTCGCCTTCGGGAGCCCGACCAGCCGGGGGAGGCGCTGGGTCGCGCCGGAACCGGGCATGATGCCGAGATTGATCTCGGGGACTCCAAAGACGGCGTCTTCCGATGCTATGCGGAGGTCGCAGCAGATCGCAACCTCACAGCCGCCGCCGAGGGCCAGGCCGAAAACGGCTGCTATCGTCGGTTTCGCGATCGATGTAAGCTTGTCGAAGGTCTTCCTCGGTGCCGTCCAGAGGAAGTCGAGTGTTTCCACGGCGGATTTTCCCATGACGTCCTTCACGTCGAGACCTGCACCGAAAGCCTTGTCGCCATTTCCGGTGATGATGATGGCGCCAATAGAGCTGTCGTTCTCGAGATCGACGATCGCGTCGTAGAGGTCGTAGTATGACTGGACACTCAAGGGGTTCACCGGAGGCCGGTTCAACTTGATGATCCCGACCGGTGCCTCTTTCTCAACTATAATAGTTTCGTAGGCCATGGGAGCCCTCCTTTACGGGTGTCTTACTTTGAGTAGTCGTACCAGCCTTTTCCGCTCTTGCGACCGAGGTTGCTTGATTTCACCAGGTTCTTGAGCGTGAGGGGAGGATCCCATTTCAGTTCCTTCGGCAGGTTGTCATAGAAATACTGCTGAACGTGGAGGTTGATGTCGAGTCCCGTGAGGTCCATCAGTTCGAAAGGCCCCATGGGGTAGTTGAGACCGAGCTTTGCCGCCTTGTCGATGTCTTCCTTGGAGGCAATGCCCTGCTCGTATAGTTTGATGGCTTCGATGAAGTGGGGGACCATCAGTCTGTTGACGAGGAAACCGGGGATGTCGACCTTGACCTCGACGGGCTCCTTCCCGAACTTTCTCGTGAGGTCGATCGTGGCCGCGACGGTTGCGTCACTGGTCTGGACCCCGCGGATGACCTCGACGAGCTTCATGAGGGGAACAGGGTTGAAGAAGTGCATACCCACGACCTTGTCGGGCCTCTTCGTCGCAGTCGCCATCTCCGTGAGTGACATGGATGACGTGTTCGAGGAGAGGATGACGTCCGGTTTCGTTATCTCGTCAAGTTCGGCGAATACTTTCTTCTTTATGTCCATTATCTCGACAACGACCTCAACGACGAAGTCGGCGTCCTTCATGGCTCCCATATCCGTGGTGCCTTTGATCCTGCCCATGATAGCGGCCTTGTCGTCCGCGGACATCTTGCCCTTCTCGACGGTTTTGGCCAGGAACTTGTCTATGTTCTTGATCCCGCCTTCCACGAACCTGTCCTCGATATCCCTCAGGATGACGTTGTAGCCCGCCATCGAAGCCACCTGAGCGATACCGTTACCCATAACGCCGGCACCCAGAACTCCGATTGTCTTTATGTCCATACAGCCCCTCCTATAAAGTGATTTTTTGGAAAAATTAAAAAATTCACATGCCCGTATATCTAACTATTATTGGGCATCACGTGTCAACTGTTTTCGTCGCCTAAAGCCAATATTATTGCGGGGTACGGGGCCAATGGCCTCGGGTTGGAACACCGGGGCGGTCCAGCCTTCCAATGCCCATTTTCCGGATTAACCTGTTTTACCCGCGAGATGGGCGACCCGTGTCTTGAGATTCAGGAGGTATGCCCTCTCGGGTTGCTTTGGTCCCGGGTTGGGGTCGTACTCTTCCTCCTTGATGCGTTCGACAACTCTCTCCACCGATTCTTTCTCTATCGCGAGCAATTCCATGACGCGCCGGCGGAACGAGAAGGCTGCCTCGAGGGATGAATCGAAGAAGTCTCTCACATCGCGGCCAGTATAAACAAAATGATGACCCTGACAGAAGATGTCCGCGTCAAGCGCGGCGAGGCGCTTGAGGGATGTTATATAGGCGTCGAAGTCGACGAGGAACTCGCTGACGATCTGCCCAGTCTGACTGCGGCAGCCGGCCGATTCGGTGGCTATGAGGATACGGCGGTCCGGCACGTAGTAGCTCAGCATGTCCCGCGTGTGCCCGGGTGTGAAAAGGACCTGCACATGGAGCGAAGGATCGATGGTGAAGGTTTGCTCGCTCTCGAAAACACGATCAATGGCGAAGGGCTCGAAGGAGGAGTGGAGAATGGCGCTCCCGTCGATGTCGGGTGACGCTTCCGCGAGTCGGGTGAAGTTGCGGCTCAGAGACGTCATGAGTTCGATGGCGTTGGGGCGGCGGAGGATCTCGCTTGCCCGCTTCGACGCGCATATCGTAATGCCCGGAAAGACCTTCCTGAAATACGCGGCAGCGCCGCAGTGATCGTAGTGGACGTGGGTAAGGAAAAGGTGGGACGGGTCTTTCGTGCCGGTGACCTCTCGGATGTCCCTGGCGTACAGGGGACCCATGGAGTAAAAGCCGGCCTCGAACAGGACAGGCGTGGCGCCGTTCAAGAGATATGCCGGCGACCATGCAAGCCCTGTCACATGAAAATCGCGGTCAACGTGTCCTGTCGTGCTGACGATCATGCTTTTCTTCTTGCCATCCAGGTGAATTAATTATATAAAAGCACAAGGGCTTATGCAAGGATTCTCGCTGTCGTCCGGGGTGAACCGGCCTTTCGGGGGGAAGGCGGGTCGTACCGTCGTTAACCACCGTAAATCATTGGTAAACGTTTATCATATTCATCAGAATTAGCTTGACAGGCGAAAAGCCCTTTTGCTAAGATAGGTTTGCTAATTGTTTCACAATATTGCCCCACAAAATACCGCCAAAGAAAGGAGAGTAAAATATGGATTTCAAGATTTCCGATGAACTCGAGTCAATGCGTAAAATGGCGTACGATTTTGCAGTAAAGAATATCAAACCGACGATGGAAGAAGATGAGAAAGAGCATAAATATCGCCCTGAGATCATGAAGAAAATGGGCGATCAGGGCATGTTCGCCTGTCTGGCACCCGAGAAGTTCGGCGGCCTGGGACTGGAAGAAGGCAACATGGCTGCAACCCTCATGGCGATAGAGGTCGCAAGGGTCAGCCCGTCATGGGGTCTTCCCTTCAACCTTCAGATGAACGGTCCGCAGAACGTTCTCCTGAAGTTTGGCACGGATGCGCAGAAAGAACAGTTCCTTCCCGGTCTTATCGCTGGAACGAGCGGCGGATGCTTTGCCATCACAGAGCCCAACTCAGGGTCGGATGTGGCCAGCATGAAGACGACGGCGACGGAGGTCGACGACGGCTTTATCCTCAACGGCTCCAAGACCTGGATCTCGGGTGTTCCCTACTGCGGTTGCGGCGTTGTGTACGCGATGACGGACAAAGCGGCGAAGCACAAAGGCATGTCCGCTTTCTTCATCGATTTCAACACACCCGGAGTCGTTCAGAGGGCCATCACGACGAAACTCGGTCTCCACTGCGCACCGACGGGCGAGATATTCTTCGAGGAAGCGAAGATCCCGAAGAGCGCCCTTCTCGGCAAACTGGGCCAGGGTTTCAACATCTGTATGACGATGCTGAACTCCACCCGCTTGAGCTCAGCGGCAAGGGCCGTTGGCGTGGCGGAGAGTTGTATTGAGGAAGCCTGCAAGTACGCGAATGAAAGGGAGCAGTTCGGCCAGCCCATAGGCCAGTTCCAGATGGTTCAGGAGCAGATCGGCCGCATGTCCGTCGAGCATGAGGCGGCAAAGCTTCTCGTCTTAAGGTGTGCATGGCAGAAGGACCAGGGAATGAACAACACCCTCGAGACCTCGATGGCGAAGTATTACGCGGCTGAGTCGGCGAACTTCTGCGCCTCGGAAGCCGTGAAGATCTTCGGTTCCTACGGGTTCTCCTCCGAGTACCCTGTCGAGAGGTACCTGAGAGACGCCAAGTCCTATCAGATCGTCGAAGGAACGTCCAACGTCCAGAAGATGATCATCGCCCAGTTTGCCCTGGGATACAGAAAGTAATCGAGTGAGTCAATCCTGAAGGAGGTAATTGTATGGCTACTGAAGTAACATGTCCCATGGTAGGAAAGATTGTTAAGGTTGATGTCAAGGTCGGCGACAAGGTGGCTGAGGATGATCAGGTTGCAATCCTCGAGGCAATGAAGATGGAAATGCCGATCGTTGCCCCGGCAGCCGGAACCGTCAAGGAGATCTTTGTTGAGGCCGGTCAGGAAGTCGAAGCGGACACGGTCATCGCAACCTTGGAATAGCAAAAAACAAAAAGGGGGAGAAGCTTATGTTAGTTGCCGGGATAGATATAGGTTCGATCACAACTGAAGCTCTGCTTCTCGATAAGGATAAGGGAATATTGGGTTATACCATCCTTCAGACAGGCGCGGATTCCAAGAAGACGGCTGAGATGGCACTTGAGAAAGTGCTCGCCTATCCGGGCAAAAGCCCTTCAGATGTATCCTATATTGTAGCAACCGGCTGTGGCAGAAAAAGAGCGGCCTTTGCGAAGCAGGCGGTCACGGAGATCACATGCATAGCAAAAGGCGTCAACCATCTTTTTCCGCAGGCGAGAACGATCATTGACATCGGCGGCCAGGACACAAAGGTCATCAGGATAGATGAGAAGGGCCGCGTCGTTGAGTTTGAAATGAACGACAAATGCGCTGCCGGGACCGGGAGGTTCATCGAGGTCATGGCCAAGGCGCTCAACGTGGAACTCGACAGGATCGGTGATCTGTCGCTGAGGCACAAGAAGGAAGTCACCATCAGCAGTATCTGTACGGTTTTTGCCGAGTCGGAGGTCATATCCCTCGTCAGCGAGGGCGAAGAGCTCGAAGATATCCTCTACGGTATCCATAAGGCCATCGCCGACAGGACGATGGGGCTCATCAACAGGCTCGGCGGCATCCAGAACGATGTCATCATGGCGGGCGGTGTTGCGAAGAACATAGGCGTGGTAAAAGCCCTCGAGGCAGCACTCGGCACGCAGCTCAAGATCCATGTGGAGCCGCAGATCGTCGGGTCCCTGGGAGCCGCCATTATCGCGATGGAAAAATCAGCGTAGCTGATAGACAAAGGATCAAGAAAAAGGCCAGCTGTTGCAAGCTGGCCTTTTTTGTTATCAGGAGCCGGCGCAGGGCAGGGTTTGTCGCCTAGGCGGCGACCTGGGCCTGCTGAGAGTGCTTGTCCTTCCGAAGCTTCTGCATGGCTATTACGATAAAGAGGCAGACAAAGCCTGCGATGTCTCCAAGCCTGTGGGGGTAGACAAATGCAAGGGCACCCACGACTATGATGACGCGTTCCAGAATGGTCGATCTCTTGAGGAACCAACCAGCGCACCCCGAAGCAAGCATCCCGATCCCCAGGAATGCCGCTATGATGGTCCAGACGCCGGCCGCGATCCCGACCCCCTCAAAGTGGAGCAGGATGGCCCTGCCCGAGGGAAGAACGGTAAAAACGAAGGGGAGAAGAAAGGCAGTGATGGCGTATTTCCAGGCCATGAAGGTGGTCTTGTAGGGGTCGCCGCCCGTGATGGCCGCTGCGGCGAAAGGAGAAAGCGCGGTCGGCGGGGACACCTCGGAGAGAAGGGCATAGTAGAAGATGAACATGTGCGCCGCGTATTCCGGGACACCCAGCTGGGTAAAGGCCGGGGCCACGATGACGGCGGCAATGATGTACGTTGCCGTTATGGGGACAGCGAGACCGATGACCCAGAGAAGGACGGCGGCAAATATGGCTGTCACGAGGAGGTTGCCGCCCGCATACCCGATGATGATGGTGGAGAGCTTAAGGCCAAGGCCGGTGAGGCTGACGACGCCGACGATTATGCCCGCTGCCGCGCATATGGCGGCAACGTTGAGCACGGTAATGGACCCTTCCCTTAATGCGGCGATGAGCATTTTGAGGGTGAACCTGGTTTCCTTGCGGATAAAGGATGCAAGGAAACAGGTTATGATGGCGGCGAGCACCGCGACCTGAGGCGTGAACCCCTTCACCAGGAAGGCCACTATTGCAATGAGAGAGAAGAAGTGGAAACCGTAGAGTCTGGTGAGCTGCCAGAGGGTGTGCCTCTTGTCTATCTGGACCGCCTTAAGGCCGAATTTCTTTGCATCCAGTTCGACCATGATGAGGAGTCCCCAGTAATAAAGGGCTGCAGGAATGAGCGCAAGAAGGATGACATCAACGTAGCTGATCCTCAGGAATTCCGCTATGAGGAATGCCGCGGCTCCCATGACGGGAGGTGTCGTTATGGCACCCATGCCTCCGGCCGCGAGGAAACCTCCCGCGTTGCTCTTGTCATAGCCTGCTTTTTTGAGCATGGGGTAGGCGACGGAGCCTATGGCCACGGTGTTTGCCACTCCCGATCCGGACGCCATGGCCAGCAGGTACGACGTCGCGATGACAGACCGCCCCGCAGCGGTCGGTTTTTTGCCCATCGCCGAGAAGGCGAAGTCCACGAAGAACTTCCCCGCTCCCGAGACCGCAAGGAACGCTCCAAATATGCAGAACATGATGATGATGGTCGAAGAGACATCTATGGGAACGCCGAAGATCCCTTCCAACGTCATGTACATGTGTCCCACGATACGCTCTATGTCGTATCCCCGATGTGTCCAGGGAGAGGGGAGCCACGGCCCGACATAGGCGTACGCGAGGAAGACGAGGCACGTGACCGGCATGATCCAGCCCGACGATCTGCGCGTTGCCTCGAGAATGAGCAGGATGAAGAGGATGCCGAAGACCATGTCCCAGCGTTCGGGTGTGACGGCGCGGTATATGAAATCCTCGAAGTCAAAGAGCATGTACCCGATACAGGCAAGTCCCAGTATTGACAGTGCGATGTCGAAAAAGGTTATCTTTCCCCTGAACTTTTTGGAGACCGGATAGTAGAGGAAGGAAAGGGCAAGAAGCAGGGCCACGTGAACACCCCTCAAGATCTGGGTGGTCACCGGGACGATCGTTGTATATATTGCAAAAAGGGACATGACGATGGCAAGGACCGTGATCAGGATGTCCCAGAAACCGGTTACCTTCCGGGTTATGCCTTCTTCCTGTTCGATGAGTTCTTCGATCTTCTTCTTCTGTTCTTCAGTGAGATCAGCAGGTGCAGTGGTGGGTTCTTTTTCGTTGTTTTCCATGAGCGCCTCCGAGCGTGCTTTCCAGGATGCTTTCCGAAGATCCTGTTCCTTATCACCTGATCGGCGTGCGCCGATCATTTGTGCTCGAGCACAGAAGCAGTTCAAACACCAGTCGTGCACCGTCCCGACGCGGGTGTGCCGGGCCGCACGTGTAGAGGGCCACAAGGAGGGAAGCTTCCCTCCTTGTGGCCGCGTTCCATTCTAGACCGGTACGTTGAATCCTTTTTCCTTGAAAAATTTCTGTGCGCCTGGGTGATAGGGTATGGATTGCGAAGATGCCCCGTCCTTCAGGCTTATGTGAAGCGCTTCCTTGTGAATTGCAGCCAGTTCCTTGAGGTGGTCGAATATACCTTTCATGATGTTGTAGGCGAGCTGGGTGTCCATGTCCTTGTGGCAGATGAGAATGTTCGCCACCGTCGATACGGGTGTGTCCTGGGTCATTCCGGTATAGATCTTTTTGGGAATGATGGACTTGTAATAGATTGGGCCGTACTTGGCGGTCATCTTGGGAATGAGATCATCGTGCCCTATGAGAGACATCTTAACCCCGGGAGATGCGGCAAGGTCAAGGACCGATGCGGTGGGAACGCCTCCCGACCAGACGTAGGCGTCTATCTTGCCGTCCTTGAGCGCTCCGGCCGATTCGGACGCGCCAAGTCTGTCCTTCTTTATGTCCTTCTCGTGGTTGATCCCGGCAGCTTCGAGAACACGCAGCGCTATGACTTCCGTTCCACTCCCCGGGGCACCCGTGGATACTCTCTTGCCCTTGAGGTCGGCAACTTTGGTTATCCCCTTGCCCTCAAGGGTGACGAGGTGTGTGAGATTGGGATACAGGACTGTGAGGACACGAACGGGAAGGGCGCGACCCTTGAAGATACCCGTTCCTTTGAAGGCGTCGTAGCCGGTGTCGCCCATAATGAGGGCCAGGTCGGATTTCTTTGCCCCTATGAGCTTGCAGTTATCAACGGAAGCGGCCGTCACTTCGGCGGCCGCCTCAACTCCCGCGTATTTTGTGAGGATACTGGCTATGCCCCCGCCGATGACGAAGTACACGCCCCCCATCCCTCCCGTAGCGATGGAGATCCTCTTTTTCGACTGTGCGAAGACCTTTCCTGCACCGCCGAGCAGCACGGCTCCGCCGACCGCCGAGGTCAGTTTGAGGAAGTCACGTCTCTTGATTCCCGTTTTTCCATCCACGAATGCATCAAACTTCATAATTACCCCCTTTCGTAGTGGTGATGATACTCCGGTCCGAAACTCACCCATCCAGATTGTAGCTTTGTTACATATTATTGTTTTGTCTGAGATATTGTCAATTCATTATTTCAAAAATGTCGCTATGTGAAAAAAAATCTAGGAATGGGGAAGGAGAAGACCGGCCAACCTGGTGACATTCCCCGAAAGGATGAGCTCCTTGTCACGATGGCCGAGCGATAGTCCCGTGACCTTTGACAGTTCGCTCCTCATCGTGCCGAAGGGCACGTCGGAGCCGAAGAGAACGCGTTCGGGGCCTATGGTCCGGACGAATTCGAAGATCATGTCTTTCGAGCCGAGAGCCGTATCGAAGTAGACGTTGCTGTTGTTCTTGAAGGCCTTCAGGAAGTCCAGGGGGTAGCCGCCGAGGAGGCCCAGGTGGGGAATGATGAGCGTAACGTCGGGGAACATGTCCACAAAGGACTTCGTGAACTTCAGTTCCTCTTCGAATACCACCGGCTTGCCCGTGTTCGCGATCTTCTCCACCAACCGCGGCAGCTCAGGGTCGTCGAGGATGCTGTAGTTGGAAGCTGAGTCCTGCCAGCCCCGCATCCAATGCCATTTCCCGCCGTAGTAAGATCCGGGGATAGGATCGAACCCCTCAGTGTCGTAGTTCTCCCTGATGTAGTGATAAGGGAAGAAGCTGTCGATGCGCCGGGACTCATCGAGGATGCGGACATTGATCGCGTTGTTTTCAATTGCCGTCGAAGGGAAGGGTATGATAATAACGTAATCGACACCTGATTCCTTTTGCTGGCTGAGGAGCTGACCGGTGGTAACGTCGATGCCCATGGAGGAGGAAGGGCCCCAGTGCGAGTGGCTGTCGATTATGAGATCGAAGTCCATGCGTGATTGATGATTACCACATGGGGTGGTCTTTGTAAACATCTATCGCGGAAGGTGAGGTGGGGGAGGATGCCTGTGGCGCATACACTGGAGACACCGCTTTTGACCGTGGATATCATCATACGGTTCCGGGGCGGGATCGTTCTTATCGAACGAAAGAACCCGCCGCCGGGGTGGGCATTGCCGGGAGGATTCGTCGATGTTGGTGAGTCTGTGGAGCAAGCGGCGGTGAGAGAGGCCCGGGAAGAGACTTCCCTCGACGTCAGGCTTATCGAGCAGTTCCATGTCTATTCGAAGCCGGAGCGCGACCCGAGGTTCCACACGGTGTCCGTTGTCTTCATCGGGGAAGGGACAGGTACGCTGGAAGGCCGTGATGATGCGCGCAGGGCCGCCGTCTATACCTCCGCGGACCTGCCGGCGAGTATAGCCTTCGATCACGGAAGTATTGTGAGGGACTATTTCCGTTACCAGGAAACCGGTGTTCGGCCGGGCCTTGTCTAAACAGAAGGCTTCCCTGAACCGGAGACCGAAGGACATGCGATGGCGTAGCCGGCGGCAGAACGGGTATCCTGGCATCGGGTTCTCGTGTCCGACAAGGCAGTATTCTGTTGCAAAGTGGCGTCCTCTGTAATAACCTTGTATATTCTGAGCGCGAATCGCTGGTCCCCTTATGCGAGGCAGCGATATTATTTTGTCGAACGGGAGGTTTCATGAGGTCGGACAGAATGAAGAAAGGTCTGCAGAAGGCACCGCACAGGAGCCTTTTTGGAGCCATGGGATACCTGAAGGAGGAACTCGACAGGCCCATAATCGGCATTGCCAGTTCCGCCAACGAGGTGATTCCGGGGCACATACATCTCGGAAGAATAGCACAGGCCGTGAAAGATGGGATCAGGATGGCCGGCGGAACACCGATGGAGTTCTCGACGATAGGTGTCTGCGACGGCATCGCGATGAACCATGAGGGCATGAAGTATTCTCTTGGGTCGCGCGAACTGATCTGTGATTCTGTCGAGGTCATGGCCAAGGCGTATCCCTTTGATGGACTCGTGTTGATCCCGAACTGCGATAAGATAATCCCCGGAATGATGATGGCCGCCATGCGTCTCAACATCCCCAGTATAATGGTGAGCGGTGGTCCGATGCTGGCGGGCCGTTTCAAGGGGAAGCCGGTGGACCTCATATCCGTGTTCGAAAGTGTGGGAAAGGTCGCGGGCGGTCTCATGGACGCAAAGGAGCTCGCCATGCTTGAGGAGTGCGCCTGTCCCGGCGCGGGGTCGTGCAGCGGCATGTTCACGGCAAATTCAATGAATTGTCTGTCCGAGGCCCTGGGGATAGCTCTCAAGGGGAATGGTACGATACCCGCTGTTCACGCGGCGAGAATAAGGCTTGCCAAGGAAACGGGGATTGCCATCGTGGACCTCGTCAGGAAGGGGTTGAAACCGAGAGATATCATGACCCTCGATGCCTTCAGAAATGCCATTTCCGTGGACATGGCATTCGGAGGGTCATCGAACACGGCGTTGCATCTGCCCGCCATTGCGCACGAGGGAGGTCTTGATCTTCCCCTCACTCTTTTTGATACCATGTCGGAAAAGGTTCCGCATATCTGCAATATGAGCCCGGCGGGACCCCACCACCTGGAAGACCTCAACGAGGCGGGCGGTGTATTCGCAATAATGAAAGAGCTGTCGCGCAGGAACCTCATCAGAAAGTCCTGCCTCACCGTATCGGGAAGGAAGATCTCCGATCTCCTCAAGGGTACAGACGCGACGGACCGTGACGTGATCCGCACCATCGAGAACGCCTATCACGAGAAGGGCGGTCTTGCCGTTCTGACCGGTTCTCTCGCGCCCCAGGGGTCGATAGTGAAGCGGATCGGGGTGAGCGAGAGCATCTGGCATTTTGAAGGGAAGGCCCGGGTATTCGCAAGCGAGGAAGAGGCCGGCAAGGCCATCATGGAAGGCAGGATAGGGGCCGGCGACGCGGTCATCATCCGTTACGAAGGACCGAAGGGCGGACCGGGGATGAGGGAGATGCTGACGCCGACGAGTATTCTCGCGGGAAGAGGGCTCGATACGGTCTGCGCGCTGATCACCGACGGGCGGTTCTCGGGGGGCACCCGGGGGCTGTGTATCGGGCACGTTTCACCTGAGGCAGCCGAGGGCGGCCCTATCGCTCTCGTCAGGGATGGTGACATCGTCGAGATAGACCTCGTAAAGAAGACCATCGACCTCAAGGTTGGGACTAGCGAACTCGAGAAACGAAGAAAAGTCTGGAAGAAGCCGAAGCCGAAGATCACGGAAGGCTATATGGCCCGGTATGCCAGGATGGTCACGGGCGCTGCAGGTGGGGCCATTTTCAGAACCGATAACGATTAAGTACTACCGAAAGGTCTTGTATAGTGGATAAACGCAAGCTTGGCAGAACAGACGTCGAGGTGACGATAATGGGCCTTGGCGGGGAGGGGCTTCTTCGTTCCCATGGACGGGACAGAGAGGCGTACACTCTCATCAACAAGGCGTTGGACCTTGGCATCAATTATTTCGAATCAGCACGCGCCTACGACGGCAGCGAGGAATATTATGGCAAGGCGCTCAGGGAGCGCAGGAAGGACATCTTCCTCGCAGGCAAGTCACACGCGAGAACAAAGGAGGGCGCTCTTGAACATCTTCACGAGACCCTGCGTAATCTGAAGACAGACCACCTGGACCTCTGGCAGGTACACGATGTCAGGACGATCGGGGACGTAGAAGAACTCTTCGCTGTCGGGGGCGCCATCGATGCCTTCGTGGAAGCGAGGGACAAAGGGCTGACACGGTTCATCGGTATCACCGGTCATCAAGACCCATCGGTGATCAGGGAGTGTATCCATCGTTTCGATTTCGATACCATGCTTGTCCCCGTCAATCCCGCTGAGGCTTCACAGAAAAGTTTTCTTGAGGAGATACTGCCGCTGGCTGAAGAGCGGGGCGTGGGTATCATCGGCATGAAGATATATGTGCGGGGGTTCACATCAAAACTCACGTTCTACACGTCCATGGAGGCTTTCTTCCGCTACGCCCTTTCCCAGCCCATCGCCACCGCCATCATCGGTTGCGACAGCCTGGAACAGCTCGAACAGAACGTCTACTTTGCCCGTTCCTTCAAACCGATGGACTGGGAACAGCAGGACGGTTTCGTCGATGCGGTGGCGCCTTACGCCAGGGATCTTCTATATTACAGAGAAGAAACCAGGTCATAGCCAATAGGTCATAGGTGAGGGGGAAAGGGCTTTTCCTATAACCCATGACCTGTCACCCGGTTCTTTCCTTTCCCGTTCTCATTACTTTTCTCTTCTCACCGGCTGTGCCACAAAATGGCGCACAATGACAGATTCGCCTTTCTTCTGACAGGAGCGGACGACGTCGACGACCCCGCCGTCGGAGACCGTGAAGCGCTCCTGCTGGCGCATGTACTCCGCCCAGGACTGGACTATGAAGGACTCGATGAAGCGATACTCTGACCCAGCTTGCCTGAAGAGGTTCCAACGGAAGGCGCCGTCGCGCATCCGTATCGTCTTCAGAGAGCTCATGGCGGCAAGGAAGGCGTTGAGATGGTCAGGGTCGATGGAGTATTCGGCAACGACGAGGATAGGGCCCCCGTGGATGTCGGGTTCCATTTCTCCGGGAAACTGGGGCCAGTGCTCGGATGGTGTGAGGTCCACCCCGTGCGGCTCCGACAGGGTCCTCCGGGAGGTAACGAGGAGTCCGGCCGCTGTCGCGAGGGAGGTGAAGACAAGGGTTTCGGTGATACCCATCCAGGATGCCAGGAATCCCCAGAGAGCGCTGCCGATGGCAAAGGGGCCGAAAAAGACGAGCATGAAAACGGACATGACGCGGCCCCTCACCCAGGAGGGGATGATGGAGAGGATGGCCGTGTTGTAGGTGGATATGAGGGCGAGCCAGGCGATGCCGCCTGCCAGAAGGGCGCCACCGGTGAGATAGAATGTGCCCGAAAAGGAAAGGACGCCTATTGCCGCGGCAAAGAGAAGGGTGGCGAGGTTGGCGAGGGGCTTGAATCTCAGCAGCTGCCCCGCGCGGGGAAGGAGAATGGCGCCCATCAGTCCCCCTATGCCGAAGAAGCACAGGAGCAGTCCGAAGCCCGAAGGCTTGAGGTCGAGACGGACACGGGCTATGATGGGAAGGAAGGTCCACAATGAGCTCCCGAAAAAGGAAAAGACCCCCATGCGGATGAGCACCGTCTTGACCTGGGGCACGTTTCTCACGTAGCGGACCCCGGTTCTTATGGCGCCCGTGAAGCGTTCCGCCGGCAGGGTCTGTTCCTTGGGCCGGTATCTCCATGACAGGAGTGCGAGGATCACGCCCATGAAAGACAGTGCGTTGACGAAGAAGACCGAGGCGGGACCGAGAAGGGCAAGAAGGAGGCCGCCCAGGACCGGTCCGGCGACGCGCGCGACGTTGAAGGCAACCGAACCCAGGGTGACGGCCGATTGGAGATGCTCGCGCGAGACCAGTTCGGGGATGATCGATTGCCAGGTGGGGGCGTTAACGGCGGCGGCCACCCCGAGGGCGAAGGTGAGGACGAGTATCGTGACGGGAGTCACGACCCGGGCCAGCGTCAGGACAGCGAGGACCAGGGCCGCACAGAGCATGACGAGCTGCGCCGCGACCAGCAGTTTCCGCCTGTCGATTATGTCGGCAAGGGCGCCGGCGGGCAGGGCAAGGAGAAAGAAGGGGAGGGTCATGGAGGTTTGCAGCATGGCGACCATGAAGGGAGAGACCGTCATCGACGTCATGAGCCACGCTGTGCCCGTTTCGTGCATCCACGAACCGACAAGGGACACCATATTGGCGGTCCACAGCGTGCGGAAGAAGGGTTCCTTCAGCGCGCTCCAGATGTTCCTCTGTTGGATGTTCTCTGCCATGAGATGGGCCGGGCGTTATCGGGAAGGGTGGACTGTTTCCTGAAGACGGTTCTTTCCCTTCCAGTATTTCAACACATACACGATCCCCGGTTCCGTGCCATTCTCCCCTAGAAATAGAACTTCAGGAGAGGCAGGGCCTTGTTCGAATTGTATTCTTCCTTGCTGATCTTCGAGTCCCGGTTGAAATCGATCTGGTCACGCCTTCGGATCGCGGCCTTGTAGAATTCGTCGGCATTGACAAAGCCATCGCTGTTCCTGTCCATGAATTTGAACTCTTTCACGGCGTCGGGGTGTCCTTTTGCCGCGAACTCATTCATGTCAATCCTTCCGTCATTGTTCCTGTCGTACTCCTTGAATTTCGATCTCACCGCGGAATCAAATTCATCGGTGCTGATCACGCCGTTGGTGTCCTTGTCTGTCTTGCTGAAGGCATCGGGACCGGCATACACGTTCCACGCAAGGAACACCACAGCGGCAAAGGACAGTATCAATATGATGGTCTTTCTCATACAGCCTCCCTGACTTTATTGTAAATAACCCGCCGGGACGGGAAAATGCAAAGGAAAAAGAAGAAAAGGGGTACGATTATGTGCTATTATTAATCCCAAAAAATCTATCGTACAGAGGGACACGTGGATAGCAAGATCATTGATGAGATACGGGAGATCGTCGGAAAAGAGAATGCAATGGACTCCCTGGAGGAGCGGCAGTGCTATTCATATGATGCAAGGACCGACGGCATAGTACCCGACCTCGTCGTGTTCCCTTCCTCCGCGGAAGAGGTTTCCCGTATCATGAAGCTTGCGAACCGCCATGGTTTTCCCGTTATCCCGAGGGGGCAGGGCACGGGGCTGACGGGCGGGTCGATACCGGTCGTGGAGGGTGTTGTTCTCGTTTTTACGCGAATGAACCGCATTCTCGAGATAGACACGGAGAACCTCATAGCGGTCGTGGAGCCCGGGGTGATCACCTTCAACCTTCAGCAGGAAGCAGCGAAGCAGGGTCTTTTCTATCCACCCGATCCTGCGTCGTACAAATACTCAAGCATGGGCGGGAATGTTGCCGAATGTGCGGGCGGGCCCAATTCACTGAAATATGGTGTGACACGGGACTACGTCATAGGCCTTGAAGTGGTGACGGCGACGGGAGAGATCCTTAACACAGGTGTCCGAACGATGAAGGGGGTCGTGGGCTATGACCTCACGCGTCTTATCGTGGGGAGCGAAGGCACCCTGGGACTCGTCACGAAGATCACGGTGAAGCTCATACCATTGCCCGAGGCGAAGGCGACGATCCTTGCCCTCTTCAACGAGGTCGAAGATGCCGCGCGGGCCGTTTCGGCCATCATTGCAGCCAAGGTCATCCCATCCACGATAGAGTTCATGGACAGGGCATCCATCCGGTGCAGCGAAAAGGCCTCTCCCATGGGCATACCTGAAGAGATCGGGGGCCTCCTCCTTATTGAAGTTGACGGCAACGAGGAGGCGGTGGCTCCGCAGGTGGGAAAAGTGAAGGACATCCTCGTCGCCCGCAAGGTCGTCCGATGTGATGTGACCCGGGATCCGGTGGAGGCTGACAGACTATGGCAGGCGAGGCGCGTCCTCTCGCAGGCCACGTACAACCTGAACCCTGTGAAGATAGCGGAGGACGTTGTGGTGCCCAGGTCCCACATTCCCACATTGATCCGGTCGTTGGAAGCGCTTGAAAAGAAATATGGCATCCCTATCCTGAGCTTCGGCCACGCAGGGGACGGCAATTTCCATGTGAGTATCATGATAAAGGACACGCCCGAAGACCGCCACAAGGCGGAAGAGGCGGTCAGGGACATCTTCGCCGAGACCGTCCGCCTCGGCGGCACGCTCTCAGGAGAACACGGGATCGGCACATCGAAAGCGGCCTACCTCGACATGGAACTCTCACCGCAGGTCATAGCCGCCATGAAGTCGATAAAAACCCTCTTCGACCCCAACAACATCCTGAATCCGGGGAAGATATTCAGATGAGACAGGTAATAGGTAATAGGTAATAGGTGATGGGTGATAGGTGATAGGGGAATCAAGTCTTTCCCATTACCCATAACCCATTACCCATAACCTATCTTCTCTATATGGATTTCTCCCAGCCCTGGCCGAAGTCGGCGAGAGGTCTCACCGCCGTCACTTCGAAGGTCACTGCCGCGTAGACCATTTTTGCCGCGGCTTCTCCCGCCTTTTCGACGAGTTGTTTTCTCATCGTGTCGACGGTATCGCCCGACGTCTGGCATTCCGTCATCCTGAGGTACATTCTTACACCTTTCCAGTCAGGCAGGGACTTGCCTGGCTCCATGATCAGGTAGCAGGCGTTGGGGTTTTCCTGGAGGTTGGCAAGGGTTCTGTTGTTGCCCAGGGCCATGATGATGGTCTTCTCATCGACCATGCGGGGTGAACCGAAATAACCCGAGTTGACTTCACCGGCCTTGGTGGCCGTGCTGAGAACACCCAGGCGGGGTTGCTTGTTGAAGAACTCCATAAGACTTTTTGCCATGTTGCGCCTCCTCATCATCTAACGTTCTTGGGTTGTGGGGACTATTATAGCAGAAGCGGGGGGCAAGAAGACAGTTTCATCTGGAGATCTCTTCCGGGCTATTCTTCGTCCGGTTCGGGGAGGACTTCGGATATCTGGCGGTACTCGCTCATGACCTTCCTCGTGAAGGAGGTGGTCCTGGCCTTTTCCTCGCTGGCGGGTTTCTTCACTTTCCCGGGGCCGGCGTTGTACGCGTGGAGGGCGGATACGATGTTGTCGAACATGTCGCGCAACTTGGACAGATAGCTCACACCGATCTTGATGTTCTTTTCAGGCTCGTGCAGGCACCTGGCCCCCTTGACCTCGACCCCCGATTCCCGGGCTATGATGCGGGCGGAAGAGGGGTTGATCTGCATGAGACCGCGGGCACCCCGCCTGGAGACGGCGTCGTTCCTGAAGTTGCTCTCAACCTTCATGATGGCGAGGATAAGGCGGTAGTCGAGGTCATACTTCTTTGATTCTTCATACACGCTGTTGGCGATGACCTGTATTTTGTCATCCGGCACGCCCGGTTTGCGTTCCTTGAGAAAGCTGATGGTCTTCTCTATGATCGCAGATCTCTCCGCCCCTTCGTCCTCCAGGATTATGCCCGTTGACGAGAAGGTGTTGGTCGCGAAGAGCGTCGCGACAAAGAACATCGTTATAAGAATGATATGTGATCGCTTACGGGAGCGCATGGGGGTGTTATAGCCCATGTCGGGACGGGATGTCAACTCATTTTGTGCTCAATGTGTTGTCTAATGAAGCGAAATGATTGACTGATTGCAATAAAATGCATACGCGTTGATCTGCACGCTTTTCGAAGACGGCTATGCGTCCGATGTTTGACATGGACCCGGTGATTTGTTACAGATGTTGGATGACAGGGGTGCTATCCTTCGAGACCGGTTTGGCGACAACAGCGATGGGGATTCTGCCTCATGAAGATGCCGGTGAGGCCCTCGAGCTTGCTCTGTCCCTCGACATCCCTTTCTGGCCGCAGCTCCCGAAGGTGTCTTTCTACGAAGATATGTACGTCCAGGCATTGGAGAGGTTCCCGGGGGTCATCTTCGACGAGCGGGCGGCCAGATGCTACATCGATACCGCGCGATTCTACGGGGAACTGGATGATTTCTTCGCCCACGAGGAGGACATCGGGCATTTCGCGCTCTCCGACAGTCATTCGCTCGTGTACCGTCGGTTCCTCAACCGCGATCTTTCGCAGTTTATGGCCGTCCACGGGCAGGTCATAAGCCCGGTCAGCCTTGCGCTGAAGATTGTGGATGAGAATGGGATGCCGATAGTTTATAATGATGACATACGTACCGTCGCGTTCTCGTTCATCCAGAAAAGGCTCAATGCCCAGTACAGGGAACTTGCGGCGAGGAACGGGCATGCCTTTGTCTGGATCGATGACCCCGGTCTGGAGTTTGTCTTTAATGCCATGAGCGGTTATGACCATGTCAAGGCGCGGGATGAGATGTATGAGTTCTACGAAGGCGTGGAGGGCCCCCGGGGTCTTCATCTGTGTGGTAATCCCGATTGGGACTTCCTTCTTTCTCTCAACATCGGTATCATTTCGCTGAATGCCTACGGTTTTGGTGATATTTTCGTCAATTACGACAGAGTGAAGGAGTTTATAAGGGGGGGCGGGACGATAAGCTGGGGCATCGTGCCGACGTACACGGAGGAGTTCGCGGGAGAGGGTGTCGTGACCATGGCGGAAAGGCTTGTGACGATGTGGAAGCCATTGACAAAAAAAGGACTCATGCCGTCGGAGATTGCCGCGAGGAGTCTCCTGGCGCCGGCGACATGCAACCTCCTGAACCCCGACCGAACCGAGACAGTCGAAGGGGCCTTTCGTCTCCTCGGTGAGCTGTCCGACCGCCTGAAGGAAAGGTATATCCCATGAAAACGATCCATATCGTCTGCAAACGTGAGAAGAAGGACGCCCTGGAGATCGCGCGCGAGATCATAGAGCGTTTCGGCGGGAGGAGCAGTATTGCGGTCGAGGAAGGAGCGGCCGGGCAGATGGGATATGGAGCCACCTTCGAGATGGAACACGTCGGCGAGGGGGCCGACCTCATTGTGGTCCTCGGGGGGGACGGCACCCTCCTTTCCGTATCACGCCACGGCAAAGGCTCCGAGGTTCCCATCATAGGGGTCAATCTCGGAAGCCTCGGTTTTCTCACGGAGACGTCGACGGAGGAGTTCACTGTCACGCTCGACAAGGTCCTGAAGGGAGATTTCAGTATTTCGAAGAGGATAATGCTCGATGTGAGGGTCAACCGGGAAGGCGACCCCATCTTCGATATCACCATCCTCAACGATGCCGTCATCACCAAGGACGCGCTGGCCAGGATCATTGACATAGAGACGTACGTGAACGAGGAATACCTGACGACGTACAAGGCAGACGGTCTCATAGTGTCGACGCCAACGGGGGCTACGGGCTACTCCATGGCTGCCGGGGGGCCTCTCATCTATCCATCGCTGACGAACCTCATCGTCACTCCCATCTGCCCCCACACGCTGACGAACCGGCCCATAATCCTGCCGGAATCCGTCGTGATACGGGCGGTGCTGAAATCGGAGGATGAAAAGGTCATATTGACCCTCGATGGCCAGGTCGGTTTCCCGCTCGAGTATGCCGATGAGGTCACGGTCAAGAAGTCGAGCCATGCCGTGCACCTTGTGAAGTCCTCCTCGCGGGGCTACTTCGAGATATTGAGGACGAAGCTGAAATGGGGTGAACGGTAGAGGATGCTGACCTATCTGGGCGTCAAGGGCTTTGCCATCATAGACGAGCTCAGGATCGAGTTTGGGGAGGGGTTCAACGTCATAACGGGCGAGACCGGAGCGGGCAAATCCATCGTCATCAACGCACTTGCCACGCTCATGAACGCGAAGTCGGCTCCCGACGCCGTCAGGTCCAGTTCCACTCAAGCCGAGGTGGTTGGCCACTTTATGAGCGGCGACGAAGAATACATCTTGAAAAGGGTCATCGGGAATTCCGGCAGGTCGCGGGCGTTCCTGAACGAGGAGCCCATAACCCTTGCCCGGATGGAGGCATTGGGGGGAACCCTCATAAGCGTCTACGGTCAGAACGAGTTCCAGCACCTCCTGGAGAAGGAGAACTATCCCGGGATCGTGGACAACCTTCTTGGCCTTGGCGATGAACGGGAAAGGCTTTCCGAAAGGGTGGAGGAACTGCGGAAGGTAAATGCGGAGCTTGGCGCCAGGAAGAGGGAGGCCGAGGGAAAAGACAGGGAGATGGAACTTCTCGAATTCCAGGTGGAGGAGATAGAGAAGAAGGGCATCGGCGAGAACGAGGAAGAGGCGCTCAAAGACCGGCTCAAGGTGCTCAAGGGGGCCGAAAAGATCGGGAAAGTCTTCGAAGAGATGACGGAGGGTCTTCAGGGGTCCGAGCAGTCGGCGCAGGCCCTGCTCAAGCGATACTCGGCGATGCTCAGGGCCCTTGGCCCCATCGAGGCCATGGAGGCAATGAAGAAGAGGGTGGACGGCATATCCTACGAGATCGAAGACCTGCTTCTGGAGATTCACGGGATGGAGAGAACGCTTCTCTTCGACGAAGAGGAGATGATGCGCGTCGAGGACCGGTTGTCGGAGATATTCAGGCTCAAGGACAAGTACGGGAACAGCCAGGGGGAGATAGAGGCCTTCCGCCTGAGAGCGAAAGAGAGGCTTACCTATCTGACGGGGCTCACGGGGGATATCGATGCCCTCGAGAAGGGCAGGGAGCGCCTCGCGGCAGAGGTTGAGGAGATGTCTTCGGCCCTGTCAGCGAAACGCAGGAAGGGTGCACCCGGTATCGAAAGGACGATCGTTGAGGAATTGGGGTTCCTGTCCATGAAAGGACTCCAATTCCAGGTTCTCATAACGGACAGGGGACATGTCGAACGGGACGGGCGGGACGACATCGAACTTCTCATCTCGACAAACCCCGGCGAGCCCCTGAAGCCTCTGCGGAAGATAGCCTCCGGTGGGGAGCTATCGAGGATCATGCTCGCCATCAAAAAGGTCATCGGGGGAGAGGAAGAGAAGGCCCTCATCTTCGACGAGGTGGACGCCGGCATCGGCGGGCGGGTGGCGGACATGGTCGGACGGAGACTCAAGGACCTCTCTGCGAGGCACCAGGTTCTCTGCATAACGCACCTTCCCCAGATAGCGGCCTACGGAGACAGGCATTTTCTTGTGGAGAAGCAGGTGAAGGGCGGCCGGACGACAACGGCCATACGGGAGCTGGCAGCCGAGGAACGGGTGCAGGAACTGGCAAGGATGCTCGGGGGGGCCACCATAACGGAGACAACGATAAAGAGAGCTCGGGAGATGCTTCAATCATGATCAGAAAAGCGAGAGTGGAAGACGTAAAGAAGATACACCAGTTGATCAATCAGTCCGCGTCACGGGGTGAGATGCTGCCGAGGTCCCTCGGGGAGCTCTACGACAACCTGCGCGACTATTTTGTCCACATCCATGACGGTGTCGTTACGGGGACGGGCGCCCTGCACATCTGCTGGGAGAATCTCGCCGAGGTCCGCTCGTTGTGCGTTGGCGAGGCCACCCGCGGAAGGGGCGTCGGAAGGGCGCTCGTCGAGGCCTGCGTGGAGGAGGCGAAGGTCTACGACATACACAAGCTCTTTCTCCTTACCTACCAGGTGGAATTCTTCGAGAAGTGCGGTTTTGCCGTTACCGACAAGAAGGTCTTCCCCCAGAAGATCTGGTCCGACTGTATCAAGTGCGCCAAGTTCCCGGAATGCGACGAAACGGCGATGATAAGGGAAATATGAGAGACGGCGGGTTTTGCAATATGGCTGTTAATAATGTATATAACTAGCAGGATTATGATAATGGAAGACCTTACCTTGAAGAGCCTTGTCGATTATCTGCAGAGAAACAAGCAGTATTTGAGGGACAGGTTTGGGGTGACCCGCATCGGAGTTTTTGGCAGCTTGGTCGCGGGCGGTTTCACCCCTTCCAGTGACATCGATGTTGTTGTGGAGATGGAAGAGGAGAGAAAGAACCTTCATAGCTTTCTTCAACTCAAGAGATATCTGGAGGGGGAGACCTCAAGGAAAGTGGACCTTGGTTTTGAACATGCTCTGAAGCCTGCGGTTAGAGAAGCGATACGGAAACGTATTATATATGTCTAAGAGGAACCTGGCCCTCTATCTTGCGGACATTCTGGAATCAGGCAACGCGATCTTTCAGTTCATTGCCGGAATGACCTTCGAAGAGTTTCGAAATGATCGAAAGACCTGCTCGGCCGTTATAAGAGAGTTTGAGATCATCGGCGAAGCAGTGGGAAAACTCCCTGATGATGCTAAAGAGAAATATCATCATGTTGAGTGGCAGGACATAAAGGATTTCAGAAATCTGCTCGTGCATGAGTATTTCGGTGTTGATCTGGAGATTGTCTGGAAGGTTATTCGCGATGATCTTCCGGGGCTGCTGAAGAGTGTCGAGCAGATGATGCGAGAGAGCGGATAGTTCATTGAGTTATTCAATCCGCAGGGCCACCCAGAGATACCCGGTATACGAGAGGAAGAGATGAAGAACATACTCGATAGGGTGGGCGGTTATTTCGATCATTGTGAGGTTTTCTATCTCAATGAGAAGGGAAGGAAGATCGAGGCCAGGGACGAGGAGATCTGTGCTGCCGAGTTCAAGGAAGAGGAGGGATACGCCCTGCGTGTCATAAAGGACGGGAGACCGGCCTTTGCCTATACGTATGACCGTACGGACCCGGCCGGCAAACTCATCACGAATGTGGAAGCCCTGCTCCCCGTTGTGGAGAAGGATGAATATGGTGTTTTCGCTCCCGCCTGCGGGGGATATCCTGTCGCCCCGCTGTACGATGCGGCCGGGATGGCCGTCGGTGATGATGAGAAGAGATCGATGCTCATGACCATGGAAAAGACCATCAGGGAGCACGACAGCAGGATAACGGCCGTCAGGAACTGCGAATTCCATGAGGTGGAACTCGAGGCCGCCCTGGGGAATTCGAACGGTGTTCTCGTTGAGGGCAGGAAGACCCTTTTTGTCTGGTCGGCAATGGCCGTGGCAGGGCAGGGTGATGACGAGGTTTCCTGGTATGACTGGCGCTGGTCCGACGACCTCACGGGCGTTGACCCGGTCCGGATGGGCCTCGACATAGCGGAAAAGGTTGTCTCCATGCTGTCGGCCAGGCAGATACCCACGGGCACGTATGAAGGGATACTGACGCCCCGGGCGGCGTCGGATCTGCTCGGCATCCTGTCGGAGTCTTTTCTCGCGGAGAACCTGTACAAGGACAAGACGCAGTTGAAGGGAAAGGAAGGTGCGCAGTGCTTCGCGAAAGGGCTTAAGATAGTGGATTCGGGGATGGCCGGACCAGATGCCTTCGCCTTCGACGGAGAAGGTGCGCCTTCCCTTAAGAATACCGTTGTGGATGACGGGGTATTTCAGACCTTCCTGTACGATACGTATTTCGGGAAAAAGCTGGGAAAGGACTCGACCGGCAATAGTGTGAGGAGCGGACTCAAGAGCCCGCCGAAATGCGGGGTCCGGGGCATGTATGTCGAAAAAGGCGCGAGAGACATACTGGCGCCGCCAAGTAACGGCATCGTGATAGAAGACCTCATGGGAACCCACACTGCCAACACCGTCACGGGGGATTTCTCGCTGGGCTGTCTGGGTTACATTTACAAAAATGGTGTGAAGGAACCCTTTCAGGGCGTCATGTTCTCGGGAAACGTCTTCGATATTTTCAGGAACGTCAAGGAAACAGGCATCGACCTCACCTTTTACGGCCCCGTCGGTTCACCATCGATCTACGTGGAGGGATTGAAGATAAGCGGAACGTAAGAGGACAGGTCATGGGTGATGGGTTATAGGGAATGGGGAAGGCTTCCATCACCTATAAGGCATCACCCATGACCCATGACCCGCATGTTTCTTCCTGTCACTTCTTCCTGTCACAAAACCCTTGACATATGGGCGTGCAATTGAGATGATGTGTTTGTTCAGGGGTTGAACAAATCAATAATCCGGCCAAGCAATCGTAAAAGCATCAACCACTATGGCGGTAGCCTGCCCGGAGATCGTGCCATGAACGAAGCACAATTCAAGACACTTCGTGAACTCTCCGGTGAAGGAGAGATCTCCCAGCGTGATCTTTCGAGACGAATAGGGCTGAGCCTTGGAAGCGTGAATTTCATTCTCAAAGAGCTCATAAAGAAAGGATTCGTGAAGGCGCAGCGTTTCAAGAATTCCAACAACAAAGCCGCCTACATCTATGTCCTTACGCCTCAGGGTATAAACGAGCGCGTGAAACAAACGCAATACTTCCTGCAGTTGAAGATGAAGGAATACGAACGGTTGCAGAAGGAGATCGAGGAGCTCAGGATCGAGAACACCATCAATGAATTGAAGGAGCCGAATGGTGAATAACTCAAAAAATGTCCCCTATTACGCATTTGGAGAGGGTTCTCTAGCCGGACTTGGCACCTTGCTGGCGGAACGGGCAAAGAGTCGTGGCGGTCGCTGTATCTTCTTTGTGGACCATTTCTTTCAGGGACGATCCCTGGTTCGGGACCTGCCTGTTGAGGAGGGCGATACTCTATTCTTTGTCTCCACCGTGGATGAGCCGACAACGGACGGGATCAATGAATACTACTCCGCCATAACGGCGAAGTACCACGAGCTCCCCTCGGCTATCGTCGGCATCGGCGGGGGCTGTACCCTGGACACGGCAAAGGCGGTCTCAAACCTCCTGACAAACGGGGGGAAGGCCGAAGACTATCAGGGGTGGGACCTCGTGAAGGTACCGGGTGTTTACAAGGTCGGTGTGCCCACCATTTCGGGCACCGGCGCGGAATCTTCGCGGACGTGTGTACTGACCAATCGACGGAAGAACCTCAAACTCGGCATGAATAGCGAACACACCATCTTTGATCAGTTGATACTCGATCCCGCTCTACCCGTCACGGTGCCCAGGAACCAGTACTTCTATACAGGAATGGACACATATATCCATTGCATTGAGTCGTTGAACGGAAGTCACCGGCATGCCGTTGGCGACTCCTTCTCGCGCGAGGCCCTGGCCCTGAGCAGGGAGGTCTTCGGTTCCGCGGACATGCAGAACAGAGCGAACGTGGAGAGGCTCATGGTAGCCTCGTATCTGGGAGGATGTGCCATAGCCAACAGCTATGTCGGCGTCGTTCATCCGCTTTCGGCAGGTCTGAGCACGGTCTTGAAGATCCATCACGGTCTTGCCAACTGTCTTGTCATGAACGTGATGGAGGATTTCTACCCAAAGGAGACGGATGAGTTCCATCGTTACATGGAGGATCAGGGTGTTGACCTGCCGTCAGGTGTGACGGGAAATCTGGACGATGACGGTTTCGCCAGACTCTACGAATCCACCATCATCCATGAGAAGCCGCTTGTCAATGCCCTGGGTGCGGAATACAGGGCCATCCTGACGCGGGAAAGAGCGTCGGAGATCTTCAGGAGGATATGACGGGACCCACGGATTTCAGGATCAGGTTCAGCGGCAAGGGGCACGACTATACCCCCGAAGAGATCGATACCGTCGTGCATGCAATGAAAACGGCGGAACCCTACACGCAGGGCGAGTATCAGAAGGCCTTCGAAGAAAAATTCGGCACCTATATCGGAAGCAGGCATTCCTTTGCGGTCAACAGCGCCACCTCCGGCCTGGAGCTTGCAGCTCAGTTGTGTCAGTTCCGGCCGGGAGATGAGGTCATCATACCGTCGCACACGTTTACCTCCAGTGCTTATCCCTTCGCGAAGAAAGGCGCCAGGATAATCTGGGCGGATATTGACCTCAAGACGAGGGTCGTCACCGCCGAGACGATAAGGCCTAGGATCAGCGAGAGGACACGGGCCATCGTGGTCGTTCATCTCTATGGCTATGCCGCCGGTATGCGGGAGATGATCGATCTTGCCCGTCAGAGGGGTATCCTGGTCATCGAGGATGTGGCGCAGTCCATGGGTACTTCCGTGGATGGCAGGAAATCGGGTACATTCGGGGATATAGGCGTCTTTTCCCTTCATTCCCACAAGAATATAACGACCTTGGGGGAGGGTGGTGTCATCACCGTGAAGGATCCCGGGATGGCAGCCGTGATTCCCATGCTGCGGCACAACGGGCATTGTCCCTTCCCCTGCGAGAGGGAACACTACTGGATACCGGCGATGGGCAATGTGGACCTTCCCGTTCTGAACGGCAGCGAGTTGATGCCGAACAACTTCTGCATGGGTGAGGTGGAATGCGCTCTGGGCGCGAAGCTGCTTGACAGACTCGACCGGATGAACCTGGAGAAGCGCACGAGGGCCCTCTATTTTATCGACGCCCTGAAAGAGTACGACAGCATCGAGTTCCACCGGGTGGAAACCGACCGGCACAACTATCACCTTCTGGCAGCGCGTGTCACCAACGGGAGGCGCGACGAGATAATGAGCTTCATGGCCTACGAAAAGAAGATCCAGTGTGTTGTCCAGTACTATCCGTTGAACCGGTATCCGTTGTACCGGAAGCTGGGATTCGGTGAGGCCGCGTGTCCCAACGCGGACACGTTCTTCGATAATATGATCTCTTTCCCTTTTCATCACTGGATGCCGGATGACGATTTCGAGTATCTGCTGGAATCCACGAAGGAAGCCCTGGAAAGGTTCTCCTGATGCCGGAAGCCCTCAAAGACATGGGAGACGGTCACGGACCGGCGGTAGTCATTCCCGCCGTGAAGAAGAACGTCGCTTTTCCCGACGACCTGGTGAAGAAGCTCTCGGGGACGAGTCTGATACAACGCGCCATCGATATCGCTGCCCAGGCCTTCTCTGTTTCGCGAACGTATGTATTGACGGACTCGGAAGAGATAGACCTGATATGCAGACGTAACAACGTCACCTGCCTGTATGACAGGGCCCTGCGGCTCGACCCGGAGAACTATCTGGGTAGTATCAGGCCGTATATCCTGCCCCTGGCCGTGGACTGGCAGGATATAATGATACTGTCGCCATACGTCCCTCTCATCAAGGCAAATGAACTGCGCGAGGCGTATCGCCACTACCACGACCGGGGGGCGGAGCTTCTGGTGCCTGTAAACCGCGATCTGCATCGCCCGTACGCGCCGTGGAAGAGGGAAGTGCACCATATGCTGTATGATGTGGCCGAGACGGAACTGGCCACCGAACTGAGGGCCTTCAGCATATTCAAGAGCCGTCTCCTCGAGGAGCCCGCCGGATACCTGGTGGAGCCCGTGGCGTACCAGCTCAGCGGACGGATGATCGAGGTACGAGGTTACGAGGACTGGTGGTTGTGCGAGAAGCTCCTTAACCGCCGGAGGATAGTCTTTCGCGTAATAGGGCACAGGACGGTGGGCATGGGTCATATCTACCGCTGTCTGGCGTTGGCCCACGAGATCACAGACCACGAGATACGTTTTGTCTGTGATACCCGCAGCAGCGTGGCCGCCAACAAGCTGGCAGGTTACGACTACTGGCTGGGGGTCTATGAGCCTGATGAGATCGAGGATGCCATCATCTCGCTGGAACCCGACCTCCTCATCAATGACATGCTGGACACCTCCCGGGAGTACGTTCGCCGCCTGAGAGACAGAGGCATTCGTGTTGTCAATCTGGAGGACCTCGGCACCGGAGCCGTGGAGGCCGATCTGACGATCAATGACCTTTTCGATGAGCCGTTGTTCGAAGGGGGGAACATTCTCTGGGGAAACTACTGGTTCTTCGTCCGTGATGAGTTCTCGGATGCCAGGCCGCACAGGTTCAAGAACAAGGTCTCAAGGCTCCTGATTGCCTTTGGCGGCACCGATCCGGGCGACCTCACGCGAAAGATCCTCCGTGCCGTTCTGCCTTACTGCGCGCAGCAGGAAGTGGCGGTTGACGTGGTCACGGGCGAGGGTTACGGGCACATCGAGGAACTGGAGCGCGAGGTTGCCGGCATCAGGGACGCTGAAGTGACCTACACGTACGCGACGGGGATCATCTCCGACATAATGGAAAGGACAGAGATCGCCATCTGTTCGAACGGGCGGACGGTCTACGAGCTTGCCCACATGAACATCCCCGCCATCGTCCTTTCCCACAACAACAGGGAGAAGACACACTGTTTTGCCTGCGATGAGAACGGGTTCGTTCCGCAGGGGATGTATGAAGGTGAAAGAAGCGACAGGGCCGTGAGCGATGCGTTGAAGAGGCTGGTCGAGGATACCGGTCACAGGCGCAGGCTTTTCGCGAAGCAGCAGCACATCAACTTTGCACGCAATAAAGGGAAGGTGGTCCGGCGCATCCTTTCCCTGCTCAGGGGCGCGCCGTGACGGGGGCGGTCGTCGCCGTAGTGCAGGCACGGATGGACGCGTCGCGCCTGCCGAACAAGATGATGCTGTGGCTGAAGGGCATGCCCGTTGTCGAGTGGGTCTATCGAAGGGTGACGATGTCCGGAATGGTCGACCACGTTGTCTTTGCGTTGCCTGATACAAGGTCGAACGACGTCCTGGAGGATTTTCTCACAGGCGTCGGCGCCAGTGTATTTCGGGGCAGCGAAACGGATGTGCTGGGTCGTTTCTATCAGGCCGCGCGCGTCCACGAGGCGGAACAGGTCGTTCGGGTCTGTGCGGACAACCCCTTCGTCTGCGGTTCGGAAATAGACAGGTTGATAGAATTTTTCCGGGAAAACGACTATGACTACGCGTACAACCATATACCGCGCAATAACAGGTATCCCGACGGATTGGGCGCCGAAATAGTGCGTTTTCCGTTGTTGCGTCGGCTCGAAGAGGCTGCGGTTGAGGCGTCACACCGTGAACACATCTTCAACTACATATGGGATAACCGGGACAATTTTCGCATAGGCACCTGTGACCCCCTTGATGAAAAGATCGCGTATCCCCACCTGAAACTGGACCTCGATACCCCCGATGATTACGCGTGGTTGTTGAGGCTGCAGGTGAGGCCCGACATGTCCGCCCGCGAGGTGGTATCGGCGGCACTTTCATACCCCAGGAGCAAGGAAGATGAAAAGACTGGCTGAACTGATAAGGGAGTACCGTCCCGAGCAGTATCTTACCCGGAGGCCGTATGTGATCGCTGAGGCGGGTGTCAACCACGGGTGCGATATGGATATCGCCGCCCGAATGATAGAGGAGGCAAAGGAGGGCGGGGCCGACGCAATAAAATTCCAGACCTACAAGGCGGAGACGATAGCGTCGAAAGACTCCCCGTCCTACTGGGACCTGAGCAAGGAACCGACGGACAGCCAGTATGAGCTCTTCAAGAAATACGACAGGTTCTGGAAGAACGAATTCGAAGCTTTGAAGGACCGCTGCGACAGGGTGGGGATCGAGTTTCTGAGCACCCCTTTCGATGTCGAGTCGGCCGCCTTTCTGAACGACCTCATGGATGTCTTCAAGATATCGTCGTCGGATCTCAATAATAAACCCTTTGTCGAGTACCTGTGCGGTTTCGGAAAGCCGATACTCCTGTCCACGGGCGCGTCCTACATGTGGGAGGTGGAACAGTCGGTGAGCTGGATACAGGACAGGGGCAATCCCCTGGCCTTGCTCCACTGCGTGCTCAACTATCCCACGGATGACGCCAACGCGAACCTGGCCATGATCCTGGAATTGAGGCGCGTTTTCCCCTGCAACGCGATCGGCTATTCGGACCACACGCTGCCGGGTGAGATGAGGTGCCTGGAGACAGCCACGCTTCTGGGGGCTTCGGTGCTGGAAAAGCACTTTACCTACGACAAGACACTTCCCGGGAACGATCATTATCACGCGATGGACAAGGAGGATCTCAGGCGTTTCAACGCACGGATGGAGAGCCTGTTCCTGATGCTGGGGCAGAGGTTGAAGCAGCCGCTCGCAAGCGAGGACAGTGCACGGAGGAATGCCAGGCGAAGCCTTGTGGCGGCGCGGACGATCCCGGCCGGGAAGACACTGGAGCAGGGGGACCTGACGTGGAAGCGGCCAGGTCACGGCATCGACCCGAGGGATTACGACAGGGTGATCGGGAGAAAGGCCAGGGAGGAACTGGCGGAAGACACCGTTCTTCAGTGGAGCATGCTCGATGCCTGATATCGTCTCGGAGATCGCCTCCTACCTCAGGCGCCTTTTTCCGATATGCCGCAGCATAACGGGAGAGGGAAACCGCGAGACGCTCCGCATCCTTCAGGAACTGGTGCCGTTGAAGGTCCTGGAATATCCTTCCGGGCAGAAGGTCTATGACTGGACCATTCCCCGGGAATGGAACATCAGGGATGCCTGGATAAAGAACGCTTCAGGCGAGAAGATAGTTGATTTCCAGAGATCAAACCTTCACGTTGTCAGTTACAGCATACCCGTCCATGCCCGGATGAAAAAAAGGGACCTTGTGGAACATCTCCATTTTCGGGAAGACCTGCCGTCCGCCATTCCTTACAGGACGACCTATTACAAAGAGAACTGGGGGTTTTGCCTCTCTCACGATGATTACATGAAACATTTCCGTGACGACGAGACGTACGAGGTGTTCATAGACTCGGAATTGAAGCAGGGCAGCCTGAGCGTCGGGGAACTGACGATAAAGGGCAGGACGGATAAGGAGTATCTCATATCCACGTATATCTGCCATCCGTCCCTTGCCAACGACAACCTGACAGGCCCGGTGCTGACGGCATTCCTCGCGCGGGAGCTCCTCAGGGAAAAGACCAATTTCAGCTATCGTGTGGTCTTCGTCCCCGAGACCATAGGGGCGATAGCCTACTGCGCGAACAACGAAGAGGCCATGAAGAGGATAGGGACGGGATTTGTCGTGTCGTCAGTGGGAGGTCCGGGCAAGGTTGGCTACCGCCAGAGCTGGCAGAAGGATTCCGTCGTCAATTCCGTCATCGAGGAGACATTCAGGGAGAAAGGGATTACCGACTACAAGGTCTATCCTTTCGACATACACGGCAGCGACGAGCGGCAATACTCTTCCCAGGGATTCAGGATCAACATCGCCAGCATCAACAAGGACAGGTTCTATGACTACCCGTACTACCACACCTCGCTCGATGACCTTGATTTTGTATCGGCTGAGAACGTGGCGTTCTGCCTCGACCTCCATGTTGCCGCACTCAGGAGCCTGGACAGGAACATCGTTTACCGGAACCTTTCTCCCAACTGCGAAGTGATGCTCAGCAAACACGGCCTGTATGAGACGACGGGGGGAGGCCAGCTCCCTGTCTTCGGTACAAGGAATCGACAGGATCTCATTCTGTGGCTGCTATTCCATTGCGACGGGACGAAGTCGCTGTGGGAGATCTCAAGGCTCCTCGACATGCCCGTCGGTCCGTTGTTCGATCTGGCGGAGGAACTGGCGAAGAGAAATCTCTTGGTGGAGAGTTAAGGCGCGACGCATTCCCTCCGACCGGTCCACGGAGGAATGCGGTGAGGGCGTGTGGCCCGTGGGCCAGGGAACCATGGAAGACGTTATGATGATCAGATTCACTCCGGCGGATATAGATCAGTTCAAGGAGCTGAGCGGGGACGTGAACCCTCTTCACACCGATGAGATTTACGCCAGAAAGACCCCGTTCGGTGAGAGGGTTGTCTACGGTATACTGGTGCTGCTGCGCGCGATGACGGTCCTGAAGGGGAGGACGATCTTCCTGAAAAAGCTCAAGGTCGATTTTGTCCGCGCCGCCTTCCCTGATGTCCCGTATTTCGTGAAGGTTTCTGAGGAAGGCGCGGATAAGATAGTGCTGAGAGTATTTGACGGGACGATAAACGTGCTGAAAGCCGACCTATCCATAGAGATAGGACCCTTGCATGTCCCGGGTGCCTCCGCTGCCGGACAGGTTCAGACCCTGAGGGAGCCGAGGGCCCCGACACTTGAGGAGATGGGCGGCAATTACTCTTTTTCGGGCCAGTACGGCATGTCCATGCGTCCCGGACGATTGACGGAAGAGCTCAGGTCGCTGGATTGGCTCGGTGTCTGGCAGCTGGCTGTGATAGTGGGTTCCAGCTATGTTGTTGGAATGGATGTTCCGGGACGGCAAGCGTTGTTTGTCGGAATGGATCTGGAATTCCACCATGCGTACCCTGCACGGGGTGTTCTGGAGTACGAAGGGAGTGTCAGGAGGGCCGACGAACGCGTCGGGCTGGTGGAATTCGACTGCAGATACGCAGTACAGGGGGAGCCCGTAGCCTCCGGAAGGTACAAGACATTCATGCGCCCCGATCGCCGGGTAGATAGCGAGGCTGACTCCGGGGCCGAGGTCCGGGAGATCATGAAGGGAAGGACCGTGGCGGTGATTGGAGGAAGCAGGGGTATAGGGGCCAGGGTTGCGGAGAGCATGGCCAGACACGGGGCAAACACGATCGTCTGCTATCAGAAATGCAGCGACGACGCGATGTTTCTCAAAAACAGGTATCCCGGCAGGATCACACTGATGCAGGGTGACGTTTCGAGTATGCCGTGGTGCATGGACCTGGCCCGCGGGTATCCGGCACTGGACGGGATCGTTCTTTGCGCTTCCCCGGCGATCAAACCGCTGAGATTCGATGTTCACACCGTCGACAGGGTGAGCGAATTCATCGAAAGGAGCGTAAGTTTGGTGGCGACGCCCCTTGCGGCATGCATATCCGCCCTGAGCGGGTCGGGAGGAAAATGCATCGTCATGTCCTCAGATGTCGTGAACCGGCCCTTCGTGGACTGGCCGCACTATGTAGCCGCAAAGTGCGCCATAGAAGGGTTTATCAGAACGGTGAGGCTGCAGTATCCTTCGGTGGAGTATCACATCCTGCGCCCCCGCAAGGTCCTTACAGACCTGATAAACACCAATATGGGGCGCATCGGCGCGATATCACCGGATCTCATCGCGAAGAAGATAACGGAG
This sequence comes from Syntrophorhabdus sp. PtaB.Bin047, assembly GCA_002067235.1. GTDB lineage: Bacteria > Desulfobacterota > Syntrophorhabdia > Syntrophorhabdales > Syntrophorhabdaceae > Delta-02. The sequence continues at coordinate 36,976 of MVQP01000006.1, forward strand.
ATCTTCCTGGACGATACACGTTCAGACCACGTCAATATAATCGAGGACTTTGAAGGCTAGATCGTTCGACCGAGCCTCAAGAGGCGACGACGGAGACATGAAACACCCGCTCACACTCTTATTGACACAGCCCAGATCAGAGAAAAGGAGGATTCGATCATGAACATTCTGCTCACGGGCACCGGGAACCTTCTTGAGGGTTCCGCGGTCTGGTCCCCCCTGAAGCCGCACACGCTGGAGCATACCGACCTCAACATGTGGACCCGGGTATTTATGTCTCCCGACGACCTTGATCCAAAGACAGATATGATAGTCTGGGTGGTCAGCCTGGAGGAATTGATAGCAAGATCAGCCTCTTTCAAGTGTAATGACGCGGGGAGCGGCAGCGACAGCGTGGAATCGGAGATCACTCTTCAACTGAATCCCCTGAGAACCTTCCTGGGGGTATCGCGGAAGACCCGGGTTGTCGTGGCATGGTCCTGGAACGAGGCTTATTCATCCATCCAGTATTCCCGGAGTGTTCCATTCCTTGAACGGGCGGACAGGATCTGGGAGTCCCAATTGAGGGAACTCCAGGCGGACCACGAAAACCTGTTCCTTCTGCCGCTACGTCCGCATTTCGCCCGCGAGGGCCTGGCGAAATGCTACGATGTACGGAACTACTATGTCGGCTACTGCCGCTTTTCGTTTAAGGGTCTCAAGATGATAGCCGATGTCATCTCGAATCTCGTCTACCGGTTCGAGCAGGCCCCCAAAAAGGTCCTTGTCCTCGACTGCGATAATACGCTGTGGGGCGGGGTTATTGGTGAAGACGGCCTGCAGGGCATCGTACTGGGAGAAGACGGCGTCGGAAGGGCCTACAAGGATTTTCAGAAGGGCATTCGGGAACTGGCGGAACAGGGCATCCTGGTCGCACTGAGTTCGAAGAACAACGAAGATGACGTGTGGGAGGTCTTTGACAAGCATCCGGAAATGCTCCTTAAGCGGAGCGACATAGTGGCCCACAGGATCAACTGGCAGGAAAAGGCGAACGGAATTCAGGAGATCGCCGAGGAACTCGGCCTCGGTATCGACAGCTTTGTGTTCTGGGACGACAATCATCTGGAGCGCGAAAAAGTCAGGGTCGTCCTGCCTGAGGTCACCGTGCCTGACGTCTCCGACGAAGTGTTTGACTGGTACACTACCCTGCTGGGGATGAAAGAGTTCCACAAGTTTGTGGTCACGGAGGAGGACAGGAAAAAGGTTTCGCAGTATCGGAGCAGGGCGATGTTCCACACGGAGAAAAAGACGGCCACGGATCTCAGCGGATTCATGCGTTCACTGGAGCTCGAGCCTTCGCTGTTGCCGATCTCGCCGCCGCTGCTGGCCAGATGTGAACAGCTTTGCGTAAAGACGAATCAGTTCAATCTGAGTCTGCGCCGGTACGACGCGGCTACGATCTCGAAGCTGTCCGCGGACCCCGACTGCCTGGTCTATCTCGGGCACATGAAAGACCGGTTTGGCGACCACGGCAACGTGAGTCTGGTGATCGTCAGGGAATACGCGGAAAACAAACTGGCCTTTATCGACACGTTCCTGATGAGCTGCCGCATCCTGGGGAGACATTTCGAGGCGTGGCTCCTCGAACAGCTGCGCAGGATGGTGGTCACGAAGGCCATCAGGTATCTTGTCGCTGAGTATATACCGGCGGCCCGGAACCAGATGGTACTGGATTTTTTCAGGGCCTATGGTTTTTCGGAAGTGAACGGGGACGCCGAGATCAACGGCAAGCCTTTGCGGGAGCTGAAGACAACCCCCGAAAGCAGGCTCTATCAGCTTGATCTGGAAATCGCAAAAATACCTAACCTGGAGCACTTTAGAGATGAAGATTGAATTGTTGCTGAGACAGTTGTTTCCCGATGCCGAGTTCGATCCCGAAGACCCTATGCTTGAAATGGGATCCTTCCCTGAATGGGATTCCCTGGGGAATCTAAACCTCCTGATGTTGATCGAGGAAACCTGCGACGTCAGGTTTACGGCTGATGACATGGCGGAATTGAAATCCATGAAGGCGATCAAGGCAAGGCTGGCGGAGTTGGGAGTTCAGGCTTGACAAACACGGTAAAGGAAGAACTGAAGCGGTCGACCGGCCTGTGCCTTAAGGCCCTGGGGATCAAGCCTGGAGACGCGGTTTACCTGCACAGCGATGCCATCGTTGTGGGTCAGTTCCCGGGGCAGGGGAACTCCGGCGGCATCAATGCGTTCCTTGACGGCATCGAGGAGTATCTGGGAGAGGAAGGAACGCTCATCGTTCCAACCTTTACGTACAGCTTTACGAAAGACGAGATATACGATGTGCTCAGGACACCAAGCACAGTCGGCCTCATTACGGAAGTATTCAGGAACAGGCCGGGCGTGTCCCGCTCTCCGGAACCCATTTTCAGCGTGGCGGCCTGCGGCCGGGACAAAGAACTGTACGCGGGTTGTGATCCCCATGAATGCATGGGGCATGGATCGACCTTCGAGATGCTTCACAGGAACTCCAGCTGGATCGTGGGGATGGGTTGTCCCTTCAACAGGGCGACCTTCGTGCATTACGTCGAGAAAACACTCGGAGTCTCATACCGGTACGAGAAGGTATTCAAGGGGCGGAGGATACTGGTCGATGGCACGATGCAGGACTGGCAGATAAGCTACTATGTGAGGGACCTGTTCAGAAGGAGTGACATCGAACTCAAGAGACTGCAGGCGGTCATGACGGATGATGGCACCTTCAGGAAGAACCCTCTTAAGAGGGTCATGACCTGGGCGGCTAGGTGTACGGATATTTATGACACGGCCAGGACCCTGATACTTCAGAAAGAGAACAGTCTGATCGAAGAGGGCAATTGAGTGCCTGAGAGAGGTTGCAGATGAGAACGAAAGATGATGCCGTATCGAACCCGTACTATACCTACGGTATGCTTTACAAGTCGGAAAGCTTCAAGAACTGGGAAGCAGCCAAGGGTCCCAGGTTCGAGGAGTACCGGCGGGCGTGGACGCAAAGAGTTCAGGACCTGGATCCCGGAGTTTTTCCCCTGAACCTCAATACGGAGATAACGACGAGATGCAATCTGGCATGTTCCTTTTGCACCCATCTGTCCCTCAAGCCGGAGCAGATAGGGGACATACCGTTTGAAGACTTCAAGCGAGTCGTAGATGAAGGGGAGAGGTTCGGATTGCCCACGGTCAACATAAACGGCCTGGGAGAACCGCTGTTGCGCAAGGATATAACGGAATTCATCAAATACGCGAAGCAGCACGGAGTGGTCGATATAATGTTCCACACGAACGGAACGATAATGTCGGCAGGTTTAGCCGGGTCCCTGATAGATGCCGGTTTGGACCGGATCGTTTTTTCTGTTGATTCTCCCGACAAAAAGACCTATGAGTCAATGAGGATCCTTAACTCCTCTTATGTCGAATCAATGAAGAAGGAGAACCAGAAGCCAAAAGGCTTTTCGTGGGAGAAAACCGTTGGCAACGTCATGCTCTTCCTCGACGTCAGGAACAAGCGTGGTCTTGCCTCACCCATTGTCAGGGCGACGATGGTGGCAACGGACAGGACGATCCATCAGGTCCCCGATCTCATGAACCTGTGGAAGCCCCACGTGGACCACATTACGGTCCAGGATCTGACATGGCGGACCAAATTGCTGGAGAACGGATACTGGGAGAACAAGGAGACGTCCGCACTTCCCGCCAATTTCGATTCAATCAGGGAGGAGGCGGTCAGGAGAGGTATCCGGTTCGTCTGCCCCTACCTCTATCAATCCATATACCAGTTCTACGGAGGAGACCTCATCCCCTGTGGAAATCCGAACGCCAGGACGCATCTCATAATGGGAAAATGGGACAGCCAGACCATCCATGAAGTGTGGACGGGAAGGACATACCGTGAACTCCGGGAACTCCATCAGGCGGGCAGATGGTATGAACATCCCATTTGCAGGGATTGCGATGTGGCGCTCCTCGAATTGTACAAGGACATGATCAAGCGGAACATCAAGATCGACTGGGCGGAGTCGGAACTGGACAAGAGCCTGGCTATCATGGGTGAGCAGCTTGAGGCGATATATCTCCAGAATGACTGAAGGACCGGTCCCTGCGCCATGAGGGAATAACATGCGGAGTTCGCATGAGGAGCAGGCGCGGCGGGCTTTGGAAGGATCGATCATGAAAGGTACTTATCGTGACTATGTCATCAAGGACGGCCGGTTCATAGGACGTTTCGAGGAAATGTACTCGGAATGCCAGGAGACGCCGTGGCACCAGGATGAGACTGCGGGAGCGATCTTCTCGGACATGGACCTCGTTGTCCTGCGTCACATGAAGACCCGTTTCGGGTTCAGCCGGGTAGCCGATATCGGCTGCGGACTGGGGTATGTGACATCGCGTATTCATCGGGAGGTACTGGAAGAAAACGATGCAATAGTGGGATTTGACGTTTCCCCGACGGCCGTCCTGAAAGCGGGAAAGACCTTTCCGGGTATAGACTTCGAGACTCTCGATATCACCAAACCTCTCGCGGACAGGTTGCTTGATGCCTTCGATCTGGTCGTGTGCAAGGAATGTCACTGGTATGTCCTTGATCATCTGACGCAGTTCAGGGAGAACATCCTGAGGATGACCAGGAAATGGGTCTACGTGGTGCAAAGCTTTCCCGAGGATAGGCCGTATCTGGGAATGGATGTCTTTCCGTCACCCGAGGCTCTTGTCGATTTCTGGACGCGCGCCGGTTCTCCCGAGTATCACCTTGTCGAGTGGGACGGCCTTTATGGGGGAAGACCCCTGGTACATCTTTTTCTTGGCAAGACAATGGATCCTCAGTCTGCCGGAGGCCGGGAAGGCGAGTGAAGGGTAAGGTGGTGTGGGACAGGCATGCCGTCTATGCCGGCCTGAAGACAGTTGGGGAGTGCCGGCCCCTCCTGCTGACGGAACTGCGGGATATGCTCAACCGGTATCACGGGACAGGCCATTCCGTGCGCTACTGGGACGTGCTGGCGGGAATGTGGCTCGAACAATTCATGCACGTATGTTACGCCGCGTGGATGGAGGCCTGTGCCAGCGACACCGATACGGATGTCTCTGCCCTCTCCGTGCCGGTTCTGGACCATCTGGTCACTCCGCTGGAATTCTCAAACCGCGTTGCGGGCGGAGAGGATCTGGTGGACAATCTCGTGACGGCAATGAAACGCTTTGTCCTGTGCGCTCGGCCCATCGCCCGTCTGTCGAAGAACGAAAGCGGCATCATAAAGGGCGAGGTGAGGCCGGGGGGGATCAGACACGCTGTGAGGATGGTCCTGTTCCGGTTCGTGTTCTCCCGGACGCCCCGGGTTGTCATTTGCGCTCCCTATTTTCAATGCAGTCAGAGGGAATGGATGACGGTGTTGTGGAAATGGCGGGATTGGGCGTGCATGGACGGCTTTGAGGAGGCGCCGGTCGTCCCTTTCGAGTATGATAACGAATGGAGGAACAACGAGTCCGAAAGGAAAGACGATCTTTCGGGATTCGCGGGTGCTCTTTCCTTCCTGCTGCCTCTTTGCGTGCCGGCCGTATTCCTTGAAGGCTACGAAAGATTCCGGGCAGAGGCCCTTGCTCTGCGAGAGCACAGGCCGGCGATTGCCTACACGGCGAACGCCCTTCATTACAATATGTTGTTCAAACTCTGCGCGGCTGAATGGTCCGAGAGAGGGACGGTTCTCCTGTCACATCAGCACGGCGGGGGATACGGATTGGACAGGATCCACGCGATAGAGGACTTTGAGACCCGTGTCACTGACCGATTTTACAGCTGGGGATGGTCTCGTGATGACCGCCAGGTGAAGCCGATGAGTATAGGGGTGTATCGTCCCAGGGTGAAAAGGAACCACCGTCAGATCCTTCTGAATTGCATAGACTTTCCAAAGGCCGTCTACAGGCTGCATTTCCACCCCATGCCCGGCACCATGGAGACGATGATATCCGAGACGATAGACTTTTTGGAGGCATTCCCCGACCACAACGATTTTCTGATCCGTCCATACGCAACGGACTACGGTTGGGGCCTTGTTCAGAGGATCATGGCGGCGGCTCCGCGTGCAAGGTACGATCATGGCTCGAAGCATCGGAACATTTACATGTCCTATGCGGAAAGCGGATTGGTCGTGCACAACTACCTGGGAACCTCATGGCTCCAGACCCTGGGCTTGAACATCCCTACCATCTGTTTCTATGACCGAGAGACTTACGAATTCCGGGACGAAGCCAGGCCATACATCGAGAGGCTCGAGTCAGTCGGCATACTGCACAGGACCGGAAGGGCCGCGGCGGCATTCATCCGGGACAGGCAGGGCAACGTGGGAGACTGGTGGATGAACGATGCCGTTCAGGAGGCACGGGGCGCGTTCTGCTCGAGATACACGCGATACTCCGATCACTGGGCCGAGGATTGGGAGAAGGAATTCAAGGAGATATTGGCGGCAAGCGGTGACGGGGCAAAGCCTGTCGGTACAGACAAGTCAAATGAGAGATCGACCATCCGGAGAATGATATGATAATACTGGGAATATCCTGGACGATATGTTCCACAGCGGCACTATTTGTGAACAATAGACTGGTGGCCTGTGCGAGCGAGGAGCGTTTCTCGAGGGTGAAGAACGATGATGCCTTCCCGTCGCAGGCGATAACGTATTGCCTCAGGGAAGGGGCGATATCGGCAGGTGAGCTCGACGCGGTGGTTGTGTGCAATTATCAGGCACCCTATGAAGGCCTGATACTGGGACAGGCCGCGTGGTCCATCGAGGACTACCTCGATGAGCAACACAGGGTGTGGTACCCGCGGTTCTATGAGAATGAGAGCGTATCCCGCATCGAGGCGATGAAGAACAAGCTGAAGCTTGATGCCTACCCGGCCGACTACTGGAAGCAGAGCCGGGAAGACCCCGAGGCTCCGCGGAAATTCAACGAAGACAGGAAGGACATCATAGCGGCATTCCTTGGCATCGACAGGGACAGGGTGCATCTGACGGAACATCACAAGAGCCATGCGTACTATTCATACTTCGCTTCCCCCTTCATTGGCGAAAAGGCGCTGTCCTTCACCGTGGACGGCATCGGCGACGGGTTCAATGCAACGGCGGGGATCTTTCACGGGGATGGCCGCTACGAGAGGATCTACGCGACGAACGAGTGCAACATCGGACGCATATACAGGTACATGACGCTGCTCCTGGGAATGAAGCCGAATGAACATGAATACAAGGTGATGGGGCTTGCTCCCTATGGAAAGGAAAAATATGCCCGGAAGGCGCTGGACCTCTTCGGCGGCACACTATTCGTGGACGGGACCGAATTCAGGTGGAAGAACCGGCCCAGGGACAGCTATTTCTGGTTCAAGGAGAGGCTGGAAGGCATACGCTTCGACAGCATCGCCTATGCGCTCCAGAGCTGGGTGGAGGACCTGCTCACGAAATGGATATCCAATACGATAAGAGCATACGGCATTCATAAGGTGGTGATAAGCGGCGGCGTCTCGATGAACATCAAGGCCGTCGGGAACATTGCCCGGCTGAAGGATGTGGAGGACCTCTTCGTCGCCGGTTGCGGCAGCGATGAATCTCTTGCCATCGGATCCATATTCCTGCACCTCTTCGAGAGCACGGGATACACGATGGACGGAGGCTTCACGCCCGTGTCCGACCTCTATCTCGGTCCTGCTGTCAGCCGGGACGACGTTGCCCGACTCTTGAGCAGCATTGATATGACGAAGTATGAAGTGATCGAGGACCCATCCGCCGGACACATAGTCGACAGGCTCATCGGGGGCAAGGTGATAGCTCGTTGCCTCGACAGAATGGAGTTCGGCCAGCGGGCGTTATGCAACCGCTCCATCCTGGCGGACCCCATTAACCTGCGGACCAAGGAAACGATTAATGCCATGGTAAAGAACAGGGATTTCTGGATGCCCTTCGCGCCGGTCCTCCTGGATTCCTGTACCGGCAAGTACCTCCGGAATCCGAACGGAGTGCTTTCGCCGCACATGACGGTAGGCTACGAGACCACGCCCGCCGGGTACGAAGCGATGCTCGCGGCCTGCCATCCGGCCGACAGGTCCGCGAGGCCACAGATACTGGAGCGAAGGACGAATCCAAAGATGTATGATCTCCTCCTTGAGTTCGAGGCAAGGACGGGACGAGGAGCCCTGTTGAACACCAGTTTCAACCTCCACGGTCACCCGATTGTCAATACGGCAGGCGACGCCTTCGACGTGTTCACTAATAGCGGACTGGACGGTCTGTATTTCGAGAATGCCCTGATTATGAAGAAGGACTCCGGGGCGTGATCTTCTCCGGCAAGGCCTGCGGGTCTCCATGCCGGACAGTTCTGCGACGGACAGAGGGGCTGGTGTCCCGTTGCCGGTGATGAAGGGACTGGCGGGTTTATGAGCTCCAGGCGGCTCCCATGAGGAAAGGCAAAGAATGAACATATTGCTCGTCAACGTTCCTTCGAGACGAGGCAAAGGCGGATTCACACTTCCCCTTGGTCTCCTCTATGTGGGGGGCATCGTCGAGAGGTGCGGCCACAGGGCGCGGATATTCGACCCCTATCTCTGCGACGCGGACCTTGGCGAGGACATCGTCGCCGCGCTGAGGCGGACGATCGAGGATTTCAACCCCCGCGTTGTCGGATTCGGGGGGATCTCCACATCCTATGGCAGGGCGAAGGAACTGAGCGCCTCCATACGGCGGGACCATCCGGAAATGGTCATGATAGCCGGCGGGGCGCTGTCCTCCGTGGCGGATCTTCTGTTGACGAAGACCGATGTCGATGTCGTGTTCCATGGCGAAACGGAGACGAGCCTGCCCGCTTTCCTCGATTCGCTTGAAAAGGGAACCGGTTTCGCCGGCCTGACCGGGATCTCCTATCGGTCAGCCGATGGAGTGGTCGGGACCCCGCCCGTCGAACAGATCGGCGATCTTGATACGATACCTTTTCCCGCGTATCACCTTGTGGAGCTCGACAGGTATTTCACTGATGTCAATGACTGGCTCGCGAGCTACGAGGTCAACCTGGAGAACCTGCCCGGCAAGGAAGACATCCTCCGGCGGATTGAGGGCAAGAGGCGTTATATCCCCATCGTCAGCTCGCGGGGATGCACACACAGGTGCCTGTTTTGCTACAGGCACATGAAGGGCCACAGGCAGAACACCGTGGGCTACACGATGGCACACATGAAATTCCTCAGGGAGCATTACGGTGTGGAAGGCTTTCAGTTTTGCGATGAGCTGTTCAACGCGAAGAGATCCTGGGTCATGGATTTTTGCGATGGAGTGGAGCGCGAGAATCCGGGGGTATTTTACCTGATAGGGGGTGCCCGCGTAGACAGAGTGGATGAGGAGATGCTCCTGAGGCTGAAAGGAACGGGTTGTATCGAGATAAACTACGGACAGGAGTCCGGTTCCGATACCATTTTGAAGGAGTACCGCAAGGGAACGACGGGGCGGCAGAACCGGGACGTCACGATCCTCACGACGAAAAAAGTGGGATTGGCGTGCCCCGTGCAGATCGTTATCGGCTCGCCGGGGGAAACGAACGATACGATCGAGGAGACCATAGGCCTTCTCAAGGCTGTCGAGGCATATCAGTACTCCATCAACTACCTCATAGCCCTACCGGGAACACCTGTCTGGGATGTCGTCGAAGACAGAGGTCTTGTTCCCGATGTGGAAAAATATCTGGACGAGGTCGCCGACGTCGGCGGAGCGCCGCTGATTAACCTCACGACCGTGCCGGACGATGTATGGAGGGGCTGGACATCGAGGATCAGGAGGGAGATGAGCATCGAGTACGTGAGGAGAAAGGGCCTCAAGGTCCACGACTTCGTCAATATGATACTGATACCGCTCATACCCCGACGGCTCAAGAACATCATCAAGCGTTTACGCGGCCTGTACGGGAGGGGATAAGGCAGCAGACGTGTCCAGGATCGCCACCATTGGAAGGAACATCAGGTTCACAATCTTGAACCGTGTCGCATCCGTCGCCATCACCTTCTTTCTTTTCCCTTACATAGTCCGGGAATCGGGTCAGGAGGTGTATGGTGTCTTTCTCCTCGTCACCACAGTGACGGGATACTTTGGCCTCCTTGACCTCGGAGTCATGTCGGCGGTGACGAAGTACGTCTCCGAGTACAACGGGAAAGGCGATCCCGCGGCGATCAACAGGATCGTCAGCGCTTCGCTTTCGTTCTATGTGCTCGTTGGTCTCGTGGGGGCGTTGTGCCTTCTAGGGTGCTCGATATATTTCGACCGTTTCTTCAAGATAGACCCCCGGAATGTCGCCCTGGTCAGGCAATTGTTCATCGTTGCCGCCGCATCTTCATTGCTGACCTGGCCGCTGAGCATATTCCGGGGAACGGTGCAGGGGTTGAACCGTTACGATGTTGAGGCTGTCGTGAATATTGTGGTGCTTTGCATGAACGCGCTGGGCGCCGTCATCGTGTTCGGTACTGGGCGCGGGATAGTCCTTTACTTCACCCTCCTGCAGTCGCTCAACATAGCGGGCTGCATTGTGTTCTATGTTGTGTCGAAAAGGATCGCGCGGCTCAAGGTATCCTTTCCGTATCTGGAGACGGAGACCTTCAAGTTCATATTCGGTTTCAGTTCCTTTGTGTTCCTGAGCTCCCTGGGGAACCTGTTCCTTTTCCAGGCGCACAACTTCATCATAGGATACTTTGTGTCTCTTTCCGCGGTGACGGTATACGCGGTGGCCTACAATATCCAGAACTATTTCCGCACCATAAACTCGGCGATCGGAGGGCCGCCGTGGACCGTTGCGTCGGAGATGGAGGGCAGGAGGGATTATGACGGCCAGAGGACCCTGCTGTTCAAAGGGACGAAATACATGTCCGCCATCATGGTGCCCGTTGTCCTCATAATGCTGTTCTTCGTGGAGCCCTTTGTCAACCACTGGGTTGGACCCGGTTTCGAAGAGAGCATCCTCCCGGCAAGGATAATCATACTTTTCTGGCTCCTCAACGGCACCGTGGAACCGGCCTCGGGTATGCTGTCCGCCAAGGGTATTGTGAAGCAGCCGCTCTACATTCAGATCGGGATGGCGGTATTCAACATACTGGTAGGCCTTGCCCTGATCAAGAGCCTTGGCATAATTGCGATGGCCATAGGGCTGACCCTTTCTTTCGTCCTGATAGGGGCGCCGCTCAACCTCCGGCTCTCGTTGAAGAGCCTCAATGTTCCCCTGTCGACGTACCTCAAGAGGGCTGTGAAGGGAAACATTCCCCTGTACCTTTTCGTGGCGCTCCTTTCTTACTTGGTTTCCAGCAACTGGCAGCCGAAGAGCATCTATTCCACACTGATGGGGATGGGCGCGATATACCTGGTTTCTCTGTTTCTGTACTATCTGGCGATCATGAACAGCGAAGAAAAGAGAGAAATAAGAAGGCTGGCGGGCGTAGAAGGCATCTATAACAGGGTCACCTCGAGATGAGGGCCCGGGAAGTCGAAGACTGGAGCGTGCAGGAATGGTCTGCTTGAAAGAGAGGTTAAGGAACGGAGAGGTGCTCGTGGGCTCCTGGATCACCCTGGCGCATCCGGCGATCGCCGAAATAATGGCCAGGGCCGGGTTTGACTGGCTGACGATAGACCTGGAACACAGTGTCATAACGATACGCGAGGCGGAGGAATTGATCCGCGTTATCGAGCTTTGCGGAGTTGCACCCCTGGTGCGGGTCTCGGCGAATGATCCTGTTCAGATCAAACGGGTCATGGATGCCGGCGCGCATGGGGTGATCGTCCCGATGGTCAATACGCCCGGCGAGGCGGCGGATGCGGTCGCCGCTGTGCAGTATCCACCGGCCGGGAGGCGCGGGGTGGGCCTCGCGCGCGCACAGGGGTACGGGACGGGATTCCGGCCATACCTGGAATGGCTGAGGGCGGATGCGGTGGTGATCGTTCAGGTCGAGCACGTCGATGCGGTGAACTGTCTGGAGGATATACTGTCTTTACCGGGTGTGGATGGGTATTTCATCGGACCCTATGACCTGTCGGCATCAATGGGCCTTGCGGGGGAATTTGACCACCCGGAGATGGTCGGGGTGCTTGAGCGCATCAAGCGTGCAGGTGAGGATTTCGGAAAGCCGGGCGGCTTACATGTCGTTGAACCCGATACATCGAGACTGGAAGAGTGCATAAACCAGGGGTTTCGCTTCATCGCGTACAGTTTGGACACCAGAATGCTGGACAATGCCTGCAGGACGGGGCTTTTAGCCGTCAGGGAGAGTGGGGCGGGACGCGAAGGATGATACTCATCGGGGCAAGTCTCTGGCTGAAAGTGTCTTGTTCCGAGACGCGGGGAGACCTTATAGATTGGCGGACCTTCTTAAAGACGAATTGAATGATTGGATAGAAGGCTTCGTCAACTGTGTTCCGGGACGTACCGGTTCCATACTGCGACGGGCGTGGTTTAGCCGCAGACTGGCAGAGCTGGGACCGGGGTCGGTCTTTGAGGGGAGAGTGAGGATCGGGGGGTGCAAGAATATCAGGATCGGCAGGAGTTTTTCGGTCATGTCCAACTCGTCCCTCTGGGCGTGGAGGGGACATATTGAGATAGGAGATAGGGTATCGATGAACTCGAACGTGATCGTCGATGCCTGTGATGATGGAGTCATCAGGATCGGCAACGATGTGCTGATCGGACCGAACGTGGTGATGCGGGCCAGCAACCATGTGTACAAGTCGCCCGACAGGCCCATCAACCGGCAGGGACACACGGGGGGAACAATAGTCGTGAGGGACGACGTGTGGATCGCATCGAATGTGGTTATTGTTCCAGGCGTGACCATAGGGGAGCATTCCGTGATCTCGGCATGCTCGCTGGTTTCGCATGATGTTGAACCGTGGACCGTCGTGGGCGGTGTCCCCGCCGCCGTGATCAAACGGCGCGAGCAATGAACAGAAAGGAGTGATAATTGAACATTCTGGGAATAGTTCCAGCAAGGATGGCCTCGACGCGGTTTCCGAACAAGCCCATGGCGCCCATTCTGGGGATGCCGATGATAGGTCACGTCTATCATCGATGCTGGTTATGTCCGAGCCTTTCAGACCTCTGGGTCGCGACCTGCGATCCTGAGATCGTGGAATACGTCGATTCCCTGGGCGGCAAGGCCGTCATGACTGCTGACACGCATCAGCGCGCCTCCGACAGGGTCGCTGAAGCTCTTCTCAAGATAGAGGCGGCGACAGGCGTTCCCGCAGACTACGTCGCGATGATCCAGGGTGACGAGCCGATGCTGGACCCCCGGATGATCGAGGAGCTTGCGGCCCCGGTCATGAAGGGCGGCAAGGTTGAGGTCGTGAACCTGATCATGAAGATCGAGTCCCGCGAGGAATTCGAGAATGCCAATGTTGTCAAGGTCGTGCTGGCCCAGGACGGTTCCGTCCTGTATTTCTCGCGCGAGCCCATTCCTTCCGGCAAGAAGTTCCAGGGTGACATCCCGATGTGGAAACAGCTGGGCATCATCCTGTTCAGCCGCGGGGCGCTCCTCGAGTACACGAGGATGACGCCCACTCCCCTTGAGATCATCGAGTCCGTCGATATGAACCGCTTCCTGGAGCATGGAGTGAAGATCAAGGCGGTGCCTGTGGACTATCGCACTTTCGGGGTGGACATCCCGGGTGACGTGAGGCTCGTTGAGCCGCTGCTGCGGGAAGACCCGGTGACCGGCAAGTATCTTCCGGATCGGGGATAACATGAAGGAAGAAGACATCCGCAAACGGTCCACCCTGAACCGGTACCTTGAGCTTGTCAGGGAAGATGCCGCCAGACTTATCCGGGATGCGTCGGGGTTTCACCGGACCGCCTGTCCGGCCTGCGGCGGAAATGACCTTGCCCGTCAATTTGAGAAGTACGGCTTTCAGTACGAGCAGTGCAGGGTATGCGAGACCCTCTTTGTGAACCCCCGGCCGAAGTACGAGGACCTGATGAGGATATACATCGATTCCCCATCGACACGGTACTGGGTGACGGAGTTCTTCCTTCCCATGGCGGAGACGAGGCGGGAGGTGATCTTCAAACCCAGGGCCCAATTTGTTGCCGAGCGTTTTCCGGAGGTCAGGTCCGGCAGGACGGCGGATATCGGAGCGGGATTCGGCCTGTTCCTGGAAGAGCTGAAGATACTCTGGCCCGGGTCGGACGTTGTGGCGATCGAGCCTTCCGTGGACATGGCCGGTATCTGCCGGAGCAAGGGCCTGACCGTGATCGAAGAGAGTCTGGAGGATGTCCGGAACGCGGAAGGGTTCGATCTAATGACCGCTTTCGAGCTTTTCGAGCATCTCCATGATCCAGCCCCTTTCGTCGCAAAGGTGCACGAATTGCTGAGACCCGGGGGTTTCTTCTTTCTCACAACACTGAACGGCCTCGGATTCGATATACAGGTCCTGTGGGAGGGTTCAAAAAGCATCTTCCCCCCCAATCATCTGAATTTCTTCAATCCCGGCTCTATGGTGACGTTCCTTGAGAACAGGGGGTTTTCGGTGATCGAAGCGGCGACTCCCGGTCAGCTCGACTGGGACATCGTGGAGGGGCTCTACCGCAATGAAGGGGTCGATCCCGGGCGTTTTTTCAGCACCATTGCGCGGCATGGCACAGAGGATGCGAAGCGGGGTTTTCAGGAGTGGATCCGGCGGAACAATTTCAGTTCCCACATGAGGATCATTGCGAGGAAGGTCTGAGATGACGGGAGACACACTGAGAGTCGGGATAGCGGGTTACGGTGTTGTGGGGAAACGCAGACGGCAGTTCATCGACATACATCCCCGACTGGCGACGGTGGCGGTCTGTGATCAGAATTACGCGGCACCCGGAACGCTTATCGACGGAGTAAGGGCCTATTCAACGTACAGGCAGCTCCTCGAGGAACCGCTGGACGTGCTCTTTGTCTGCCTGCCGAACTACCTGGCGGCGGAGGTGACGATAGCCGGACTGGAGAGGGGATTGCACGTGTTCTGTGAAAAACCCCCCGGCCGGAATATCGAGGACGTGCTGGCGGTTCAACAGACAGAGAGGATGCATCCGGGACTGGTCCTGAAGTACGGCTTCAACCACCGCTACCACGGTTCTGTTACCGAGGCCCTCAAGATCGTGCGCTCCGGTGAGCTTGGTGACATCATCAACCTCAGGGGTGTGTACGGAAAGAGCAAGATCATCCCCTTTTCAGGCGGATGGAGGTCAGAGAGGCGTTATGCCGGGGGCGGGGTCCTCCTCGACCAGGGTATCCACATGGTGGACCTGATGAGGCTCTATTGCGGCGATTTTGTTGAGATCAAGAGCTTCGTGGTGAATGACTACTGGAAACATGACGTGGAGGACAACGCGTATGCCCTGATGCGCAACAAGAAGGGACAGGTTGCCATCCTTCATTCTTCCGCCACCCAGTGGCAGCATCGCTTTGTCCTCGAGATCACCCTTGCGGACGGCTATCTCGAACTGCGGGGGATCCTCTCGGGCTCCAAGAGCTATGGGGAAGAGCAGCTCATCGTCGGCAGGCGGGATGAATCCGATGTCGGGACCCTTCGAAGCGAGACCATCAAGTACCTTGACGATAACTCCTGGCGCGACGAGATCAATGAATTCGCGGACTCGGTCATCCACGGGAAACCGATCCAATCGGGAACAAGCGATGACGCTCTGGCCACGATGCGTCTTGTTTATCAGATCTACAACGCGGACCCTCAATGGAAAGCGGCCTTCAACATTGAGTGAGGCAAAGGGGAAGGACGTCATGAAGAAGGACCTTCATAACCTCAATGCTCTCGTCACGGGCGGCACAAGGGGCATAGGGCGCGCTATAGCAAAGAGGCTCAGCGACGGTGGAGCAAACGTGACGATAACGGGTACGCGACCCGCAAGCCCCTCCCCAGACGGCATCGCCTGCAAGACCGTGGATTTCCTTGATCCCCGCAGCCGGGACGCCTTTGTCCAGGAGGTGGCGGACATGGACCTCGACATACTCGTGAACAACGCGGGTATCAACAGGATAAGCGATTTCGAGGGGATCGATCCCGCCGATTATGAAAGCATATACCAGGTCAATGTCTTCGCCCCCTTCCTCCTGTGCAGGGCCGTCATCCCCGTCATGAAACGAAAGGGGTGGGGCCGGATCGTCAACATAAGCTCCATCTTCGGGAAGGTGAGCAAGGAATGCAGGGCGTCATACTCAGCCAGCAAGTTCGCTCTCGATGGAATGACGGCGGCGTTGGCCGCGGAGGTCGCGAGATTCGGGATCCTGGCGAACTGCGTTGCCCCGGGGTTCGTAGATACGGAGTTGACACGGACCGTGCTGGGAGATGCAGGGATGGCGGAGATGGCCTCAAGGATCCCCATGGGGCGCCTGGGAACTCCTGAAGAGATAGCCGCTTTCGTCGCATGGCTTGCCGGTCCGGAGAATACCTACATCAGCGGTCAGAACATTGCTGTAGACGGGGGTTTTACAAGGGTTTGAAAAAGGCGCCGTACATCTATCGTGGCGGAAGGGGAGGGGACCTGTCGTGAAAGACCCGACCGCCGTGGCTGTTGCCTCACGATCCTTCTCCCGGCATCCCGTGTTGCGCGAAGAACTCATGTCCCGCTATTCCCGTGTTCGTTTCAATGACTCGGGGGAGACGCTCGCAGGGGAAAATCTGGTAGGCTTTCTCGCTGGCTCCGTCAAGGCAATAACGGCCCTGGAGCCTCTTGACGAAAAGACACTGTCCTCGCTGCCGGACCTCAGGGTCATCGCAAAGTACGGGGTGGGTCTCGACATGATCGATCTTGACGCCATGGAGCGCCTCGGTATATTGCTTGGTTGGACGGGAGGTGTGAACAGGCGCTCTGTGGCCGAGCTGACCCTTTCATCGATGATCGCCCTTCTGCACAGACTGCCGGAATCAGGCAGCGATCTCAGATCAGGCGTCTGGAGACAGATAAGGGGCAGACAGTTGACGGACAAGACTGTTGGTATAATCGGATGCGGCAACATAGGAAAGGACTTGATCATCCTCCTGAAACCATTCGGGTGCCGGATCCTGGCAAACGATATAGTTGATTACGCGGAATTCTACCGGGAGCATGGAGTGACCCCGGTCGGCCTGGAGGAGTTGCTGAGCAGCGCCGACGTGGTGACGCTGCACGTACCCCTGAACGGCTCAACGCGTAACATGATCAACGCCGGGAGCATGGCATTGATGAAGGAAGGCGCATGCTTGATCAACATGGCCCGGGGTGGTCTCGTTGATGAAACTGGGTTGTTGGAGATGCTTCGGGAGCACCGGCTGGGCGGGGCGGCCCTCGATGTCTTCAACAGCGAACCGCCGGACAATCCCGGGCTTCTCAATCTGCCCAATGTCATCGTGACATCGCATATCGGAGGGAGTACGGAGGAGGCGGTCCTGGCAATGGGAAGGGCGGCCATAGACGGCCTCGAGAACGCGGCCAGGGTGAGCAGCATAGTCCCGGACTACCTGCGCGTGTCGCGGTGAGGCAGGACGGCACGGAAAGACTGGAGGGTGTGGATGCAACATCTGAGAGAAATGTACAGCAGTTCAAAGAATGCGTCTGAGTATTTTCGGTCTTACTTTTCGCACATAAGTGACCTCCTGATGGATCTTGATACCGGGGCCATCAACAGCGTCATTGAGTGCTTCCTGAAGGCGAGAGAGGAGAGGAAGACGATATTCTTTGCGGGTAACGGGGGCAGCGCCGCGACGGCATCCCATTTCGCGCAGGACCTCGGAGAGGTGGGAAGAAAGGCCGGGAAACGCGGTTTCAAAACGCTGAGCCTCACCGAGAATGTCTCCCTTCTCAGCGCCGTGGGAAACGACTACGGGTTTGAGCAGGTCTTCACCGTTCCTCTCGTCGAATTGTTCAACGCAGGGGACGTTCTCGTCGCGATATCGGCAAGCGGCAACAGCCCGAATGTCATCAAAGCCATCGAATTCGCCCGCGACGCCGGGGGTGAGACGGTGGGTCTCGTCGGATTTGACGGGGGCAGGATGAAAGACATGTGCGATCATGTTATCCACGTGCGGACGGATGTCGGCTCCTACGGTCCCGTGGAGGATGTGCACATGGCGATGGACCACCTGATCACGTCTTATCTTATCCTGAGGCTTTCCGAATAGATGAAGCGTCCAGAGAGGACCGGGTCCGATCAGGTGGGGCGCTCAAGGAGGCATCGCCGATGAAGGCAGATCTGACGATAAGGTCGCACCTGCGGGATTATGGTGTCCATTTCGTTGGAGAGCTGGCGGTTCCGCTGCGGGAGCTTGCCGACGGACACGCCTTCTTCGTGATAGACGCGCTGGTGTGGAGAACCTACGCCCCGGTGTTTCAGGCTGTGGTCGGCGAGGATCGCCTCCTGACCATCGAAGCCGTGGAAACGAACAAGACGCTCGACAAATGCCGAGAGATCATTGAAACTCTTGTTGACCGCCGCGTTCGCCGGGGCGACAGACTGGTCGCGGTGGGAGGCGGGATCATACAGGACGTGACGGCCTTCACGGCTTCCATAACGTACAGGGGGATCGAATGGTCTTTTGTTCCGACTACACTCCTTGCCCAGGCGGACAGCTGCATCGGGAGCAAGACATCCATCAATCTTGGCGACAGGAAGAATCTTGTGGGTAATTTCTATCCTCCCTCGGATGTATACATCGACACAGGCTTCCTTGAATCTCTCTCCGTTGATGACATCAAGTCCGGTATCGGGGAGATCCTCCATTATTACATCTACGCAAACGATGACGCCCTTGACGATCTGTTGGGGGACTACGCGACCTTGATCCGGGACCGCGGGCTGCTCTCGACGCATATCCGGAGAAGCCTCGAGATCAAGCGCTCCGTGATCGAGGCAGACGAGTTCGATCGGGGAGAGCGTAACAAGTTCAATTATGGCCATACCTTCGGGCACGCCCTGGAATCCGCTACAGGTTATGCCGTCAAGCACGGTCAGGCCGTAACGGTGGGAATGGACCTTGCCAACTACATGTCAACGACCATGGGTTTAATGAGTGATGAACGCTTTCAGGACCTCCACCGGAGACTGTCTGTCAATTTTCCGGAATACGATCTCGCCACGATCGACCTCGAGGCGTACTGCGAAGCCCTTTCAAAGGACAAGAAGAACATGGGCGATAATGTAGGATGCATACTCGCGCAGGACGTCGGCATTCTTTTCAAGCGGCAATTGCCCATGGATGAGACATTCAGGGAAACCGTCCGCAGGTATTTTCTCGAATTCTCGCCCGGGAAGGACCGGGACGTCCGGCGCGCCGATCCACGATGATCCGTCTTTGCCACGCGGCGGTATCGTCCGCAACGCTCAAAAGGAAGAGGTTCTTCAGGGAAACGGGCGATTCCGGCCAATGGCTGTACCTGGGACGGGACTACCTGTGCTTCAGAAATTGGCGGCAGGCCCTGGGGCCTTCATGGGAGCACAGGGAATACAGCAACGAACTGCAGTCCCTGGCCCATAAGTGGCGCGTGCCCTACCTTGACTGGGTCACCGGGCTTGGAAGGAAGAACAACACTCTGGCATGGTGGACCTCGTCCGTCTCGGAGCGGAACACCTACGGCAGTTCCCTCTATCATTCGATCTGCTACCTCAGCATCGGGCTTTCCGTGCTGGCCTCGGAGAGACCTCCCTCGCTGGTTGTGATCGAGAGCTCCGCCGTGCTTCATGCTCTTGCGGGGCATCCAGATCTTGCGGGAAGGGTGCATGTGCTGGATTCGCGAACCAACCGTCTGAAGGAGATGTGCCGATGGATAGCGTCGTGGGCCCGGTACTTCATCAGGACGGCGGGGTCAGTCTGGAACGCATACGTGACCAGGAGCCCGGGCGCAACCCCGGAGGAGGAGAAAGACCGGCCAAGGGTGCTTATCCACACCTGCATAGACGATAGCTACTTCGGAGAGGACGGCGTTGCGAGGGACCGCTACTTCGGGACATTGGCCCGCGAGCTTCGCCACCGCGGTTACGACGTTGTGGTCCTGCCGTGGATATACAGCCTGCGGCGTTCCCAGCGCGAGGCCTTCCGATGGTTCCGGCAACATCCCGGGGAGTACCTCCTGCCTGAGGATTTTTGCTCCCCCCGGGACTACGTCTGGGCCGCGGGGATCGTTATGCGACAGAGCTTCATGCTGAAGGGACAGCACGTTTTTCTCGGAATGGATATCACGGGGCTTGTTCGGGAGGCCTGCCGGCAGCAGGGAAGCAGGACGGAGACCGCGAGGTTCGTTCTTTACTACAGGTTGGTGCGGCACCTCCTGAACCGCCGGGTGCGGTTGGACCGCTTCATAGACATGCATGAGAACATGGTCACCGAAAAACCCCAAATAATGGCTTTTCGCGAGTTTATGCCCTGGGTCACGCTTGTCGGTTTCCAGCACTACAGCGAGAGCATTCCCCTCATGCTGTGCCTGTTCACCACGCCGGAGGAGGCCGAATTTGCTCCTCACCCGGACTACATCGTATGCAATTCGCCGCACATGCTTTCCAGGATGGAGCAGATGGGTTTTCCCCGGGATAAGCTCAGGGCAGGTCCGTCACTGCGTTACCAGCATCTGATTGGCAAACCGGCGTCCGCCGCCCCCGAAAGTAAAAAGGTCCTGGTGGTCCTGCCCCTGGGCAGGGACTATACGGCTGAGATGATGGACCTTCTTCTGGAGGGTTTCAGGGAACCGGAGGGTCTGGAGTTCTGGTTGAAACCTCATCCCATGCTTGACGAGAAGGAACTACGGACGATCACCAGGGGTATTCCGGAGCATTTCAGCGTGGTAGAGGGCAATATGGACCAGTGGCTTGCGCGGGCCGCATGCGTCGTGGTCTCCGGCAGTACCTCTTCCTTTGAGGCGGCGCTTGCCGGCATACCTGTCGTGGTGGTGGGCAGGAGGACGGATCTTGATCTCAACCCGCTCAGCTGGTTCTCCGAGTTTGCGCCGGCCGTACACTCACCGGCGGAGCTTCGGGACGAGGTGTTGCATTCTCTGAGCCTGACCGGGAAGCAGATGGGCGCTCTGAGCGCCTGGGCCGAAAAGATGCGTGAACGCGCCATCTCGGCGATCACGGACGAGACCGTGGGGGCCTTTATGGAACAGCGGGGTGAAAAGAGGCGTGCATCATGAGTGACCTCGGGGATAAGGAAGAGGTAGAGTGATCTTTCAGGTATTGCGCTTCGTCAGTCGGGCATCGGGAAAGATATCCAGCGTAGCGAACGAACTCTCGTCAAGGTTTGCTCCCGGGAGTGTTCAGGAGGACCTTGTTCTTGATTCGACCTCTTACGACATGGTCAACGCCACCGACGAGGCCTATTACGCGGAGCAATACTGGAGTGTTTTTTCCCGGTTTCTCACGGAAATCCCGGATACTTCCTCCTGCCTGGACCTGGGATGCGGTCAGGGACGTTTCAGCTTGAAACTGGCAGAGAGGTTTCCGCGGGGCACGGTCCTGGCCTGTGACATTTCAGAGAAAGCCATTGCAGCGGCCCGGATAAACGCGAGGAACGCGGGATTGAAGAACGTTGACTTCGAGGTCTCCTCGATCGAGGATGCCCTGGGGCTGCGTACCGGAGGAAGTCGGGAGTTGATAATGATGACGGAGGTATCGTTCTACTATCCCGGCTGGCGGGAACAGATGCCCGGGGTCATGAGGGTTCTCAAGCCGGGAGGATTGCTGGTTGCCTCCTTCAGAAGCCAGTACTTCGATGCCCTGTGTTCCGCTGACCGCAGGTACTGGGACGATGTGCCTGTGCTTCTCGGCGACCGAAAGGGCCGGATATTCAACTCTCCCAAGGAGTTCAGCTGGCAGAGATCGGAGGAGCTCCGTTCATTTTTGACCCGTGATTGTGGGCTCAACCTGCTCGTCATGTTCGGAATCGGTGTCTGTTCCGGCATCCCCGGAGATCCGCACGAACATATCGTTCGCCCCTCTGAGCTGAACGGGCGCGAACGCGAGCACCTGATGAGACTGGAGATGGGGTTGGGCGAGAGCGTGCCCGATGCGGGGCGTTACATTCTTGCCGTGGCCCGGAAAGGAAACCAAAAAAGGAAATCGTCATGACAATACCTGTTTCAAGACCCTCCATAGGTCAGGAGGAACTCAAGGAAGTTGGAAAGGTGTTTGCCACGGGCTGGCTGGGACTGGGATCCACGGTGTTCGAGTTCGAGAAGGAATTGGAGGGCTATCTGGGGGCGAGGCACGTGCTTGCCGTAAACAGCGGCACGACGGCACTGCATATCGCGCTGGATGCCCTGGGGGTGGGAAGGGGCGATGAGGTCATCGTGCCTTCTCTGACATTCTGCGCCAGTGTTCAGGCCATCACCTCCCTCGGGGCAGTGCCGGTGTTCTGCGAGGTCAGTCCCGAGGACCTCAATATCAACGTGGCCGATGTGGAGAGAAGGATCACGCGCAGGACGAAGGCGATCATGCCCGTTCATTATTGCGGGCAGGCCTGCGATATGGACCGTCTGCTGGAAATGGGCAGGGCAGGGAACATTTCCATCGTGGAGGACGCCGCTCACGCCTTCGGGTCTTCCTGGAAGGGCAGGAGACTGGGGAGTTTCGGAGACGTGACATGCTTCAGCTTCGACCCCATCAAGAATCTGACCTGCGGGGAAGGAGGGGCTGTCGTCCTGTCAGATGATGGTGTCGCCGAGCTCGTTCGCACGAAAAGGATCCTGGGTATCGACAAGGACACGTGGCACCGCTACAGGAACGAGCGGGCATGGTTCTACGAGGTGACAACACAGGGCTACCGCTATCACATGAGCAACATCAACGCGGCCATAGGCCTTGCCCAGTTGAAGAAATTCGAGTCCTTCGTGGAGAAGAAGAAGGACGTGGTCCGCAGGTACAACGAGGCGTTTCGGCACATAGAGGGCCTCAGGGTACTCAACTGGAACCTGGACGATACGGCCCCCTTCACCTACATCCTCAGGGTGTTGAATGACAGGAGGGAGGAGCTCATCGCGTTCCTAGCACAGAGGGACATCGGTACCGGGATCCATTACATCCCCAATCACTTGCAGCCGTTCTTCAAGGAGTATTCCACACCGCTTCCCGCCACGGAGGAGATCGGAGAGCAGATACTGACCCTCCCGCTGTTTTATGATATGACGGAGGAGCAGATCCGGTCGGTCATCCGGTCGGTCAGCGAGTTTTTCCTCTGAGAGGATACGGTATGACCGGGGTCGCGGTACTGCCCCGGGGAGATAGAGGATAATCTTCATGGGTCTGACAGAAAAGACGGGCAATCCCCTTGTGAGCGTTGTGATACCGGCCTATAACGCGGGCCCGTTCATCGAGGAGACCGTTGGTTCCGTCCTCGACCAAACGTATACGGATATCGAGGTGATCGTGTGCGATGACGGCTCTACGGACGACACCGTTGAAAAGATCCGTGCGATGATGGAAAAGGACTCGCGTGTCAGGCTGGTAACACAGGACCGCGGCGGCGTCTCGCGCGCCAGGAACCTTGCGATCGGCAGCGCGCGCGGGGACTTCATTGCCCTCCTGGATCATGACGACGTGTGGAGCGCGACGAAGCTGGAGAAACAGATGCCGTTGTTCAATGATGAGAAAGTGGGGCTCGCGTACTGCGATGCCTTTCACTGGCTGAACGGCAGGAAAGACACCGACCGGGTCTTTGCCAGGGTCAAGCCCTTCAGGGGCAGGGTGTTCGGGCAGCTTCTGGAGAATTTCTTCATCCTCTGCCAGTCGGCCGTCATACGCAGGCGCCTGCTCGACGGGATGGAGTATGTATTTGACCCCGCGATGGAAATGTGCGAAGAATATGACCTGTTCCTTCGGCTGGCACTGGTCACCGATTTTGACTACGTGGACGAGCCGCTGGTGAGGTGGAGGATCCACGGTAGTAACGACACCTTCCTGCGGCCGGAGTTGAAGATCGTTGATATGAACAGGATAATCGGAAAGCTGCTTCACTCCAACGCGGACCTGGCCGGGGAGTATGGGAGACAGGTGGAAAGCTTCAGGAAGAGCATACGGTACTATCAAGCCGGCCTGTACTGGAAGGACGGAAGGAAGATGAAGGCCTTCGCCGGGTTTTTCTCCCTGGCCGGATACAGGATACAGAGCATCGTCCTTGCTCTCCTGTCTTTGTGCATAAGCTACGACACCTACGTGTCGCTTCGCTATGGCAGAAAATAACGATATGGTGCGGGGCAATGAAAAACATTTCGAACATCATCTCCTTATCGAGAGCGTACCTGAATGAGAACTCCGTGTATCTCTGCCTTCTGTCCACGGTGTGTCTGTGCGCCCTGTATTTCTTTCTCAGGTTCCAGTTCGGTCTGACCTGGGACGTCCTGGTGGTCCTGTATGCCTCCGTGGGATACCTCATCATTCACCTCTTTCTGAGTCTCATCGGTGATGTGAGGTCGGTGAAGTACCTTGTCAGGAACAAGCTGGACCTCGCGTTCCTCCTTTTCTTCCTGCACAACGCCGTGTTTGTTCCCCTGACCTTCTACCGGTATGGGCGGCTGGAGGGCCTCTACGCCGCGAAAAACTACCTCGTCCCCCTCGCGGTGTATTTCGTCGTCGTCTATTTCCTGAGGCACAGGGACGCGTCGAGGGTCATCGGTTGGGTTCTCCTCTGCAGTGTCCTCGTATCGGGGATCTACGTTGCTGAGATGGCAAGCGTCCGGTACGCTCCCCTCGAGGTGAAGGCCCCCGTAGAGGATGCCTTTGGGGTCTTCAAGTATACACGTGCCATGGACCTGTACGCGAAGGAGAAGCAAGCGGAATGCCGCGGTGTTACGAAATCGTGGACAAAGAGCGACAGGAGTCTTTACATACGACTTCCGGGGCCGGCGGGTCACAGCAATGCCACGGCATTCGTGATAGCGATCGGAACGGTGCTCGCCTTCGCCGCGGTCGTCTTCGGACCCGCCACATGGCACAGGGGAATTGGCCTTTTCCTCTGCGCGATAGGCCTCTTCTGGGGGTGTTCACGAACGAACATGATCGGCGCCGGTCTGGCCATCCTTGCCCTCCTTGGCCTCGGGTTGTGGACGGGAAATGTGAGGAGACGGGACGCCCTGTTGCTCGTTGTGGCGGTCCCCTCAGTGATACTGCTGCTGGTGCTCTTCCAGGTGATAGACTGGAAGGCCTACCAGCAGATATTCAATCTCAAACAGACGTACTACACCTTGACGGCGACCATCGACAAGGAGACGGTACGCGAACTGGTCGTGCTCAAGGGGTCGAACCCCGCATCATTTGTCTGGGGTTCAGGCATCGCCCCGATCCTCTCCGACACCTACAGTTCGGGGTTGTATCTTGGACAGACCATAGCCAGCGACGACGCCTTTTACCTCCAGGTGCTGAGCCAGTACGGAATAGTCTGCGTGGCAATGTACATTGGGCTGATGGTCATCGGATTGAAGGGGGCCATCGGGTCCTTCTACAGGAATGACCCGGAATATGTCAGGAAATACGAATATGTCCCCTTCGGCCTGATTGGCCTCATAGTGCTTGGGATGATCAACATATTCCATGGGGCCTCCCTTATCAAGCCGCACGTTTCCATGATATTCTACGTCTCGATAGGGTGCATGTCCGTCATCCTGTCGCGCAGAGGTTCCGAGGATGCCGAACGCGAGGCGCTCGATGCAGGTCGGACCGGGGTCCGGGCAAGGCTTCTGAGGGTCGATCCCTAGCGTGGATAAAGGTCCCGTGCCCTGAGAAAGACATCCCGTAAATGGTTCGTTCTTTCAGGTGTCGCCCTTGCGGGGTTTTTGTGCACGCTTCTTCTTGCCCTCAACATCGCGGGCTGGCTCAAAGGGAATGATGTGCCCCTGCCCTCCCGCGCCATCCTTGTACTTTCCGGTCCGCCGACACGGTCGTTTTACGCAGCTGACCTCTACAGACAGGGATTCGCGGGCGAGGTCTACGTTACCCGCCCGGTCAGGGAGCCGTTTGCCAGGATGCTCGACGAGGCGGGGATACCCTATCCCAGGACCGAGCAACTGCACGTCGCCGTTCTGCTGAAGATGGGTGTTCCGGCGACGCGCATCCATGTCGTCGGGGAGCCCTGTCTCAGTACGGCCGACGAGGCGGAGGTGGCGCGGCACATATTTTCCGGCAGGGACTGCAGCATCCTCGTCGTCACATCGCCATACCACGTGAGGAGATCGGTCATGATCTTCGGAGACGTGATGAAGGGTTGCAGATTTACCGTTCTGGGCACTCCCTATGAGAGCTTTCCGGGCAAATGGTGGAAAGACCAGGACGCGGCGAGAAATGTCCTGCTTGAGGTGTCCAAGATCATATTCTACAGGTTGGGCGGAAGGTTCGGGGCGGAAAACGACAGGGGCGGTACAAGAGAACGGGATGGTTAACAGCAGAGGACGCCATCGGACAGGATTTGCTCTCTGGGTCCTGTTCTTCTCTTTCTCGGTCTTTGCCGCGATCTCTTTCCAGAAGGTGTTGCTGCCCCTTCTGCCAGGGCTCCACGGCGGTCACGGATTGATCGGTGGAGGAGATTCCATCCTCTTTCACAGGATAGCGGCGGACCTTGCCGAGGCCATCCGTCTCCATGGATGGGGCCGTTTGACTCTGACCCCTTCGCAGGGTGTCACGGGCAACGTCTCCCTCCTTGCCGTCCTTTACATTGTCTTTGGTCCCGATCCATCCGTGATGGTCCCCATCAACGCCGCCGTACATGCCACCTCGGGTCTCCTCATCTTCCTCATAGCGCGCCTCCTGTGGCGTGACAGGCTCGGCACCTTGTCGGGGATCATCGCGGCATCCCTTTTCGTTATCTTTCCCTCGGCGCTCAACTGGTACGGCCAAATCCACAAGGACGGGTTTTCGATCCTCGGCATGCTCCTTATCTTCTATTCCTGGATACAGGTGGGCGGGTCGTCGCCAGGGTTGAAAAGAGCCCTCTGGATGGTCTTTGGCAACACCCTGGGGCTGATCCTCGTCGTGTTCGTGCGCCCTTACAACGTCATGCTTCTGCTGCTGTCAGGGTCTGTTCTGTGCTCCGTTCTCTTTGTCTATTACATCGTTACCCGGAAAGGAAAAAGGGTGCTCTGCTTTGTTGCCCTCTTCGCCTTGTTCGCCATCGAAGTGGGTGTGGCGGATCTCTCTGCGCACCGTCTGTGGGTGGTCGAGAAGAAGGATATGCTTCTGCGGGAGGCGGAGGCAAAGGGCATCAGCTGGCAGTGGAAGACGGATGATGTGGTGCCCCGGGCCATGAGCAGGATCATCGAGAACGCCGCCACCGTCCGCGTTGTCAACATCTACTACGGCAGGGAGGTGGGGGCGGGTTCCCTCATCGATGAGGACATCATGCCGGACAGTGTTCGTTCGTCGCTCGCATATCTTCCGCGAGCGCTCTCCATCGCCCTTTTTGCACCTTTCCCCGATACGTGGCTCAGCAAGCCCGGGCTTATCCATCTCGTGTCGGCAGGGGAGACCGCCCTGTGGTATCTCATGGTCCCGGGAGTCTGTCTTGCCTTCGGCTACCGCCGGTCTCTGCCCGTGTTCCTCCTTGTCCTCAACGCGCTGGTCTTCCTCACAGTGCTGGGTTTCACGACGCCCAATATGGGCACGCCGAATTTCAGGACACCCTCATTGACTCCTTCCATTATCTCTTTACAGGTCTCCTTGTCCTGTACC
>MVQP01000007.1 GCA_002067235.1 Syntrophorhabdus sp. PtaB.Bin047
ACGCCGGTAACCTTACTTTCATTCTTCTTATCATGGACTGCCTGTGATATTCCATTGGGAGTAACATACAAGGTTTCAGGGATAAAAGACCGTTTCAGGTTTCACGTTTCAGGTTAAAGGCCGAAGAAGGAAAGCACTCTACAGGTTTTTCTTTTTCCTGGAACCTGAGACTTGAAACCGTCTCTACGCTTTTTCCCTGAAACCTGAAACCTTGAACCTGGAACCGTATTCATACAGATAACACTGTATCCTGCCGTTGTAGAGCTTGCGGTTCCTGTCGGCACGTTTTCCGTAATGCTTCTCGAAGCCTTCGAATGCCGTCAGGATGAAGAAGGACCACGCCGGGAACTGCCCGAAAAGCCTGCCCATCTCACCGGCCTGTTCGGCGGCGGTTTTCCTGTCCCCCGACCGTTCGCCATAGGGCGGGTTGCAGATGACGATCCCTTGAGGGGCAGGCAAAGACAGCTCGCGGAAATCACCTTTCCTGAAAGTGATCGCGGAGAGGACCCCGGTATGACGCGCATTCCTGCGGGCCTTCCCCATGACGTCATCGTCGATATCGGAGGCGACGATGTGGAGATCTTCCCTGTTCGCTGCCCCCCTGGCGTCGCGCCGGACATCGTCCCAGGCACGCGATGTGATGAACGGCCATTGCTCGGCCGCAAATTGTCGTCCCGTGCCGGGAGCGATGTTCCTGCCCATCATCGCCGCCTCGATGGCTATGGTGCCGGAACCGCAGAAGGGATCGGCAAGGGCGATGCCCGGCTTCCACCGGCTTAAGTACACAAGCCCCGCCGCGAGCGTCTCCTTGAGGGCGGCCTCGCCCGCGGCGCTGCGGTATCCCCTCTTGTGGAGACCGGGGCCCGTGGAATCCATGTCTATGGTCGCAACGTCCCTGTTCAGGGACACCTCCACGCCGAAACGCGGCCCCGTCTCGGGAAAGGTCCCGGAGTGATAGGTTCCTTTCAGCGATTCAATGATCGCCTTCTTTACGACGGACTGGCAGGCGGGGACGCTCGAGAGCTTCGATCGCACCGATCTGCCCGTTACATGAACGGCCGCGTCACGAGGCAGTATATCCCCCCATGGCACCTTGAGGACACCTTGGAAGAGTTCCTCGAAATCGGTCGCTGGGAACCGCCCCATCTCGACGAGGACCCTGTCGGCACACCTCAACCAGATGTTGGCTCTTGCCACGTCCCGTTCGGTCCCTGAAAACGATATCCGGCCGTTGTCGATCCCCGACTTTTCCAGACCGAGACGCTTCAATTCATGGGCCACCACGGATTCCAGACCGAAGGCCGCAGTGGCCGCAAGCCTGAACTCACTCATGAACCATCCCACCCCGAAACGCAATCATCAACATTCTCCGTCCTCAAAACTCTCGCCCAAGCCCGTTCCTGTCCCCTGGAACCTGAAACGTGAAACCTGAAACATCTTCAGTACCTTATCCTTCTGAGAAAAAGCCCCTGCGGGGGGGCGGTCGGGCCCGCGCTGTCGCGGTCCCTTGCCTCAACGACCCTCCCGAACTCCTCCAGGGTGATCTTTCCCTCCCCGAGCAGCACGAGAGTACCCACGATGTTTCTCACCATGTAGCGCAGGAAACCTGTTGCCTCGATGACGATATGAATGAAACTCCCCCTTCTCTTCACCCCGGCCATCAGGACCTCTCTCTCACAGCTTCGATAAGGCTCTTTCTTCTTCTTGAATGAGGCGAAATCGCGTTTGCCCACGAGGGACCTGGCCCCTTTGTCCATGAGAGCGCTGTCGAGTCTGTAAGGGACGTGCCAGGAATAGCGCACGGAGAACGGCGAATGACGCGGTGCATTGTGAATGCTGTACACATAGGTCTTGCTCTTTGCCGAGTACCTGGCATGGAAAGACAGGTCCCGCTCCATCGCGGACACGACCCGGACGTCGTCGGGCAGCATGCTGTTCAGGCCGCGCACAAGACTGGCAAGGTCTATCACTTTCTCCGTGACGAAGTTGACAACCTGGCCGAAGGCGTGGACGCCCGCGTCGGTCCTCCCGGCGCTGTACATCTTGATGGGGTGGTCTAGTATCCTTTCAACGGCACCCTTTAGCGTCTCTTCGATGGTGACGCCGTTGGGCTGACACTGCCATCCGTGATAATTCGTTCCGTCGTATTCCACGACAAGGGATATGTTTCTCTTGCGGTCCATCGCTATATTTTCTGAGGATAATTCCTGCAAATGTGCGGTTCACAACACCCGAAGGTCCCGGGTCATCGCGGTTTCCCGGTCTCCGGCTTCCTCTTCTCCCCATCCGGCCTTTCAGGTCTGTCCGCTGCGGCGGGTTTCGCGTCCTTCTTCAACGCCTCGGGTTTCGCCTGCGCTTCGGGTGCCACCCTGGTCTTGTCCCTCTCCTCGAGTTTCTTGTAGAGTTCCTCGATCTCCTTCTTGAGAGCGATATTCTCGGCTTTCAGGAAGTTGTTCTCTTCCTTCATGACCCTCAATTCTTCCTTGAGGCCCTTCTCCTCCCTGCTGCAGGAAGGCAGGAGGAGGGCAAGGGACACCGCGGCAGCAATGACGGCGAGGTATTTCATTGTCACTATTCTTCCACGACGGTCCGGCGGTTGTCAACTGCTTCCTGTAAATGTGCGTTTAGTGCGGACATCTTGCTGTCCCTCTCATTTACACCCCTCCCAGAATATGGTACATTAACGCAAAAACCTACGAAGTATCCCGGAGGATCATAATGCAGTCATCTGTCGTCACCGTCCCCATCGAAGAGGAGATGAAGCGCTCCTATCTCGACTATGCCATGAGCACCATCATCGGCCGGGCGCTCCCCGACATCAGGGACGGACTGAAACCCGTTCATAGAAGAATACTCTACGCCATGTACGAGCTTAACAACACCCACGACAAGCCATACAAGAAGTCGGCAAGGGTCGTCGGTGACGTCATAGGTAAGTTCCATCCCCACGGGGACCAGGCGGTCTACGACGCCATTACCAGGATGGTCCAGGACTTCTCCCTGCGCTATCCCCTTGTGGACGGTCAGGGCAATTTCGGCTCCGTCGACGGCGACGCCCCCGCGGCCATGCGGTACACGGAGATACGCCTCTCCCGCGTCGCCGAGGAGATCCTCAGGGACATAGAAAAGGACACCGTTCTTTTCAGGCCCAACTACGACGATTCCCTCGTGGAGCCCATGGTCCTTCCTTCCCGCCTTCCCAACCTCCTCATCAACGGCTCTTCGGGCATAGCCGTCGGCATGGCGACGAACATCCCGCCCCACAACATGAAGGAGGTCATCAACGGGCTTATCGCCTTCATCGGGAACAACGATATCCCCCTGTCCGAGCTCATGGAGATAATCCCGGGACCCGATTTTCCGACGCAGGGCATCATTTACGGGAGACAAGGAATAATCGAGGCCTACCAGTCCGGCAGGGGACATATCGTCCTGCGCGCCAGGGCTGACATTGAAAAGAGAAAGAAGGACGGCAGAGAGGCCATCGTCATCACCGAGATACCCTACCAGGTGAACAAGGCCCGCCTGATCGAAAATATCGTCGAGCTCATCAACGCGAAGAGGATCGAGGGCATATCGAACATCAAGGACGAATCGAGCAGGGAAGGAATGCGCATAGTCATCGACCTCAAGAAGGGAGAGATACCCGAACCCATCCTCAACAAGCTATACAAGCACACCCAGCTCCAGACGACCTTCGGCATCATATTCCTCACCATCGTCAACAACGAACCGAAGCTCCTCAACCTGAAGGAGATGCTCCACGAGTTCGTCGAGTTCCGCAAGGAGATCGTCACGAAGAGGTCCACCTTCGAGCTCAACAAGGCACTGGACAGGCTCCACCTCCTCGAAGGCCTCAAAACCGCCCTAGACCACATCGACGAGGTGATCGCCATCATCAAGGGTTCCGCCAACACACCCGAGGCCCGCGAGGCCCTCATCGCCCGTTTCGCCTTTTCCGAGAAACAGGCGACAAATATCCTCGAGATGCGGCTCCAGCGATTGACCTCCCTAGAACGGACGAAGATACTCGACGACCACAAGAACACGTCCGACGAGATCGACCGCTTAAGACGGGTGCTGGCCGACGAGTCTCTCCTTCTCGACATCGTGAAGACGGAGCTTATCGAGATGCGAGACAGGTACGGTGACAAGCGCCTGACGGAGATTGCCGATTACGTCCCCGAGATAACCCTCGAGGACATGATCAAGGAAGAAGAGGTCGTCGTCACCATCACCAACAAGGGGTACATAAAGAGAACGTCTCTCGACCAGTACAGGAACCAGATGCGCGGCGGCAAGGGAAGAACGGGCATCGTGGTCCGGGAGGAGGACTTCGTTGACCACCTCTACATCGCATCGACCCACTCCAACATACTCTTCTTCACGAATATCGGCAAGGTCCACGCCGTAAGGGTCCATACCATCCCTGAAGCATCCCTCACGTCAAAGGGAAAACCCGTCGTACACCTCATCAACCTCGAAAAAGACGAACGCATAACGGCCGTCGCCCACGTCAAGGACTATGCGCCTGACAGGTTCCTCTTCTTCACGACGAAGAAAGGCCACGTCAAGAGGCTCAGCCTCGATCTCCTCAGGAACATCAGGTCCACGGGCATAAAGGCCATCACGCTGCCCGACGATGACAGTCTCATCAGCGTCCTCGAGACAGCGGGAGACGGAGAGATCATGATCGGCACGAAACTCGGTCTCGCGATACGTTTCAACGAAACGGAGATTCGGCCCATGGGCCGGTCTGCTTACGGTGTTCGCGGCATCAGGTTCAAGAAGGCTTCCGACGAGGTGGTATCCGTGGAGCGGGTGGACGAATCGTGCACGATCTTCACGGTCACACAGAAGGGCTACGGCAAGTGTGCCCCCTGCTCCGACTACCGCCTCCAGGCACGCGGCGGCTCGGGGATCATCAACGTCAGGTGCGGGATAAAGAACGGCAGCGTCGTCAGCCTGAACCGCCTGAGCGAGAAGGAGGACGTCATCCTCGTGACCGACACCGGGCGTACCATCAGGTTCCGTTCCAGCAACATACCGGTGCAGAAGCGCGGCGGCCTCGGCGTCAAGCTCATGGGATTGCGCGACGGTGAGGTCATAAGCGGCGTTGCCATCGTGGAGGCCGCTGAGGACATGCTCGAAGAGGGTATTGACACGCCGGACGGGAACGAATGAAGGTAGCTGTCATCGGCGCGGGGGCATGGGGAACGGCCTTCGCCATTCACCTTGCCCGTACCGGAAAAAGTGTGCTTCTCTGGGCCTATGAGAAAGACCTCGTGACGGAGCTCCGCGAGCGGCGTGAGAACACCGCCTTCCTTCCCGGCTTCAAACTGGACAGCGCCACAGGTTACACCAACAATCTTCAGGAGGCGGTGGAGTTCGCGGACACCGTCGTTATCGCAACGCCCTCCTTCGCCCTGCGCGATACGCTGACACCGGTTGGCGCGCGACTGCGCGACAAGAAGATCCTCATCCTCACGAAAGGCATCGAGCGTTCGACGCTGAAACTCATGAACGAGGTGGTGGAGGAGATGACGGGCTCCACCGGAGATACGATTGCGACCCTTTCAGGCCCTTCCTTCGCCCTGGAGGTTGCCCGGGGTCTTTTTACCGCCGCTGTCGTCGCCTCGAGGAACATGGACCTTTCCTTCAACCTGCAGGAACGCATTCACAGCGACTACTTCCGCGTTTACCGTGTCGACGATATAACGGGCGTGGAACTCGGAGGCGCCTTGAAGAACGTCATGGCAATAGGTTCGGGGATCATCGAGGGCCTCAATTTCGGCACGAATACCCAAGCCGCCTTCACGACGCGCGCGCTGGCCGAGATAAAGCGCCTCGGCCTCGCCATGGGCGCCCGCGAGACAACCTTCATGGGTCTGTCCGGCATGGGCGATCTCATTCTCACCTCATACGGAAGCCTCAGCAGGAACAGGGTCTTCGGAATCGAGCTCGCCAAAGGGAGAAGCTCGGCGGACATTATCGCCTCTCAAAAGACCGTCGTCGAGGGCTACTACACGATAAACGCGGCCTACAACCTCGCCGCCAGGCTGGGCGTCTCGATGCCCATCACCGAGGAGCTCTACCACATAGTATACGAAGGCAAGGACATCACCGCGTCTCTCAAGGACATCATAACAAGGGAATTCAAGAAGGAAGACTACTGAGAAGACAGGCAATAGGTAATAGGTGCTGGGTTATGGGAAGACAGAAGAGAACCGTCCCGCCTATTACCCATTACCTATTACCCATCACCTGTCTTCTCCACATTCGCCTTCCCGCCACGCACCGTTTGGAGGATGATGCAGCCTGTTATGAAAAGGACGGATATGGCCGCCACGGCCGGGCGCTGGTTGTTCGTCATGGAGGATACGGTCCCGAAAATGAGGGGGCCAACGACGGCCGACGTCTTCCCCACGAGGCTGTACACACCAAAGTACTTGGACTCGTCTCCCGGAGGGATGAACTGGGCGAAAAAGGCGCGTGTCGCGGCCTGGACTGTGCCCAGGCCGAGGCCGGCCATGGATGCCGCCACGAAGAAAAAGGCCTTGCTATAGATGAAATAGACGACTATGGTGACAATCATCCACAACACGAGGGACAGCGAAACGACCCTTTTGGGCCCCCAGTAGTCTATGGGCCGCGCCATGAGGAACGCCCCAGCCAGGGCCGTCACCTGGACGACGAGGTAGAGAGCGATAAGCTGTTCCGGCGTGAAGCCGAGCGTCGTGGAGGCGAAGATGCTCGAAAAGACGATCACCGTATTGACCCCATCCTCGTAAAGAAAGTACGCCAGAAGGAACCTGCGCTGGTCCCTGTCCGACCACATCCTTCTCAGGACACTCCACGTCGTGGCGAAACCATCCCGCGCGGCCTTTGCCAGCCTCTGGCCCTTTCCCTCGTCTGGGGGAAGGAAGGTGAACGCCGGGAGGGAAAATACCGCGAAGAAGACCGCCACCATGGGCCAGACAAAGGTGATATGGTTTGTCCTGACGAACAGGAGAGCGACGGCGAGTGAGACTATCGACCCGAGATAACCCGTGGCGTATCCCCAGGCCGATACCCTTCCCTGGTGCTCGTTGTCCGCTATGTCATTGAGGAAGGAATTGTAGAAGACTATGCCTCCCTCCATGCCCACATTGGCAAGAACGACCAGAGCAAACCCGGTCATCACCATTCCCTTATCCACCAGGGCCAGGAATGCGGTAGCGAGAACGCACAGCAGCGTGTAGGCAACAAGGAACCTCTTCTTCGCCCTGGCGTGATCCGAGATCCCCCCGAGGAATGGGGAACTCAAGGCAACAAAGGCCATGCTCACCGATATGGCCCTTCCCCACCACAGGTCACCTAGGTTCGCATCGTTGCCGACTATCACCGTCGTGTAGTATACGGGAAATATGACCGCCGCAATGACCGCCGAGTAACTTGAGTTCGCGAAGTCAAAAAGACACCACGAGAATATTTTTCTGTCAAAAAGGCTCGTCTTCATTGTCTTTTGGTGTTGAACTAATTTACAATAAACGATGCCGTGATTCACTAAAATTGAGGAGGAACATGATGGACCTTTCCGTTTTTGACAATATGAAGGAAGACGAACTGCGTGATTACCTGACCTTCCTCCTGTGGCATTACCGTCTCATGGACGCCTTCTGGTTCATATATGTCAGTGATACCTTCGGCCAGAGTGAGGCTGAACGCATCAACGAAAAGGTCTGGTCCCGCGTCCCGGAGATGGGCACCCGAGACCTTCTGCAGCGCTTCGGCATAACCGATAAGGGTCTCAAGGGCTTCACAAAGGTGCTGAAGCTCTTTCCCTGGACGATCCTCGTCGAATACAAGTTCGAGGAGAAGGACGGGGAGGTCATCGTGACCGTCCCCCACTGTCCGACGCAGGAGGCGCGCCTGAAAAGGGGCCTTGGAGAGTTTGTCTGCAGGTACATGCACCACGGGGAGTTCGAGAGCATAGCCCGGGCCGTTGACCCCTCTATAAAGGTGGAATGCCTCTTCGCCCCTCCCGACGAGCACCCCGAGGATTGCTTCTGCAAATGGCGATTCACGGAAGCCTCATAGACAAAGACCGGCACCGGAGATCAACAACCGAACTGGAGGAAGAGCAAGAATGATAATAGGGGTACCGAGAGAGATCAAGGAAGGCGAGAACAGGGTTTCCATGACACCGGCCGGTGTCCATACCCTTGTCTCCGCGGGTCATCACATACTTTTCGAGCAGGGAGCGGGCGCGGGAAGCGGTCTCACCGATGAGGAGTACGCTCGGGAAGGGGCCGAGATCGTCGAATCGAAGAGAACGGTGTATGCCAGATCGGACATGATCGTGAAGGTGAAGGAACCCCTGGACATCGAGATCTCCCTTCTTCAGGAGGGACAGATACTTTTTACCTATCTCCACCTGGCCTCGTCGGAAAAGCTGACGAAAGGGCTCGCGAAGAGAAAAGTGACGGCCGTCGCCTACGAGACCATGGAAGATATGTTCGGCCGTCTTCCCCTGCTCATTCCCATGAGCGAGGTGGCCGGGCGCATCTCCGTCCAGGTCGCCATGCGCTTCCTGGAATCGGACCACGGCGGACGGGGTGTCCTCCTGAGCGGGGTCCCCGGCGTACCCCCGGCGGATGTCGTCATCATAGGGTGTGGCGTCGTGGGTATCAATGCGGCCCGCATCGCCGCGGGTCTCGGCGCCCACGTGACCGTCATCGACATCTCCCAGCACCGGCTGAGATACGTGGAGGACATCATGCACGGCCAGGTCATGACCGTCTATTCGACGAGCCACGCGATCCGACGGGCGATCCAGTACGCCGATGTCCTCATCGGCGCTGTCCTCGTGCCCGGGGCGAAGGCCCCCGTTCTCGTCACGGAACAGATGGTGGCCCTCATGAAACCCGGTTCCGTCATCGTCGACGTCTCCGTCGACCAGGGAGGCTGCGTGGAGACGATACGGCCGACGTCCCACAGCGAACCCACGTACACGCTCTACGATGTCATCCACTACGCCGTCCCGAACATGCCCGCGTCGGTCCCGAGGACGTCGACCTTTGCCCTGACCAACGCCACGCTTCCTTACATCGAAACCATAGCATCCATGGGCGTCAAAAAGGCAGCAGCCAAAGACCCCCTGATAGCCTCCGGCATCAACGTGAAAAAGGGCGTGGTAACCCATCCGGCCGTAGCTGAGGCCTTCGGGATGAAATGGAAGAAATGGAACAAGGTGTGAGAAAGCGGGTTCCAGGGAAACGAACTTGTCGGGCCGCCTGAAAGTCTCCCGGCATCGTTCTTTCCCCCGTCATTCCGGCGACGGCCGGAATCCAGGAAGAACCGACCGTAAACGACCACCCGACAAGGAAAAGGTTCTTCGGCACCTCTCATATGGTGCTCTGGAGGGTATCGTTTCTTGTGCGCTTTCTGCTGCAACAGGATTTCTCCTGGATTCCGGCCGTCGCCGGAATGACGGGAGCACCCGCAGTTTCAGGGAAGATGGGAACCATTACGGTTCTAGAGAGCTTCGATAATCTCGACGTTTCCGCTTTCGTTCTTTGTGGCTATGAAGGTGGGGACGGTGAACGCGTCGACGGCTTCCGAGATGGAAAGGCTCCCTTCCGCGGAATCCTTTCTGCCCGTGAAGGGGACCGTATCGGGGCTGCGCTGACACTGGCAATTGATGTTGACCCGCGACACGTGGTGAACGAGATACCCCGTCAGCCTCACGAGCATTGCCCTGTCCCTCCCGAAAAGGCTTGCCTGCTGACCATACGGCGATTCCGCTATATACTTGAGGGGCTCATCGATGTCGTCATAGGGCACCACCGGGACGACGGGCCCGAACTGTTCCTCCCGGCAGACCCGCATGTGGGTGGAAGCGGGATACAGGAGAGCCGGAGAGAAAAAGGTCCCCGATGTTTGGCCCCCGCCCTCGTTGACGATCCCCGCACCGAGGTTCATGGCATCCTCCACCAACCCTGACAGGTACTGCGCGCGGTCATGCTCTGCAAGGGGCGTCACGAAAACGCCATCCTCCCAGGGCATCCCGCATTTCAAGCCCCGCACCGCCTCGCTGAGGCGTTCGTTGAACTC
Organism: Syntrophorhabdus sp. PtaB.Bin047; assembly: GCA_002067235.1. Taxonomy (GTDB): domain Bacteria; phylum Desulfobacterota; class Syntrophorhabdia; order Syntrophorhabdales; family Syntrophorhabdaceae; genus Delta-02. The sequence continues at coordinate 10,096 of MVQP01000007.1, forward strand.
CCCCGCGACGCTCCGATGCACAAAGAATATCTTCAAGGCGGCACAGCGCTGGCCGTTGAACGTAAGAGCCCCTCTTATGCATTCCGAGGCCGCCCTGTCCATGTCGGCGTCGGGAAGTATGATGGCAGGGTTCTTTGCCTCCAGGCCCAGGATGCACTTCAGGCGGTGCGCTTTCGGGTGGAGTCCCTTGAGATATCCGGCAACGGGGCTCGTCCCTATGAAATAGAAGAGGTCCACCATCCCCGACGACAAAAGGGGCGGTATGATCCTCCTGCCGTCGCCATAGACGATGTTGACCGATCCGGCGGGAAAGACATCCCCGATGGACCCGAGGAGGTACTGGAAGAAGAGACACCCCAACCGGGGCGGCTTGACGATCACCGTATTACCCGCCAGCATCGCGGGGGCAAAAGCGGTCATCGTCTCGAAAAAGGGATAGTTGAAAGGACCCATGATGAGAACGACGCCTCGAGGCACCCTTTCGAGCCTGCCGGCAACGCCGTTGTCCACGACGAGACCTGCCGGCCTCTCCCCCCGCCGTTTGAACACTTCCAGGCATCCCCGGGCGTACGCGATGGAACGGTGGAACTCACCTGCCGCGTCCCCCGCCGTCTTCCCTATCTCCCATTGGAGGAGGCGAACGATCCTCTCCCTTGAGTCCTCCATCCGGGCAATGAACGCACTCATCCTCTCCGCCCTGGCAGCCCCCGGCAGTCGCGGCCACACCCCCATCCCGTCGGAATATGCCTCGCGGGCGTACCTGAGCATGCCGAGGGACGCTTCCTCATCCATGGAAGGCACGGTCCCGATGCACTTCCGGGACAAACCTCCGGCACCCTGCATGAGCACAGGAGAGGAAACCTCCCTGAAGGGACCCTTCCACGCCTCCACCTTGCCCGCGAGAAGATAATCCATCCCCCCGACAGGTATGTCCTCCAGCATTTCTGCCGGAATGTCTTTCTCATATGGAAAAAGGTTCTTCATGCCGTAGTTGTCCCTCTACCTATTCCTTCACGACTGAAGTTCTCCGGTGCAGCGGTTGTCTATTATAGGAAGAAAACATCGGAAACATCAAAGAAAAAACCCCGTTGCTACGAAGTCTCGCTCCCTCCCCGACCGGGGCGGCAAAGCGCCACGCCGGACAACTGCCGGTCATGGAGCCTCCCGAGCAGGATGAGCGCGACGATGGAGCCGATAAGGCACCAGAACATGTCCGTCTGCGTGTCCCAGACATAGCCCTGCGTTCCGAGAAAAGCCTCGGTGTCCGTCGGATCGGACAGGGATGCCAACCATTCTATGATCTCATACAACGCCGAAAAGGCGAGAGGCACGGCAATTGAAAAACAGGCAAGCCACTTGCCCCGACCGAGCGGGGATGTGCGCACTATGACCTCCCGCGCATATATCGCCGGCCCGAAACCCTGCATGAAATGCCCGATCTTGTCGTAGTTGTTTCGTGTCCAGCCGAACCAATCCTCCATCCAGAAGCCCAGCGGCACCTTCGCGTAGGAATAGTGGCCCCCGACCATGAGTATCATGGCGTGGACCGCGATGATCGTGTACATCAGACCGGTCAGCGGGAACCGCCTGTACGTCACCACCATGACCGGCAGCGCAATCATGAAGGGAGCGGTCTCCAGCACCCAGGTAAGCCGGCTGTCATGGGGATCGATGCCGGACCAGATCCAGACGACGAGGACAATCGCCAGCAACAGGAGATGATATTTCCTTGACGATGACATACAGTACCCTGACTCATCCAATTCTAGATCAGGCATTACCCGGTCGCCCGTGACTGCCCTCGTAAATGCAAAAAAAAGCTCCCCGGGCAGGACTCGAACCTGCAACCTACTGGTTAACAGCCAGCCGCTACTGCCGATTGAGCTACCGGGGAGTGAAATTCACTTTTCTATATCAAATAGCAGACAAACTGCGTTGCCCCGGGTTTAGGAACCCTGTCGGCACCGCCGTCCAGCCAGCGACAACGGGATAAAATAAACTATAAATAGGCTTCAAAGTCAAGAACAAGTGTGCCTCAGGTAAGCCTCTTGAACTTTCTCTTGCCCACTTTGATCACTTTTCCGATGAGATCGAGCTTCGGCATCTCTTTCGCGGAGATCTTTTCGAATCCTCCACCCATTTCGGGACAATAAGAGACCCCACCCTGGTCAATCATCCTTATTCCCTCAGATGTCGTGGACACCAGCCCGGAATCCTTCAACAGATGGGGGATAGAAACAGACTCCGGGAGGTGGCTTATGGACCAGCTTTCTACATCCTCTGGTATTCCTTTGTCCCTGAACATCTTCTCGAAGTTCTCGTGGGCGGCCTCAGCCGCCGATGCGTCGTGGAAACGGGTGATGATCTCCTTCGCGAAGTCGACCTTTGCCTGTTTCGGGTGGACCGTACCGGCCGCGATTCCCTTCTTCAAAGCTTGCAGGGCGTCGAGGGGGATGTCGCTGAGCAGTTCGTAGTACTTTATCATCAGCTCGTCGGAAATGGACATGAGCTTGCCGAACATCTCGTCGGGGGGCTCATCGATGCCGACGTAGTTCCCGTAACTCTTGCTCATCTTGTTCACGCCGTCGGTGCCTTCGAGGAGCGGCACGGTGACGAGGACCTGCGATTCCTGACCATAGGCCTTCTGTATGTCCCTTCCCACGAAAAGGTTGAATATCTGGTCATGGCCGCCAAGCTCGACGTCCGCTTCCAACGCAACAGAATCATAACCCTGGACGAGGGGATAGAGGAATTCATGGATGCTGATGGGCAGGTTGTTCTGGTAACGGTTCCTGAAGTCCTCCCGCTCCATGATCCTTGCCATCGTGTACTGCGCACAGAGCCTGATCATGTCGGCGGCATTTATCCTTTCGAACCACTCGCTGTTGTAGCGGACCTCCGTCCTCTCGGGGTCGAGTATCTTGAAGACCTGCTTCTTGTATGTCTCCGCGTTGACCATGATCTCTTCCTTCGTGAGGGCGGGCCGTGTTTCGCTGCGCCCCGTGGGATCGCCGATCATGCCCGTGAAGTCACCGATGAGGAATATGGCAATGTGACCCAGGTCCTGGAACTGTTTGAGCTTCTGGAGAACCACGGTGTGACCGAGATGAAGGTCCGGTGCAGTCGGGTCGAGGCCAAGCTTGACCCTGAGCGGCTTTCCTTCCTTTTCAGAACGAGTGAGCTTGTCCCGGAGTTCCTTCTCGTTGATAAGGTCCACCGCACCGCGCTTGATGATTGCTATCTGTTCCTCGATCCCCATAACGTCTCCAGTATGATGTTTCTAGAAGATCTGAACTGTGTGGCAGGTCAAGCCACTCTTTCCTTGACCCTCTTGATATCGAGGCATCTGTGCCCGTTCCTGTCGATGGTGAGCAAGACCCCCTGGACCTCGACATCGTCCTTCCCCACCTCGAACTTCTGAGGCATCTGGGTGTAGAAACGTTCAAGGACCCCTCTCTTATCCATCCCGATGACCGAATCGGCGGGGCCCGTCATGCCCGCATCGGTGATGTACCCGGTACCCCTCGGCAGCACCCTGTCGTCCGCGGTCTGCACGTGCGTATGGGTGCCCATCAGGGCCGTTACCTTTCCGTCGAGATACCATCCCATGGCTATCTTCTCCGACGTTGCCTCCGCGTGAAAATCGACGATGATGGGCGCCTCCGGCCTTTCCATCTCCAGGAACTCCTCCATGGCCCTGAAGGGGCAGTCCAGGGAATTCATGAAGATACGCCCCTCTATGTTGGCGACACATAGCGAGAGGTCGTTCTTCCTCACGACCGTATATCCGAAGCCGGGGGTTCCCCGGGGATAGTTGAGGGGACGGACCACCCTGTGCTCTTCCATCAGGAAGGGCACCACCTCTTTTTTCTTCCAGACATGGTTTCCCGTGGTGATGGCATCGACACCGAGAGAGAGCATCTCCACGGCAGTCCTGGCGGTTATCCCGATCCCGCCCGCAAGGTTCTCGCCGTTTATCACAACAAAGTCGGCACGCGTTTGTTCCAGGTAATGGCCGACGGCCTTGCGTCCCGGCTTTCCGATCACGTCGCCCAGGAAAAGCACTGTAAACCGGTCATTTTGCATATTCTATCGAACGTGTCTCCCTGATCACGACGACCTTGATCTGCCCCGGATAAGACAGGTCGGTCTCGATCTTTTTCGCGATATCCTTGGACATCATGATGATGTTCTCGTCGCTCACCCTCTCACTGTTCACGACGATGCGTATCTCTCTGCCCGCCTGTATGGCGTAGGACTTTTCAACACCCTGGAAGGTGTTGGCGATCTTCTCCAATTCCTGGAGCCTCTTGATGTAGGTCTCCAGCATCTCCCTGCGGGCGCCGGGTCTCGCTCCCGAGAGGGCGTCGGCCGCCTGGACGATCACATCGAGGAGGCTCTTGACCTCAACGTCCTCGTGGTGGGCGAGAATGGAATGGATGATCTCCTCGCTCTCTCCGTACTTTCTCGCCAGGTCAGCGCCTATCGTCGCATGCGAGCCCTCGATCTCGTGGTCCACCGCCTTTCCGACATCATGCAGGAGCCCGGCCCTCTTTGCCTCCTTGACACTCACCTTCAGTTCCGACGCGATGGCCCCGCATATGAATGCCACCTCGAGGGAATGCTGATAGATGTTCTGGGCGTAGCTGCTGCGGAACTTGAGCCTTCCCAGAAGCTTGACGAGTTCGGGGTGAACGTTGTGGATCCCGAGGTCGAACACCGCCTGTTCGCCGGCCTCCTTGATCTTTTCCTCCATCTCCTCGGCAACCTTGGAGACGATCTCCTCGATCCGGGCCGGGTGGATCCTGCCGTCACTTATGAGCTTCGCGATGGCGATCCGGGCGACCTCCCTCCTCACGGGATTGAAGCAGGAAAGGATGACCTCTTCGGGCGTGTCATCGATGATGATATCGACACCGGTCGCGGCCTCGAGTGCCCTGATATTGCGCCCTTCACGCCCTATGATCCTGCCCTTCATCTCCTCGTTCGGCAGAGGGACCACGGAGACGGTGTCCTCCCCGACGTATTCGCCGGCATACCTCTGGATCGCAAAGGCTATGATCTCCTTCGCCTTCTTGTCCGCCCTCTCCCTGGCTTCCTCTTCGATCTTCTTGATCATCTTCATCGATTCGAAGCGGGCCTCTTCCTCCATGGCCGTCACGAGCATCTTCTTTGCCTCTTCTGCAGTCATGCCCGATATCTTCTCGAGCTGCTCCTTCGACCGCGCCACAAGGGTCTCCTGTTCCCTTATCCTGTTTTCGAGGTGATTGTTCCTGTTTGACATCTCGCGGTCCTTCCGCGACAGCTCTTCCTCTTTCTTTTCAAGAGTATCGAGCTTCTTGTCTATGTTCAGCTCTTTCTGGGAAAGCCTGCGCTCGGTGTTCTGCATCTCCACCTTGCGGGCCTTCACCTCCTGCTCTATCTCATTGCGGGCCTGAAGGACGATGTCCTTCGCCTGGATGGAAGCCTCCCGCATGACAACATCAGCCTCTTTCTTGGCGTCGTCCAGGATCTTCTTCCCGATCTTGTCGTACTCGCCTACTTTTTTCTGGTGGATAAGCTTGGTAAGAAAGAAACCGATGAAGAGAGCTACAACGAAAGCAATAAAGGCTACCACTATTGTATTCAATGAAACCCCCTAATATATCTCAATATTATTAAGGGGGTGCGGTCAAAAGGAAAGAAAGAGGATTAACAATATAGAAATGAACACATAAATCTTTATATTGAATACCCCTCCATGACGGCTCGAAGTTTATTTATGTCAAACCTCTGTTTCCTTGAGCATTACCCCTTAAAATTAGCCCCGCAGATGCCGTGTAGACGATATGTCTTGAACCTCGTGTTCACGTGGGTGTCGTTGTGCTGCTTCAGGCTTCTCACCCGAGGTGAGCATGCACACCGCAGCAGGGAACGCCTCCCGGTGTTGAGGTGTTGGCTCACAGCCTACCGCCTATCACGTACACCGCAGGGAACATCTATATTTTCAATATCTTCGAACTTTTTAATAAGTCGAAGAGTCCTTCCGTCCACGCTCTCCACCTGCTGTTTCATTTCCAGATACTCGTCCGCAAGCTCCATCATCGCCATAATAACCGCGTTCAGGGTATTGACTATACTATACCGTGTCACGACACGATCGATCTTGTCACCGACAAAACGGGCATCGCGCTTGATCCTCTCATCATCCTCCCCGACGAAAGTAAAAGGCTGTTTCAGAATGGTCACTTCAACCTTCTTCTCCATGAACTCCCCTAAATCTCTACTCTTTCCACTTTTTCGAGTATCTTCTGGACCTTTTCGATGAGTAATTCCCGCTCGCCCCGGATCTCTGAGATCTTACCCTGTAAATCCTTGTCGTTGCTCTGGAAGGACTCGACTTCAGCCTTCAATCTCTCGTTCTCTTCCTTGATGACGCGATAGCTTTCAATGAGCCGGTCGATCTTTTCTTCCAGTTCTTCTATACGGTTTACGTTAATTACCTCTTTATTTATACTGAAAATTTCCATATCTACCTAATTATCCTTCCTTTTCTGATCGAAAGTCAAGTACAAAAGGTATTCCTTAATAAAAGCATCGATGTCCCCGTCAAGTACGGCGTCGGCATTATGCTCCTCGTGTTTCGTCCTGTGATCCTTTATGAGCCTGTAAGGGTGAAGGACGTAAGACCGGATCTGGCTTCCCCAAGCTATGTCCTTCTTCTCCTTGTTCAGGGAATCCATCTTCTCTTCCTGTTTCTTCTTTTCCAGCTGGTAGATCCTTGATTTAAGGATGGCCATCGCCATCGCCTTGTTCTTGTGCTGGGAACGCTCGTTCTGGCACTGCACGACGATCCCCGTGGGAAGGTGGGTGATCCTCACCGCCGAATCCGTCCTGTTGACGTGCTGGCCACCGGGGCCACTCGACCTGTACGTATCGATGCGCAGATCCTCTTCCTTGATATCGACCTGTATATCTTCGGATATCTCGGGATAGGCGTAAACGGATGCAAAAGACGTGTGGCGGCGGTTGTTCGCGTCATAGGGGGAAACCCTGACGAGGCGGTGAATGCCATTTTCGCACTTGAGATAACCGTAGGCATGTTTGCCGGACACCACGAAGGTGACATTCTTCACCCCTGCTTCCTCGCCGGGCAACAGGTCGACGATCTGGGTCTCAAAGCCCTTTCTCTCCGCCCACTTCAGGTACATCCTGAAAAGCATCTCGGCCCAATCCTGAGCCTCCGTACCGCCGGCGCCGGAATTGATGAAGATGATGGCGTTGTTGTCGTCGTTCTCCCCGGAGAGCATCCGCTCTATTTCGTAGGAGCCCAGAGATTCATCGAGAGACCCGACCCGACCCACAAGCTCCTCGACATCCTTCGAATCTTCCGTTTCCCTTATGAAATCGCTGAGTATGAGGATCTCTTCGAGTTCTTCCTCCTTCTTTTGCCAGTTCTTCAGCTCTTCGTCGATCCGTGAACGGTCCCGGAGCGTCTTCTGGGCCTTTTCCTGATCGTCCCAGAATGTGGACTCGGAGATCTGCTTGTCGAATTGCGCCAGCTTTTCGTTAAGCTGAGGCAGGTCAAAGATAACCTCTGAGGGAGCGGATACGCTCCTGAAGCTCGTCTATCTTTCCCTTGAGTTCGTCTATCATATCCCTTACCTTCCCTCTGTCTTCATAATTATACCCCGGAAGCGGACACTCTTTCCACGACCGCCTTGCCGTATTCCGAGCACTTCACGGCCCTTCCGTCCCGGACCTGGCGCGCCAGGTCGTAGGTCATGATCCCCGCCCGTATCGTTTCTTCAACGGCGCGGCGTATCGCCGTCCCCGTTTCCACCATCCCCATATGGTCGAAGAGCATCGCCCCCGACAGGATAAAGGACGTGGGGTTCACCATGTCGAGCCCCGCATACTTCGGGGCGCTCCCGTGTGTGGGCTCGAATACCGCCACATCGTCGCCGATGTTCGCCCCGGGAGCGACACCAAGGCCGCCGATCAGGGCCGCGCAGGCATCGGACAGGTAGTCGCCGTTGAGATTCGGGCACAAAAGGATGTCGTAGTCCGCGGGCCTCGCGATGACCTGCATGAACATATTGTCCGCGATCCTGTCGTTGATGGGTATCTTCCCCTGAACACCCTCGGCCGAGACATCATCGAATTCCCGTGCCGTTTCGTATGCCCATTCGCGGAAAGCGCCTTCGGTGTATTTCATGATGTTTCCCTTGTGGACAATGGTGATGACCCTGCGATTGGCCTTTACCGCCCAGCCGACCGCCCATCTTACGAACCGCTCCGTGCCGGCTCGGCTCATGGGTTTTATCCCTATGCCGCTGTCGGGATCCACCTCCACGCCCATCACGTCCCGCAGGAAGTCGACTACAGTCCTCGCTTCCGCCGTTCCGCCCTTCCATTCTATCCCCCGATAGAGGTCCTCGGTATTCTCCCTGAATATCACCATGTCAACTGCTTCGGGGTTCACGAGAGGGCTCGGCAAACCCCGGAACCAGCGTATCGGCCGAATGCAAACGTAGAGGTCGAACCTCTGCCGCAGATAGACGTTGACACTCCTGAACCCCCCGCCGACAGGCGTTGTCAGGGGCCCTTTCAGGGCGATCGTACTGTCCAGAATGGCGTCGACGGTCTCCTGGGGCAGGAGAACGTTGTGGGAATCGAGGGCCTTCAGCCCCGCGACCAGGGGAACCCATTCTATGCGTTTCGAGCCGCCCGTCGTCTTGAGGACCGCCTCCTCGAAGATCTCCCGCGAGGCGTTCCATATATCCTCGCCTGTTCCATCCCCTGCAATTACCGGTATCCTGATCGTGTCCATCAGATGGTGAACCCCCGGTGTTTCCTTATATAGTGATCGAGACCGCCTTCATCCAGTATGCTCCGCATGATCGCCGGCAGGGGGGCGAACTGCTTCGTTTCACCTCTCGTGAGGTTCGTGAGCGACCCTTCGTCGAGGCCGATCTCGAGCTCGTCTCCCTCGCTTATACCGTCGACTGGACAGATGATGGCCGCGAGACCCACGTTGATCGCATTCCGGTAGAAGATGCGGGCAAACGAAGGGGCCACTATGGCGTCTATACCGGCCATCCTGATGATAAGGGGTGCATGTTCCCTGCTTGAACCCAGGCCGAAATTCCTCCCCCCGACGATCACGTCGCCCTTAGCTATCCTTTCGGAGAAACCGGGTGCGATGTCGTCAAAGACGTGCTTCTTCAACTCTTCCAGGTTTGACCGAAGGTGATAGAAACGGCCGGGGATGATATGGTCCGTCGAAATGTCGTCCCCAAAGATCCACGCCTTGCCTCTTATGGTCATCACAGAACCTCTCTCGGGTCGGAGATCTTCCCCGCGAGGGCGCTTGCCGCCGCGGTTGCCGGAGACGCAAGGACGATGCCCGACTCCGGGTTGCCCATCCTGCCCAGAAAATTCCGGTTCGACGTTGCCACGCATATCTCGCCCTTGCCGAGGATCCCCTGGTGCAGGCCGATGCAGGGCCCACAGCCGGGAGGGAGTATGGTCCCTCCGGCGTCGAGAAGCGTCTCCAGAATGCCTTCTCTCAGGGCAGCACGGTACACATCCCGTGACGCGGGACCCACGAGGAGACGCACTCCCGGGTGCTTCTTCCGGCCCGCGAGGACCTGTGCCGCGACCCTCAGGTCCTCTATCCTCCCGTTCGTGCAGGAACCGATGAAGACCTGCTGCACGGTCATGCCGCGAACCTCGCTGTCGTCGACGGCGCGCGTGTTGTCGACGGTATGAGGAAGGCTCACGACGGGCGCCAGCTGACCGAGGTCCATGTCGAATGTCTTCTCGTACACTGCGTCCCCATCGGGTGCAATCTCAACGTAGGAGCCTTCCCGGCCGTTCCGGCCGAGGTAGGCCCTGGTCACTTCATCTGACGGGAAGAGCCCGCACTTCGCTCCAGCCTCCACGGCCATGTTCGAGACGGTCATCCTGTCCTCGATCTCCATGGATGCCACGGCCTCGCCCGAGAACTCCATCGCCTTGTAGGTTGCACCGTCGGCGCCTATCATGCCTATGATCTTAAGGATGAGGTCTTTCGGGAAGACGCCCTTTGGAAAGGTCCCGGAAAGACGGAACAGGAAGCTCTCGGGCACCCTCATCCAGGTCTTGCCGAGGCCCATCGCCGTCGCGATGTCCGTGGAACCCATGCCTGTGGCGAAGGAGGCGAGCGCTCCCCCGGTGCAGGTGTGAGAATCGGCCCCCAGGAGCACCTCTCCCGGCACGAGAATAGCCTCAGACATGAGCTGGTGGCAGATACCTTCGCCCACGTCGCTGACGTTCGCGCCGAAACGCCCCGCAAATTCCTTTATCATCATATGGTCGTTGGAAAGCTCCATGCGGGGGCTCGGCGATGCGTGGTCGATGAAGAAGGTGACCCTTGACCCTTCGAAGAGCGTGTCAAAACCCATGTCCTCGAATTTCCTGATCGCGAGCGGCGCCGTTCCATCCTGCAGGAGTATCCTGTCCACGTTCACGACGACGTAGCTTCCCTGCACCGCCTTGCCGCCCACGTTCCTGCCAAGTATCTTCTCAGCCAGCGTCCCGCCTTTCACCGTCAGGCCTCCGCCCTGGCCAGGTCCTCAAACCTGATGTCGAGGCCGAGAACACCGACGATGTCACCCATCTCGTCCCGTATGGGCCCCGACACGGTGACGCACAACGCCCCCGTTATCCTCGATGAATAGAGGTCCGTGGCATGTATTCTGCCATCGGCCATGGGTTTTATGAACCAATCCCTGTCGGAGAAATCGTCGTTGAGACCGATCTTGTGGTACTTGGCCTTATCCACCACCTGCGTGATGTTGCGCGTGATCTTGACGCCTTCCTTGTTGACGGCGTAAGCGAACTGGATATAAGGATAGTCCTCGACGAGGCTTTTCAGACGCTCTTCCTGCCGTTCGGGCTGCATGCCCTTTATTCCCGGGTCCTCGATATACTGTTCCACGAGGTGGGCGGCCATGTCGAAGGCCCTCTTCTTCATCAACTCGAACTCGGAGACGAACATCTCCGGGATATACCGTCTCACCTGGTGCTCGAGCTCCTCTTCGGACATGCACGTTATCCGGCCGTCTTCATATTGTTTGGCGATCCACTTGTTGATCTTCGCCACGCCGGGGTGCGTCTTCTGCACCTTCTCCTTTCCCGTGAGTGCAAAGTGAGAGTTGACCCAGTGGGCTATCCCCGCCAGGCCCGATTTGTCGGTGATATTGACCGCAAGGGGTCTGTTGAGAAGCTTGCTCGTGTCGAATGGTGAATATATCTCCTCGTTTTTCAGGATGCCGTCTATGTGCACTCCAGCCGAGGTGGCATTGAAATCGAGCCCCACGAAGGGCTGGTTCTTCGGGACATGATGACCGATCTCCCGCTCGAAATAGTTGCGCATCTCCGTGATGACCGTCGTGTCGACACCGTTGTTCTCGCCCGTCAGGGAGACGTACTCCATGATAAGGCCCTCGATGGGGGCGTTGCCCGTCCTCTCGCCGAGGCCGAGCAAGGTCCCGTTCACATAGGTGCATCCGTACATCCAGGCGCTGATGCTGTTGATGAGGACCTTGTAGAAATCGTTGTGGCCATGCCACTCGAGGCAATCCGAAGGCACCCCAGCGTCGTCGATCATGGCGCGGATGATCTTCCCGATGGACCGGGGAAGCGCCGAACCCGGGTACGTGATGCCGACACCCAGGGTGTCGCAGAGACGTATCTTGACCGGCAGCCTCGCCTCCTCCGACAGGGCCATGAGAGCCTGGGCGAAGGGAACGCAAAAACCGTAGATGTCCGCCCTCGTCACGTCCTCGAAGTGGCATCTCGGTATTATACCGTGGTCGAGAGCGCTCTCCACTATCTTCAGATAGTCCTTGAACACCTGCGACCTCGTCTTGTTGAGTTTCAGGAATATGTGGTAGTCGGAAACGCTCGTCAGGATGCCCGTCTCCTTCAGCCCCATCTCCTTCACGAGCTGGAGGTCCTCCTTGTGCGCCCGTATCCACCCCGTTATCTCCGGGAAGCGGTAGCCTTTCTCCTGGCACCTGCGCAGGGCCTCCTTGTCCTTGTCGGTATAGAGGAAGAACTCCGACTGCCTGATGACCCCGTTTGGCCCGCTCAACCGGTGGAGGAACTCGAAAAGGTCCTCGATCTGCTCAGCCGTGAAGGGAGGCCTTGCCTGCTGGCCGTCCCTGAAGGTCGTGTCCGTAATATAGATATCGTCAGGAGGATCGATGAGCTCGATCTTGTGGTCGAACTTCACCTTGCAGACCTCATCATAGGGGAAGATATCCCTGAAGAGCTGGGGGTGGTCCACGTCGATGAGAGGATAATTGGACGCACCGGCAACGTTCTTAAAGATGAACCCTTTCTTCTTCTCCTTCTTCTTCATATCACCCCCGCTGGTATATCAATCGGAAACGGTCCGGATCTTCAGCTCCGCAAGTTGTCTTGGCCCCACCCTGGAGGGTGCGCCGGTGAGAAGGCAGGAGCCCTTCTGTGTCTTCGGAAAGGCGATAACGTCCCTGATACTGCCAAGTCCCAGGAACATCATCAGGATGCGGTCGAAACCAAAGGCGATGCCCCCATGGGGAGGGGCCCCCATCTCGAGGGCCTCCAGGAGAAAGCCGAACTTGTCCGCGGCTTCCACTTCGCCTATGTTGAGGAGGCGAAACATCTCCGCCTGGTCCTCCGTTCGGTGGTTCCTGATGCTCCCCCCGCCCAGTTCGACACCGTTGAAGACTAGGTCGTAGGAATTGGCAAGAATGGCATCGTAGTCCCCGTTGAACCCTGCAAGCTTCTCCTTGGGGGATGTGAAGGGATGGTGGCGGGCTACGTAGCGCTTCTCCTCCTCGCTGTACTCGAGAAGGGGAAAATCGATGACCCAGAGGAACTTGTCGAGGCTCTTGTCGATGAGGTCATACTTCTCGCCCAGATACAGCCGGAACCTTCCCATGAGCTCGCTCACGCGAAGTTTCTTGTCGCACATGATGAACAGCACATCACCGGGCTCCATGCTGAAAAGGGTTACCATCTGCGATTTCTCTACATCGCTCAGGAACTTCACCGTCGGGGATTGAAGCGCCCTGTCGGCATCCATGCGTATCCACACGAGGCCGCCGGCACCGATCTCCCTGGCCGTTTCCACCGACACGTCGAGGTCCTTGCGCGAGAGGGTCTTCCCCTTGAGGACGAGGCCCTTGACCGCCCCGCCCGCCTCTATCGTCTTCTTGAAGACCCCGAACTCCGTCTTCTGGAATATGTGCGTCATGTCCACGATGGGCAGGTCGAAACGCAGGTCGGGTTTATCGCTGCCGTATCTGTCCATCGCCTCGGCAAAGCTCATCCGGGGGAAAGGGACCTCGGGGGGTTTCCTGCCTTTCAATGCCTCGTAGAGGGCTATAATGAGCCCCTCGTTCACGTTCATCACGTCTTCCCTGTCGACAAAGCTCATCTCGATATCTATCTGGGTGAACTCCGGCTGACGGTCGGCCCTTAAGTCCTCATCGCGAAAGCAACGGGCGATCTGGAAATACCTCTCGAAGCCGCTCATCATGAGGAGCTGCTTGAAAAGCTGGGGCGACTGCGGCAGGGCGTAGAACATCCCGGTGTTAAGCCTGCTGGGCACCACGAAATCGCGCGCGCCTTCTGGCGTCGACTTTGTGAGCAGCGGCGTCTCGAACTCGTAGAACCCCTTCGACAACAGGTAGTCCCGCGTGACCGTGTAGGCCTTGCTCCTCTCGATGAAGACCTTCTGCATCTCAGGGCGCCGCATGTCGAGATAGCGGTACCTGAGACGCGTGGCCTCGCCGATGTCCTCGTCATCGAGCTGAAAGGGAAGGACCTTGCAGGTGTTGAGGACCTCGAAGTCCGACACGTAGACCTCGACCTCTCCCGTGGGCAGGGCCGGGTTCTCCGTCTCGGCGGGCCTTCTCCTGACCGTGCCCGTCACCTTGAGCACGTATTCGCTGCGTATGTCGCCAGCCCTCTCGTGTGCCTCCTTCGATATCTCGGGAGAGAACACGATCTGGACGATCCCCGTCACATCGCGCAGGTCGGCGAACACCAGCCCTCCATGATCGCGTCTCCTGAAAACCCACCCTGCCAGGGTCACTGTCGTATCCACATGTTCTTTTCGTATCGTGCCGCAATAGGTATCTCTCACGTTCAGCCCCTTCTAAAAAAAGTGTATTATTATATTGTCAAATCCTTGATTAGTCAATACGGACAGGGGACAGACAGGATGACGGGTCTCTTTCGGTTGCGGGTGACATGCGACGGGTGACATGAAGGACTACAGGAACCGGGGGTCTCATTCTTGCCGCCCCTTGCCGATCGTCCGTCGTGCTTCCTATCGTTGCTCCAAGCAGTCGGGGTCCCGCATGGGGCAGAGGGTATCGAATCGCTTCATGGAGATGAAATAGCCCCTGTACATCGCCCTCTCGAGGATCTCCACAGTCTCCTGGGTGATGAGCTTGTCGGCAAGGAGTTGCTTTCTGTAGCAGACACCGTTTAGAACGAGAAGCTTCACAATCTGTCGGGTGGCCTCATCCGCGTGCCGGATACCACCGCCCCTTCCGAAGGGCCTGGAGTAGTGGAGCATGATCTCGTCCGCCTGATAACCCAGTTCCGCCAACGGACTGAGGTAAGCGGATTTGTACATCTCATAGCTGGAGACGCAGGGTTCGTCGGTGCAGGTCGCGCTTTTCGCCACCCTCACCCACTGCGCGTAATTCGACGCGTCCTCAAACCCCTGCGCCGAGGTCACTTTCGCCTGGAGAGCCTCCCTCCGGGCCCGCTCCTCCTGGCGCGACCTCTGTATATTCGCCTTCATGAGTTCCACCGTGACTATGCTTCCGACCAAGACTATACAGGCAAGGAGAAAGACGGTCAGGATGCCCTTTACCGGCGAACCGTCCACCCTGCCGTCGGCGATCTGCCGCGTTCCGGAGAATATGTCGTCCAGCCCCAGTATCTGATCATTATGCGGATTCTTTGGCCTGAAGATCTTTACGAAAACGTAGATCCAGAAGGTCGACGGGAAGCTCGCCCCAATGGCACGGAGAAAAAAGACCCCGAAACTGAACACGCCGTCCCTCTTCTCGATGCTGAGGCCGTAGCGTCTTTGCCCGTTCGTCCTGCCATAGTTCATGGGGACATGGATCTGCAGGTAGTAGAACATGACAAAAGCATAAACTGCGATGACGAGCGCCAGCCAGCCCGCCGCCTGGTTGACCTGACTCACCCGGGCAAGCTCCTCCTGAAAGGTGTCCGGTCGGGCAAGGGATTCGGACCACAATCTCAGGATCAGCTCGGCGACCACCGAGGGCAGTACGACAAACAACCCGAACTGCACGTTATCATAGAATGCAGCAAGAAATCTCGTTCTGAGCGGGGCCGTGGCGAAAGGTCCCGGAAGGTGTTCGACGCGCGTGTCCTCGTCGCCCGAGGGCGCCTCACTCCCGGCCCCGGGCATATCACCGGAAACATCCCTCTGTGCCGGAAGATCGACTGAGAGCCTCATCCTGCCCTCCGCCGGCCCCTCCGGAACCTCCCGGACCACGGTCCGGGGTGTTGCCTGTTCCACGGGCAGCTCCGCGGCAGAACCGCAGCGGGGGCATTTCCCTTCCGTCAGAGAATGGTCGAAAACAAACTCACATTTGGGACAACTCGTCAACATGGCTTACCACCCGAAACCGGTGTCAGTGCCGGGAACAGCTGAGACTCAGGTTTCTGATATTGTATTATCGCAACAATCGCGGCATCTGTTAAGAGAATACTTGTCTCTGCGCTCGAACAACCACCTCCTTCTGCGAGAACCCTTCACAATTCCCCGATCGGCACGTTCCTCAGGAACTCGGCACTCTCTTCAGGCAGGGACGTGTTGATATACATACCTGTGCCCAGCTCGAAACCGGCCGCCCTGGTAAGCCTTGGAACAATGGCAAGGTACCAGTGGAAGTACTTCGCGTCGGCGCCGCCGGGCGACAGTGACCGGATCACGTAGTTGTAGTCAGGATTGCCGAGGCCCACGTAAAGGCGCAGCAGGATCTCCTTCAGGATGACCGCCAGCGCCCGTATCTCGTCATCCGTGATATGACCGTAGCAGGCGCTGTGTCGCTTCGGATAGATCCATACGTGGAAGGGGGACAGGGCCGCATAAGGGACAAAGGCCAGGAAGTGTTCGTTCTCGGAAACCACCCTCAACCCGTCGTCCTTCTCTCCTTTCATATAGGTGCAGTAGAGGCAGTCACCGAAGTTCACGTAATAGTAATTGCGTATGGCCTCGTTGAGACGGTTCATCACCTGCCCGGGGAAGACCGGGGTTCCGACTATCTGCGAATGAGGGTGTTCGAGGGACGTTCCGGCATCCTCGCCGTGGTTCTTGAAGATTATGACGTGTTCTACCCGGTCGTCGTCGTAGAAGGCGATCTGGCGGTGGCGGTACGCGACCAGTATTTCCTCTATCCGGGGCAGCGGCAGGAGGGCCGTGGTCGTGTTATGGATCGGCGATTCGATGATCACCTCATGGAGCCCGATACCGGAGAGGCATTCCCTCAGGTCATCCCTCTTCTTCACGATGACTCCTTCCGGGGTAAGGGCCGAGAACTTGTTGGGCACCACCCTGACCGTCCATCCGCCCCTATCGTCGGTGATTTTGAAAGTTTCCGGGGGCGTCATCGCTTCGTTCCCCACGCAGAAGGGGCAGGACGGGGAATGCTCGGGGAGAGCGAGAGGCTCCCTTGCGTGTTTGAACTCCTCGGGACGCCTGGCCCTCTCCGTGGCGATGATGACCCAATCTCCTGTGATCTGGTTCAACCGTACCTCAGGCATAGGCACCTCCTTCGCTTCCTCACATAGTATTCCAAAAACCCAGGCTTCACAATCACAAAGACGGAATGGGTCATGGACCCCTTCATGGACCCCTTCCGCATTGACACCATCACCACACATGCTATAATCCACGGTGGATCGCCGGATGCCGCGGGACCGATAAGCTTATGAAAGTCCTTACCTTTATCATATCCATCACCATCCTCGCACTGGCAACGACGGCTGCATACCGGTATCTGAAGCAGGACTGGCTGCTTTACAGAACGGCGGAGGACCTGTCCCGAAAGGGTTCCTGGCAGCAGGCGATCCCTATCGCTGACACTCTGGTGAGAAAAGGTTTTCGGACAAAAGACACTCTGAGACTCCTCGGAAGATCCTACGAGGGAACAGGCGATCTGACGATGGCCATCGAGGCCTTCAAGAAACTGGCAGCCGCAGATCCCGACGACGCCGGCGTGGAGCTTGAACTGGCCGGGCTGTATGACAGGCAGGGCGATCACGCGGGCGCGGCGGACATTTACCATGCCCTCCTCGCGAAGGAACCCGGAAACAGGGCCGTCGCCCTCAGCCTCGCCCGCGCGCTGACCGCCCTGGGGCGCTATGACGAGGCCATCCTGCGCTACAGGGCCATCCTGGGAGAGAAACCATGAACCGATCACCGGCCTGTCTCGCGGCAGTATGTTTTATCACGGCCCTTGCGCTCCTTGCGGGGCCCGGATCCCCCTTCGCCGGCCAAACCTCCGGACGGCCCGGTGCACCAACCGTCGCGGGCCAGGAGATCCCCGACTGGATGGCAAGATGGGAGCTTGCCCGGGTGCTCAGCTACGCGGGGCGATACGAAGAGTCCGTCACCGAATACAGTAAGCTTCTGAGGGAGAAGCCGGATCTCCCGAAAGCAAGGATCGAGCTGGCAAAGGTCCTTTTCCGGCAGAAGAAAGGCGCAGAGGCGCTTGGCGTCCTCGAGGTCGTCGACGTCCGTCAGCTCGATGCCGATTCGGTGCTGCTCATGGCCGACCTCTACCGGGACCGCAGGTCATACGAGAGGGCCGCTGTGCTCTACAGGGAATACCTTGCGAAACGTCCCGGTGACAACCCGGCGAGGCTGAGGTTCGCGGAGATGCTGAGTTGGGAGAAGCGATACGATGAATCCCTCGCCGAATACCGGAAGATCCTCGCCGCGCTCCCGGGAGACGCGCAGGTGAGGAGAAAATATGCGATGGTCCTCATGTGGTCGAAGAGGTACGGAGAAGCCGCAACGGAACTGAGGAGAACGCTGAAATAGAATGAAGAGGCTCGTTCTTCTATCGGTCCTCATGGTGACCCTGTTCACGGCAACACCGTGCAAGGCCGAACAAACTGCCACCATCGTGCCCCCCGAAGGCAGGGTGTCCGACAGGGAAGCCCGCCACGCCCTGGCGCGGATCCTCTCTTATGACGATGCCACGTTGAGAGAGTCCCTCGCGGAGTATCGCGCGCTGCTGGCGCTCGCCCCCGGTGATCCCGCCATTGAAATCGAAACGGCACAGGTCCTCCTGCGCTTGAGGATGGATACCGAAGCCGCCGCGCTCCTCCGCGGCCTCTACGAACGGAACCCCGGCGACAGCGCCGTCGCCGCATCCCTTGCCGATATCGAATGCAGCCGCGGCCATGCGGCCGCATGCAGGGACCTCTATCTCGACGCGCTGCGGACGTCGGGCGGAAGGCCGGACATCACGCTCCGTTTTGCCGACAGGATGAACCTGTGGGGTGATTTCCTGCGGGCCCGGTCCCTCTACAGGAAGCATCTGGCCGTCAGCCCCGGCGACCGCGATGTGGCCCTCAGGCTCGCGATAACCCTTGCCAGCTCCGAGCGGTACGAGGAAGCGGAAGGTGTCTGCGGGTACCTCATGCTCTCCCGCAAGGACGCCGCCGTCCTTACAACCCTCGCCTCTATCAGGCTCCTCGCAAAGGACTTCCCCGCGGCAGAGGGATACGCGCGTGAGGCCCTGTCGGCCGGGCCGGGTGACAGGGAAGCCTTGCGCGTCCTTGGAGAGGCCCTCATGGCTGAGGGCAGGTATCCTGAGGCCAGGGCGCTGTATGAGGGATCGATCGGTAGGCCCGATGAGGCAGCGGCGGCCCGTGTGAACATAGGCCGGACCTACCTCGGGGAAAAGAACGCCGCCGGGGCCCGGAAATATTTCGAAGAGGCCCTCGCGGCAGAGCCAGGGAACATACCCGCCCGTTTCTACGCGAACTGGCCGGACACGGTGCGGTCGGGCGCCTTAGCCTCGTCCATCGTGGATGATAAGACCCTTTCCGCCGCCGGTCTTTCCCGATGGGCGGATCTGTACCTCTCCCACGGCCTTTTCCCCGAGGCGATCTCCTGTCTGAAGGAGGCCCTTCGCCGCGACCCGGCTTTCTTTCCCGCCTCCATCTCCCTCGCTCAGGCCCTCGGCTCGGACAGGCAATACGAGGCTTCCATCAGGCTTTACAGGGACCTTGCCGCGCGGTTTCCCGACAGTTCGAAGATCCTCACCGGTCTCGCGCGGGTCCTCGCCTGGTCGAGGCGCTACGATGAGTCCATAACCCTTTACCGGAAAATCATCGCACTCGATCCCATGAACCCCGTTCCCCGCAGGGAGATGGCCCGGACCGCCATGTGGGCCAAGCGGCCCGAACTTGCGATGGAAACCTATGACGCCGCCCTTTCCGCTCCCGGCGACGGCCCGATCCACCCGACAGAGAACGGTGAAGAAAAGATTGTCGACTCGCGGGTCAGGGAGCGCATCCGCCGATCGATCCTCCTCGAGAAGGAGGCGAAGAAGCTTGCGTACGACGGGCGTTTCGCCCGGTCCCTGCCTGTCTATGAAACCCTCGTCAGGGAGAACCCCGGCAACGAGGAGGCGCTGTTCGATGAAGCACAGGCTGCCTGCGCCCTGGGCCTTTGCGGCCGCGAGGCAAGGATCTACGAAAGGCTCCTCTCCATCGACCCTCTCCACTCCCTGGCGTCGGAGGCCGTCGAGAGACTTCGGTCCCGGGTCAATCCATCGGTGCGCTTCGATTATTCCTACTGGAATGAGGAAGGCAGGGGCGATCTCGCCCGCATCACTCGAAACCGCTTCGACGTCACCGTCGACGTGCCCGTCGGGTGCCAGTATCATTTCTTCCTCAAGGGTCACCGCTGGCTGGACACGCCCAACTTCGACCACGCGACCTACGGCGCCGGCGGTGTCTCCGTCGGCTTCGCCGGCGTCTTCAGCCCCTTCGCGAGGGCGGAAGGATCCTGGACCCGCAAGAGGTACGACTCTGGCACTCTTTCCGACAGGGACACGGGCCACGGGACGGTCTGGTTCAATCTTGATGACCGGGTGCGCCTCGGCGCCGGGTACGCCCGCACGGATGAGATATATAACTACTTCGGCATCGTTCAGGGCACACAGGCGGACCGTATCTTCATCGCCTTCCAAAGCGATATCACCCGTAAGCTCGATGTAAGCGGCAGAGCGGAGTACACAGGCTACAACGACTCCAACAGCGGCAGCCTCCTCAGCCTCGCGTCCGGGTATGCCCTGACCGACCACCCTCGCATTTTCAAGGTGGCCGCCTCCGGAGAGATGCGTAATACACGCCACGGCAACGAATACGTCTACAGAAACGGGGAGCTCATCGACATAATCCATCCCTACTGGGCCCCCCGGGATTACCTCGCAGGCAGCGTCATCCTCGAATGGCGGCATGACCTCTCGAAGACCTTCATCTGCGGTGCCGAACAGCATTACTACGATCTCAAGGCGTCCTTCGGCACGGACTCAGAGAACAATCCCTACGCGAAGATCGAGGGTGAATGGAGCTGGGAGTTCCTGAAACACTGGCTTGTCGGCATAAAGGGCCTCCTCCAAACGTCCCCGAAATGGGACGCCACGGGGGCATGGGCATGGCTGAGGTACCGGTTCTGAAATGACGGAGAAACGTCCTGCATCCTCAAGATTTGTCCTCGTCATGGCGGCGCCCGTCGCCGCGATGGCCTTCGCCGCCGTCTACCTCATCGTGCGCGTCATTCTCTTCATGATAACCGATCACGTGTGGTACGAGAAGGCGCTCGCGTTCCTGCTGCTCATGGCCGAGATATTCATCCTCGTCCATGGCATCGGGTATTTCCTTGAGATCCTCTCGGTGGCGTGGACCCGCGGGGAGTTCGCCCGAAAGGAGCTCCCCGTGGAATCCCTGTCATCCTATCCGCCCGTGGCCATAGTCATGCCCTCCTACAAGGAGCCCCTCGAGGTGGTCAAGAACTCTCTCATCACCTTCTACAACCTCTCGTATCCCAACAAGTACATCTACTTTCTCGATGATACCCGCTATGACGTATCCTGGGACACCGCCGAGAACATGGAGGCCTACAAAAGGTCCATCGAAGAGCTTTGCCAGTACGTGGGCGTCGACCTCTTCCGCAGGAAATGGCACGGGGCGAAGGCAGGGATCATCAACGATTTCATGGAATACCTCGACGGACAGGCGAGAGAGGGGTTCACATTCTACAACTATTCCAGAAAGGTCAAGAGAGAGACCGAGCGATACATGGTCGTCTTCGACGCCGACTCCAATCCGTTCCCGGATTTCCTCGAGCCCCTCGTCGCCCGGATGGAGGACAGCCCCGAGCTGGCCTTTATCCAGACGCCGCAGTACTACATCAATTTCGATTCCAACCGCATCGCCCGCGCCGCCGGACTGCAGCAGACCGTCTTCTACGAATACATATGCGAGGGCAAGGCGTCCAAGGACGCCACCTTCTGCTGCGGCACCAATGTCCTTTTCCGTCGTGAGGCCTTGAAGAGCGTCGGCGGATTCGACGAGTCCTCCGTTACCGAGGATTTTGCCACTTCACTCCAGTTCCATCTCAACAAATGGAAGACGACCTACATAAACAGGGTACGCACCTTTCAGATAGGCCCGGAGGACCTGGGGGGCTATTTCAAGCAGCAATTCAGGTGGTCCCTGGGGACGATAGGGCTCCTGAGGAAGGTCGTAACGACCTTCATCCGCAGACCCCGGGCCCTCACGCTCCTTCAGTGGTGGGAATACTTCCTGTCGAGCACGTGGTATTTCATCGGTTTTGTCTTCTTCATCATGATGATATGCCCTCCCATCTATCTCTTTTTCAATGTTCCCGTATATTTCGCGCGGCCCGATTTCTACTTTCTCATCTTCGTCCCCTACATCGTCATTACCCTCACCACCTTTTATTGGACCCTGAAACAGCGCAGCTACACGATCCGCGACCTCATGTCCGGTCAGCTCCTGACCTTTATCACCTTCCCTGTCTTCATGAAGTCGAGCGTCCTCGCCCTCATGGGTTTCAAAGGGACCTTCGGCATCACGCCGAAAGGAACGAGCCGGGCCTTGCCCCTTCGGGCGATGTGGCCCCAGCTCCTCCTCTGGGCCATATGCCTTTGCGGGGCGGTGTGGGGGGTGAACAGGCTCATATACGAAAGGGAACCCTTCGCGGGGATACTGGTCAACGTCTTCTGGTGCCTCTATCATGCCGCCATACTCTCGTCGATATTCTACTTCAACGCACCTGTGGAGCTGCCCGGGGAAGCGGGAGAGGAGGGTGTATGAGATCGCGCGGGACTTTTTCCCTTCTCCTTGTCATTGCGGCGGTCTTTCTCGCGTCGTCCTGCGGAACGTCGGGAGCGGGGCCTTCGCTGTGGGGCTTTGCCCTCGACGGGTATCCCGTAACCCCCGGAAGGATCGCGGGCGTCAAGGCGGCAACCGGCCTGCATCCGGACATTATCGTCTTCTTTCTCCAGTGGCCACCGGTCGAAGACCCGTCCGGCGGTGAATTCCCCCTCGAAAGCCTCGAAGCCATCACGGCGAGCGGCGCCCTGCCCTGCATTACCTGGGAGCCAATGTACCTGAAGGGTGACAGGGAGGTCGCCATCTCCCATGCCGACGTGCTTGGCGGCCGGTACGACGGCTACATAAAGCGGTTCGCGGAAAAGGCCCGCTTCTGGAAGAAGCCGCTGCTCATGCGCTTCGCCCATGAAATGAACCTCAAGCGGTATCACTGGGGCACGGTGGAGAATGAATACGGCCCGGAAAGCCCTGTCGTTTACCGGAAGATGTACCGTCATGTCGTCGAGGTATTCAAACGGGCCGGCGCCGGTAACGTCCTGTGGGTATTCTGCCCGAACGCGGAGGCCGTCCCGAACAGGACCCACGACCCGTCCGCGTCCTGGAATGTCCTGTCCGCTTACTACCCGGGAGATGACTATGTCGACGTCCTCGGCGTGGACGGGTACAACTGGGGGACATCCAGGAAGAAGGACATACACGGATGGGAGAGCCACTGGAAGTCATTCCGAGAGATCTTTGAGGCACCCGTTGCGGAGCTTAAAGGCCTGAGTTCCGCCGCTTCGCGAAAACCTCTTGTCGTCTTCGAGACCGCCACCGTCGGCACCGGCGGGAACAAGAGCGAATGGATCCGGGATGCAATGTCGGCCGCCGGCAACTTGGGCGTCGAGGGCATCGTCTGGTTCCAGTCCGACAAGGAGGTCGACTGGCGTATCGAGAGCGGCTCCGATGGAAGCCACGTTCCCGCGGTGGAGGGTCAATTGCGCGCCGGGCATGGCCGTCTCAAAGAGCTTCTTGAGAAAGGAGAACGGCCGTAATGCGCGGGTTCAGCCTGAAGACGAAGATGGCCACCGTGGTCTCCGTGTTGTTCCTCATCATCTTCGCGGCGGGCGCCTTCATGTTCGAACGCGTCTTCGAGGAGCATTTCAAGAAGACCATAGCGGACCAGCAGTTCGAGCTCGTCTCAAAGATAGCCTACGACGTGGACCTCAGCATCCACGAGGCCCTGAAGGTGCTCATCGATGTCTCGAAGCTCATCCCCACCACGGAGATCAACAGCTATCCCGCCACGCAGAAACACCTTGAGAAGATAACGGAGACCCGTTTCTTCCTCAAAGGGTATTTCGACCACGGCATTGTCCTCTATTCAAAGACTGGAAGGGTGATCGGCCAGATACCCTACTCCCCCGAACGATCCGGAAAAGACTTCTCCGACAGGGAGTATTTCCAGTACACGATGAGGACAAGGGGGCCGTACATCTCGAAGCCCTTCAAGTCGATCAAGGCGCCATATGACCCCATAGTCATGTTCTCCGTCCCCGTCTTCGGCAAGGACGGGGAGATAGCTGCCGTACTGGGTGGCGCCGTGTCCCTTCTCAAGGATGTCACCTTCGGAGGCATAGCCGGCATCAGGATAGGCAGGACGGGCTACCTTTACCTTTTTAACACGGACCGCACGATCATCGTCCATCCCGACAAGACCCGGATACTCAAGCAGGACCTTCCCCGGGGCGCAAACCGTCTTTTTGACGCGGCCATCGAGAACTGGTTCGAGGGAAGCGGAGAGACCAGGTCCTCGAAGGACGTGCCGGGCATAGCGACCTTCAAGCGCTTTCGGAACACCGACTGGATACTGGCGGCGCACTACCCCATCAGGGACGCCTACGCCCCCATCTACAGGGAGCGGTGGTACATTGTGGCATACACTGCCATCGGCATCGCTCTTTGCGTCCTCATCATCCTCATCGTGATGCGCAGGAACCTGTCGCCACTATCGGAGCTCGCCTCGCAGGCTGAAGGGATAGGGAGGACGGAAGACCCCCTCGGCGCCGTCCACGTTGACGCCGGGGGAGAGATAGGGGCCCTCGCCTCCTCCTTCAATGCCATGCTCGAACGCCTCGCTGACAGGGAGGCCTCGCTGAAGGAAACCATGGAGGAGCTCCGCAAGCTGCACAATGCCGTCGAACACAGCTCCGCCGTCGTTGTCATCACCGACAGTCAGGGGAACATCGAGTACGTCAACCCGAAGTTCGTCGAGGTCACGGGCTATGAAAGGAGCGAGGTCTCGGGAAAGACACCGCGTATCCTGAAATCGGGGGAGCTACCGCGGGAGGTCTACGATAGACTCTGGGCGACCATCACCACCGGCGAGGAATGGCAGGGTGTCTTTCACAACAGGAAGAAGAACGGGGAGCTTTACTGGGCCGCGGCGTCCATCTCTCCTCTCAAGGACGCGACAGGCAACATCACGCATTTTGTCGGGGTCCAGGAGGACATCACCGCCGTGAAGCTCTTCGAGCAGGAGCTAAAGAGCGCCAAGGAAGCCGCCGAGACGGCCAACCAGGCCAAGAGCGATTTCCTTGCCAGTATGAGCCATGAGATACGGACTCCCATGAACGCCATCATCGGCATGGCCGAGTTGCTTCTGGAAGGGCCTCTCGACGAAGAGCAGAGAAGGTATGTCACAACATTGTGCAATGCCGGGGACAACCTCCTCAACATCATCAACGACATACTGGATATATCGAAGATCGAGGCGGGCTACCTGGAGCTTCACGAGACCGTCTTCGATGTCAGGGAGCTCGTCGATGCCGTCTGTGACACCATGGCGATACGCGTCCGGGAAAAAGGCATCACTCTCGACTGCAGGATAGGGGCCGATGTGCCGGGCCGGCTCATGGGCGATGCGGGGCGGCTGAGGCAGGTCCTCCTGAACCTCGTCGGCAACGCCGTGAAGTTCACCGAGGAGGGCGGCATAACGATCACCGTCGAACGCGACGGAGCGAGCGGCGCGAACACCGTTCTCGCCTTCTCCATCAGTGACACGGGCATCGGCATACCTGAAGATAAGATCCCTCAAATATTCGAGAAATTCACCCAGGCCGACTCGTCGACGACACGGAAATACGGCGGCACCGGTCTGGGATTGACCATATCCCGGCGTCTCGTGGAGCTCATGGGAGGCCGCATATGGGTGACGAGCACCGTCGGCACGGGCAGCACCTTCTGTTTCACGACACTTCTCGCCCCCGCGGCGGATGACGCAGATACCAGCGCGCCCAAAGAGGACACCCTGGCGGCACCCGGGGTCATTCCGGAAACAAGGTCACTTGCCATACTCCTCGTCGATGACTCGGAGGACAACAGGCTGCTCATACAGTCCTTCCTCAAGAACACGCCCTTCAAGGTCGACGCTGCACGGGACGGGCGCGAAGCCGTGGACATGTTCACCGCATCGGCTTACGACATCGTCCTCATGGACATACAGATGCCCGTCATGGACGGCTACGAGGCCACGCGGCAGATACGGCAGTGGGAGCTGTCTCGGGGCCGCAGGGCGACGCCCATTCTGGCGCTCACCGCATATGCCCTGGAAGAGGAGATACGAAAAAGCTATGAGGCGGGCTGCGTCGGCCATCTCACCAAGCCCGTCAGCAAGTCCGCGCTTATCGAGGCCATCAAGGCGCATGCGAAAGACATCCCCGCAGTGGAAGAGACTGTTGCGGCAGGCAGGGCAAACGACGAGACACCCCTTGCGACCGTCGTGAAGATAGACAGGGACCTCGCGGACCTCATACCCGGATACCTGGAAAAAAGACATGCAGACGTGGCATCCATACGGGAGGCGGCCGGGAAGAACGACTTCGAGATGATACGGGTCCTCGGCCACACTATGAAAGGCAGCGGCGGCGGCTACGGTTTCGACCGCATCACCGAGATAGGCCGCGAATTAGAAGAAGCCGCAAAAACCGGCGACAAGGAAAAATGCCTGCAACACGCCAATGAACTTGCCGATTACCTCGCCCACCTCACAATCGCATACCAATAGTATCAAAACCCCCTTTCGCACGTCCTATAGGTCCTACGCGTCCTATAGGTCCCATATGTCGTATAGGTCCTATCGGAATCCTAATTGGTCCTATCAGAATAGAGCCCGCTTCTCACAGCGAATGAAGATACAACATCACTATCGTGTTGTAGTTGAAGTACAGCCTGTTCTCAAGGTCCTTGATGGCGTTGAGGTAGGGAATAATGCCCTCGTCGGAAAAGGCGGCCTTGAATATCTCCACGTAGATCTCCGACTCCACCACGGCCCTGAGTTCCTCCAGGTCGATGAACCTGGCTACGTCCGACCGTCCCGGGGTCTCCATCCTGGTCCTCACGTACAACGCCTCGAGTTGGTCACAATGCTCCCTGACCCGGGACCTGATGTCGGACAGGAGGAAACTCTTGAGCTGGGGATACTCCTCCCGGGGGTACCGCGCGATACGGGAGAAGAAAGGCACCAGGTGGCCGAGGTAGATGTCCACGCCCTTTTTGAGAAACGCTGTGTCCTTGATCACCCTGCACAGCAGGCTGTCCCGCACCTCGAATTCCTCCAGGTTGACCGACACCGAACCGGACTCGATGGAAATGAAGACGGGGTAGGAAGGACGCCCCTTGCTCCCCAGGACGGCCCCGCACGTCTGGGCCCCGATCGCCTCGTCCCATCTCGTCCAGACAATGACGCCCTGGTTATAATATTGTTCCCCGATGTTGATAGGCAGATGGAAGTTGACGGTATCACCCTTCCGGACCCCTTCCCTGCTCACCACCCAGTTGGGGATGGCAAACCCGATGCCGCTCTTGCTCAGGTCAAGGACAACGTACTGGAAACAGGAGTGGTCCGCGCCCCTCGTGCCCAGAAAGGGCAGATTCACGGAGCTTATGTCAAGCCGCTTCTCCCGTCTTCGATCCTGCCCGTGGTCCGTCATCTTCTGTTCCGCCACACCTGTATAATACATGCTGGGAATGTCCGCGACAATGGGAAAATGGGGCATACGGGCATACGAGTCTGCGCGCTTCCGCGCGCAAAGGGGTGTACGGGTCAAAAACAAAAGCGAACGCGGGGCTCAGCACTGAGGTCGGGTCGCGGCGGCCCGGGAACGGGGACCATCAAAAACCATGGAATATTCCCGTCATTGACTGTAAGATAGAAACATACATGAAGGAAAAGATACTGATCGTCGATGACAGCGAGGATATCCGGGTGCTCCTGAAACGCATTCTCGCAAAAACAGGCTATGACGTCACTGAGGCAACCGGCGGAGAGGAGGCCCTCTTCCTGGCCGAAGCCATAAGGCCGGACCTTGTCCTTCTCGACATCGTCATGCCGGGTATGGATGGTTTCACTGTTTGCGAAGAATTGGGGCGCAAAGGGCTCCTTACCGACGTGCCCGTCATCTTTTTGTCAGCCAGATCGGATACGGCCGACAAGGTGAGGGGCCTGGAAACGGGCGGTTCCGACTACATCACCAAACCTTTCGAAAAGGCGGAAGTCCTGGCACGGGTGGAAAACCAGCTGAAGATCCGAAGGCTCACCTGCGAACTCAAGAGGTCCAACGCCAGGCTCTCCGAGAAGCAGGCGGTCCTCGACGAGGACTTGAGGGCGGCGGCCGGCATCCAGCAGAGCCTTTTGCCGCGAACCGTACCGGACATAGAGAGCCTGGTCATCGCCTGGAAGTTCATGCCCTCCCACGTGATCGGGGGGGACATGTTCAACGTCTTCCGCCTCGACGAGGACCACGTCGGCATGTACATGATAGATGTCAGCGGCCACGGGGTGCCCTCGGCACTCATCACCGTCTCCGTTTCCCAGGCCCTTGAGCCCAACAGCGGACGGATCACCAAGGAACGGACCTACGAAGCACCCGGGTACCGGATAACATCACCAGGGAGGGTCATGGAAGCCCTCGACAGGGAATACCCCATCGAACGTTTCGGTAAGTACTTCACCATCGTCTATCTCGTCATCAACACCCGCACGGGCGCCGTCACATACAGCAACGCCGCCCACCCGTCCCCCCTGATCGTGCGAGGCGATGGGTCCATGGAGCCCCTCGACAAAGGCGGGACGATCATCGGCCTCGACGGACGCCTCCCTTTCGAGGAGGAAGAGAAGTCTCTGAGGAAAGGTGACAGGGTGGTGCTCTTCACTGACGGGGTGGTGGAATATCAGGACAGCTCGGGGGAATTCTTCGGGGAGAACCGCCTTTATTCCCTCCTTTCCGATCTCAGGAACGAAGGGGTCGAAGCTCTTCTCGACACCGTCGTTTCCGCCATCCAGGGCTTCGGCAAGGGGGCGGAGGTCCAGGACGACATCACTCTGGTGGCACTGGAATACACGGGAAGCGCGGAGGAAAGGAACCTGGCGGCACAGAGGGCACCGGCCCGGGATATCTGACGAAACGGAGGGACGTGCATGGAAATAGATGAGAAGAAGGTGGGAGACGTTCTCGTCGTCCTGCCCCGTGAGAAGCGGATAGACGCGTCCGTTTCGACAGGTTTCAAGGGAAGAATGGTGGATTGGATCAACCAGGGGAACAGGCGCATCGTCCTCGACCTTTCACAGGTCGATTTCATCGATTCGAGCGGGCTCGGCGCCATCGTCTCAAGCCTGAAAACCCTGGGGACCGAGGGCGATCTTGTGATCTGCGGCATCAGGGAAACCGTCATGGGACTCTTCAAGATCACGAGGATGAACAGGGTCTTCCAGATCTTCGCCAACGAATCTGAGGCGATCGAGGCGCTTTCACGATAACATGCCCGGACCCGCGCAGTCACCGAAAACGATCACCTTCCTCGTCGACAGCAAGCTGAAGAACGTTTCTCTTGCCGGTGTCGCCGTTCGTGGGATATGCTCCTACCTCTCGCTCAGCGACGTCGACGAGTATTACCTCGAGCTCTGCGTGGTCGAGGCGGTGAACAACGCCATCAGGCACGCCTACGACAACGAGGAAGGGCATGTTGTGGAGGTCGACATAACCTATTCCAGCGAGGAGATCGTCCTTGACATCAGCGACAGGGGGAAACCGATGTCACTGTACAACCCCGCCCTTCCCGACTACGACCCCGCGGACCTCAAGGCCCTGCCGGAACACGGACTGGGCCTGTACATCATCAATACCGTGATGGACCAGGTCACCTACACCTCCGAAGACAACAGAAACACCCTCAGAATGAAAAAGAAGTTATACAGAAGCTGAGAAGAATTAGGTGATAGGTAATAGGTGATAGGTCGCTGCTGTCCAAAATAGTCCATTTCCCGGAATGCCCTCCTTATGGAACAGGACTTCAGGACAGGTAGGTCCTCCGTTCCGGACGAGGTTGATCTCTTCTGAGGAGGATAATGACCAATGACCAAATTCCAATGACCAGAGAAAGAGACAATAACCAATAACCAAAAAGAAAACGATACGGACAGTCCATTCTGTCCTTCTCTTTGTTCAATTGGTTATTGGTGCATTGGTCATTATCATTTTCATTGGTCATTGGAACTTGATCATTGGTTATTCTCGTTCCCTGGCTTGTTCCGGAGAGTCAGCATGTTCGTTGCCGCAGGTCTATTTTGGACAGGTGTGGGTGATAGGTGGTGGGAAAGGCCCTTCCCTGGAACCTGAGACCCGAAGCCTGGGATCTTTCTCTAGCTTCCCAATCCGTTCTCTATGCTGTAGCGGATCAGCTCGGAGTTGTTCTTGAAGTTCATCTTCTTGAGGATCCTGGTCCGGTACGTGCTGACGGTCTTGATGCTGAGAAAGAGCTTTTCCGATATCTCCTTGATCGAATACCCCGAGGCGATCATCACCATGACCCTGAACTCTCTCTCTGAAAGCGTGCTGTGAAGCGGAACGTCCGCCGGACGTTCGACCACCCCCGCCAGCTTCTCGGCAAGCGTCGCGGTGATGTACTTCCTTCCCTGGGAGATACGGCGTATCGCCCTGACCAGCTCGTCGGGCGCACTCTCCTTCGTGAGATAACCTGAGGCCCCCGCCTTGAGCACCCGCATGGCATAATGCTCCTCGGGATGTACGCTGAGGATGAGGACGTTGGCATCGGGCTTGTGCTGCTTGAGCTCCTGAAGAACATCGAGTCCGCTCTTCACGGGCATCGATATGTCGAGGATAATGATGTCGAAAGATCCGCCCAGTGCCTTCCTCAAGGCCTCCTGGCCGTCACTTGCCTCATCGACGACCACCATGTCGGGGACGTCGGAAACGATCTGTTTCAGTCCCTCCCGAACAATGAAATGATCGTCGGCGATCAGAATCCTTATCATGACCGCCTCCGCCAACCACCGTAAGGACTACGCATTGTCAGGGCCTCCAATTATGTCTGTCGCTGATGTCGCTCAAAGACCCGGCCTCATACTAATGTGTACCGGGTTCTTCATCAGCCCTCTTGTGTGTTTATCATCACACTCCTCAGATAAGTTAAGGTTAGGATATCAGAGTTGCGGCAAAGATGGAATAGAGATAGCGAAGCCCCTGTTTGCCTAAAAGAAACAGTCGGGGGGGATGACTTTTGTCTCTTTCGTTTTCTTGGAAGCTATCCTTGATGAGTAAACGGCAGTATTTTGTTGCGCAAGCTCGAAAGGGGCTTCGCTATAGGAAGTCGCGCGGAAGAATCTCATATGATAGATGACAGTCATCAGATGGTGATATTATAACAGAATCTTCCCCAATACCGATATGTAATTTATGGGTACATACCATATACGGCATTTATATATATCATCGCCTAACCAAGGGATATCAAATAAGCTCTCAGATTCAGCTTCTTTCCGTTCAATTTGAGCTTGCTCCTGATATTGTTGCGATGGGTATCGATTGTCCCCGTGGAGACCTTCATGATCTGCGCTATCTCCTTGGAGGTCTTGCCGGCCTTTATGAGGTTTGCCACCTGTATCTCCGTGGGCGTGAAATTCGAATATTTCATGGACATCTTCTGCAGGAAGGGGGAGAGGATGTCATTGAGGTTGCGTTCCACGATGTCCACGTACGATATCTGTCCGGGGTCGAGGTGACCTTTTCTCATCTTGTCGATGTAGGGAAGGACAAGCGCCTTGATGTTTGCTATGAGCCTCTCCTCGAGCTCCTTCTTGTCGTCGTCCCGGTGTTTGAGGAGGACCTTCAGCGCCGTGTTCGCCTCCTCGAGACGGCTCGACTCAATCTTGAGCTCGATCTCTCTCTTCTTCAGGGACTCCTCCGTGATCTTGCGGCCCGTTATGTCCTGGATGATGGCACAGACGTACCCTTCCCCCTCGTATTCCATGTAGCTCCCGGCGATCTCCACAGGAAACAGCTTTCCACGCTTCGTCCGGAAGACGGTCTCCACGCTCTCCGGCGTGCGCTCACCGGTCCGTTTGCCGTTGTCCATCCACATGTCCTCTGAACTGTTGGCGTCGAGCTCGTAGATGGTCCTTTCCCTCAGCTCTTCCCTGGTGTAGTCGAGAAGTCTGCAGATCTCGTCGTTCCCGTATATTATCTGCCCTTTCCCCGATATCCAGAGGATGCCCACGGCCGCGTTGTCCACGGCGAACTGGGTGAACTTCAAGGCCGCGCCCGCCTTCTTGATCGCCGTGACATCATTCGCAAGAAAGATGCGATAGTTCTTCCCGGGGAACTGGAGGGCATGACCCGTTATCTCCACGTCGATTATGGTGCCATCCTTCAGCCTGTGCCTCCAGGGAACCCTTTCCTGCGACGGGTCAGGTTTCGACAGATGCGCAAGAAGCGTCGGGACGTCCTCGTCGGGTTTCAGGTCCTTGAGGGTCATTCCGAGGAGTTCCCCGCGCGAGTACCCGTAGCTCCGCACTGCAAAGGTGTTCACGTCCACTATCTTCAAGGTGTCAAAATCATAGACGAATGTCGGAAAGGGGACGTTATCGAACATGTTCCGGTAGCGCTCCTCGCTGTCCTTGAGCTCCTTTTCGGTCTTCTTCCGTTCCGTTATGTCGCGCCAGACTACATACATGAGTCGCTTCGTGTCGCCGAAAGGGATCGTTGTCACCGATATCTCAACCCAGAAATCCCTGCCGTCCACGCTCCGGTGGACCCACTCGAAACGGTTGCTCCCCTCTCTCATGGCCCGTTCCATCATCCTCGTTCCCTTCACCCGCGAAAGCTCGCCATCGGGTTGAAATTCGGGCGTGATCTCCAGGGGATGGTATTTGAGGAGCTCCTCCTTGGACGCGCATCCCATGATGCGGACAGCCGCCTCATTGCAGTCGATGTAGTCCTTCCCGTCGAATATGAAGATGGGATCCACGGACTTCTCGTAGAGCAGCCTCAGCTTGGTCTCGTTCTCCTCGAGCGCCTCGCGGGCCGTCGCCAGCTGGGTGATATCCTCGTAGGCCATGAGGATCTCGCCCGACGCAAGCTGCACCGGCATGAAGTGGATGGTCTTGACGCTCCCGTCCTTGCATGAGACACGGAAGACCCAGGGTTTCTTCTCCCCGGGTTTGAAGAGCTCGAAGTCCTTGATCCAGGTCTCCACCACCGACTTGCGGTATTCCGGATCGGGGTATGCCTTTTCGAACCACGCCTTCCCGTCGGGAATATCGGCAAGATCCCAGCCGAACATCTCCCTGAACTTTGGATTGAGGTAGCGGTATTCGCCTTCCACGTTGATGAGGGCCAAACCGACGGGTATGTTCTCCGCAAGTATCTGGAACGTTTCGCCTTTTTCGACAAGCATTGGCCTTTGCCCCCAACCTGAATGCGCCGCAGGGACATTCACCTGCCCACTTCGCCCCCGCCGGTGATTGAGATGTTTTGGCAACATTATAGTTTAGTCCTGATTCACAGTAAATAATTTTCATGGTCGCCAGGGCTCCGTCTTATGCACCATACACAGCCCCTCACGTGTTAACATACGGACAGGGCAGGTTGACATCGCCGGAACAACTGGTGTATGAATTATGCATGATAAACGGCTACCGGACGCGATTCGCCGCATTCCTCACAATGGTGATCCTCTGTTTCACCATACCTGCTGCGGCAGTGTATTCCTCCTTCCAGAAACAGCACCACATCCGGGAACAGATATCCCTTCACCTCAGGAACGCGAACGAGAACCTCAATGAAAAGGACCTCCGGGCCATTTCCCGCGCCGTCTACGAGGCTTCGAAAAAACACGGGATCGACTACAGGCTCGTTCTGGCGTTAATGAAGGTGGAATCCAACTTCCGCCACGACGCCGTCTCGGAGATGGGAGCGCGGGGCCTGCTCCAGGTCAAGCCGTCGCTGGCAAAGTTCATGGCACGTGACATGGGCATCGAGTGGAAAGGAAACCACACCCTTGACGACCCCGGGAACAACATCAGGATAGGGATCCGTTTCCTTTCAGAGCTCGTCCACCGTTTCTATTGTGTCACCACGGCGCTTCGCGCCTACAACATGGGCCCCGAGAGGACCAGCGAACTGCCGCCGGAGAAGATGACCTCTCCCCGGGGCTTCCCCGGGCTCGTACTGCGCGAATACGACAGGAACATCGTGATACTGCCCGACCCCTAACACAACGAATGTCCGGTGCGCCCTTCCGTGAGCGATCCTCAGAATGCTAAAGCCGACGATGCGCGTAACGGCTGCCTGTACATAACAGGCAGAGCGGGTTCCTTTGTTTCCTTCCTCGTTGCGCAGGGAAAGAAGAGGACGCTGTTCCTGTATGAGGATGACGACTCCGCCGACCTTATCCGGGAAGAGATATCATACTACGGCAGCAGGGACGTTGGTCTCTTTCCGTCCTACCAGGACCGCGTTTTCGAGGAAGAGGACGATCTCAAGCGCAGCGGTTTTCTCTACCGTCTCGCCACGGATGACAGCTTCATCGGGCTCTTTCCCATCTCTTCCCTGTCCCACACCCTGCCTCCCCCGGAAAGGATCTCCGAGGACATCACGACCTTGCGCGTGGGTGATGCCGTCTTTCCCGAGGACATCCACGACGACCTCGACAGGAAGGGCTACGAGCTGGCCCCTCTCGTGCGCGAAGCCGGCCAGTGGGCGAAACGGGGCAGCATCATCGATTTCTTTCCCCCCGCGTCGGATAAGCCCGTCAGGTGCGAGTTCATGGGAGATCAGATACTCTCCCTGAGACACTTCAACCCTCTTTCCCAGAGGTCCGAGAAAGAGCTCGCATGCTGTGACATAACGTCCATCATGAAGAAGGGCGAGGACGGGTCATCCACCATCCTGGATCATCTCGGCGCCCCTCTCACCATCGTCCATCCGGGAGACTCCTCGATCACCTACGCCCTTCACGACGCCGGCCAGGAGATAAAGGACGGCTGGGCAAGAATTCTCGGAGAATCAACTCAGATCGACCTTTCGGGCGTCGTCGGTCCCGGGGAGGGGCACAGGACCCTCAAGGCCGTTTCCAACGATGACCTCAGGCAGCTTTTTCTTCTCCACAAGACGCAGATATTCCACACACTCCGGGAAAGACTGCAGGGAGAATGGTCACATTACCCGTACGTCTACCTCTTCGCCAACACGTCACACCAGGCTAAGAGACTGCAGGAGATATTCGAGAGCTACGGCCTCGTGCTGCCCATCCTCCCCCGCATATCCTACCGACGGCGGACAAGGGAGTGGGGCATCGTCGAGGGGCCCATACGCAGAGGCTTCAGGGCCGACGACATCATCGTCCTGACGGAGGATGACATAGCCGGGCCCAAGAAGAGGGTCGTCAGGAAACAATGGGGCAGCCGGGATGAGTTCCTTGCCTCCTTCAAGGACCTCGCCGAGGGCGAGCTTGTGGTGCATGTGGACCACGGGATCGGCGTATACCGGGGCATCGTTCCGTTGACCGTCAACGGGTTCACGAAGGATTTTCTCCTTATAGAGTACCTGGGAGGGGACAAGCTCTACGTCCCCGTTGATGACCTGCACCTGGTGCAGAAGTTCATCGGCAGCGAGAAGTTCAAGCCCAAGGTCGACCGGCTGGGTTCCAGGTTCTGGTTAAATACGAAGAAGCGGGTGCGCAAGCAGATCGAGGACATCGCCGGCGAGCTTCTCGAGATCTACGCGGCAAGGCAACTAACGGAGGGCCACAGCTATCCGCCCGAGGATGAACTCTTCAGGGAGATGGAATCCCGGTTCGAGTACGAAGAGACGGAGGGTCAGATCAGTGCGATAAACGATGTCCTCGCGGACCTGAGAAGCACGAAACCCATGGACAGGCTCGTTTGCGGCGACGTCGGCTTCGGCAAGACGGAGGTGGCCCTTCGGGCGGCCTTCAAGGCCGTACTCGACGGAAAGCAGGTGGCAGTGCTCGTGCCTACCACCATCCTTGCCCAACAGCACTTCAAGACCTTCAGCGACCGTCTTTCCGAGTATCCCATCGTCATCGGGATGCTGTCGCGCTTCAGGACGAAAGAGGAACAGGCCCGGACAGCCCGGCTCCTGGACAAGGGACAGGTGGACATCATCATCGGCACCCACAGGCTCCTGCAAAAGGACGTATCCTTCCGCGATCTCGGGCTTCTGATCATCGACGAGGAGCACCGTTTCGGGGTAAAGCACAAGGAGAAGCTCAAGGCCGTCAGGAAGACTGTGGACGTTCTGACATTGAGCGCCACACCCATACCGAGAACCCTCTACATGGCGACCTCCGGGATCAGGGACCTCAGCGTCATCGATACGCCCCCGCTCGACCGCCACGCCGTGAGGACCACGGTCGTGAAGTTCAACGACGGGGTGGTGGCGCGGGGGATACGCAACGAACTTGAACGGTCCGGGCAGGTCTTTTTCGTCCACAACTTCATCCATAACATAGGCGTCGTTCACGACCACCTGGCAAGGATAGTGCCCGAGGCGCGGATCGCAGTGGCTCACGGGCAGATGAGCGGGAGCCGGCTCGAGAGGATAATGGTAGATTTCATTGAGAAGCGCTATGACATACTCCTTTCGACGAACATAATCGAATCGGGGCTGGACATATCGAATGTCAACACCATCTTCATCAACAACGCCCACAGGATGGGCCTCGCCGACCTTTACCAGCTCAGGGGCAGGGTCGGACGGAGCACCCGGCAGGCCTATGCATTTCTCCTCGTTCCCGACGAGGAGAAGCTGACGAGAGACGCCCGGCTCAGGCTCAAGATCCTGGAAGAGCTCACAGAGCTCGGTTCGGGCTTCCAGATCGCGAACTATGACCTGGAGATACGGGGCGCAGGGAACCTGGTCGGCAAGGAACAGTCGGGCAATGTCAACCTCATCGGCTTCGAACTTTACTGCGAGATGCTCGAAGAGGCCATGATGAGGCTCAAGAACGGCGGAGACCTTCCCGAGGAAGAGATCAACACGGAGATCAACATACCGGTGAACGCTTACATACCCGACACATACATCCAGGATGCCACCCAGAAGCTCCTCACGTACAAGCGCCTCTCCCGTGTCCGCGATGAGGAGGAACTCAGGGAAATGGAGAGCGAACTGAAAGACCGGTACGGTACCCTCCCCTCCCCGCTCGTCAACCTCCTGGAGGTCATTTCGCTGAAGTCCCTGCTTGTGCGCCTCAGGATCCGCAAGGCCGAGAAGAGCGAGAGACAGGTTGTCCTCCATGTTACGGAGCGGACGCCTCTCGACATGAAGAAGCTTCTCGCCCTCGCCACGGACAGCGGCAAGGGGATCAAGCTTCTTCCCGACGGGCGCATCGTCATACTTTCCTCCCTTCATGAGGGGGAACTTATGAATTTCATAAGAAATATATTGATGGAGATCGCGCCGCTGTGATATAAGAGTTCGTTACGGGCTAATTGATCGCCGTCGTGTGCATCGGGTCGTCCCCGTCGGGTACGGCCGGTGATAGAGGTCGATATATGCTGGATAATCGAGAAGGGTTGAAGAGGTGGGGAATGAAGAACGCGGTAATCTGTCTGTGTTTGGCGCTATGTCTTTTTGCGTGCAACAAAAAGGATGACGGCAAGGTGCTCGTCACCATCAATGACGACAAGGTCACGATGACGGAGTTTAACAAGGAACTCGACAGGATACCGATGAACATGAAGATGATGGTCGCCTCGGAGAGCGGCAAGAAGGCCTACCTCGACAGGCTGATCATAAAGAAGCTCCTCCTGGCGGAGGCCCAAAAGGCCAACGTCGAAAAAGACAAGGAATTCGAGAACAAGCTGGCGGAGATCAGGGAACAGCTCATCATTGAATCACTCCTCAAAAAGAAACTCACGGCAGGCGCCAACATCACTGACGACGACCTCCAGAAATATTACGACAAGAACAAGGAAAAATTCCGCAAGGATACGGAGATCAATACACGGCACATCCTCGTAAAATCCGAGGAAGAGGCAAAGCAGGTCAGAGAGAAGCTCCAGGCCGGAGAGGACTTCACCGAACTCGCGAAAAAATACTCCATCGACCCCAACGCCAAGGTGACGGGGGGCGAGGTTGGTTTCCATCCCAAGGGCACCCTTCTGCCGGAATACGAGGGGGCGGCATTCAAACTCACGAAGGTGGGTCAGACAAGCGGGGTCGTCAAGACCCAGTTCGGCTATCACATAATACGCCTTGAGGGTATCAAACCACCCACGTACGTTCCCTTTGCGGAAGTGAAGGAGTTCATCAAACAGCAGCTCATGCAGGAGAAACAGAAGGAGGTTCTCGACAAGTACATCGAGGAACTGAAGAAGAGCGCGAAGATCACCATCAATGAGGACCT
Organism: Syntrophorhabdus sp. PtaB.Bin047; assembly: GCA_002067235.1. Taxonomy (GTDB): domain Bacteria; phylum Desulfobacterota; class Syntrophorhabdia; order Syntrophorhabdales; family Syntrophorhabdaceae; genus Delta-02. Next base: position 48,253 of record MVQP01000007.1, read on the forward strand.
TTTGAAGGACCAGGCCCCCTCCGGTCCTGCAAAACCGGAGGCAAAGAACGCGAAGCCGGAAGCGAAAGTCACGAAACCTGAAGCGAAGGACGCCCCATCAGACAAGCCAGCGGGGACAAAGACCGAGCCCGCGACCCCGCCAAAAAAGGACACGGTACCGCAAAGCAAATGAAACGCATATCAACATTCATCATCGCAGCAACCATCATGGTCCTGACCGGTCTCTGTGCCGAGGCTGAGGTCATCGACAGGGTCATCGCCATCATCAATGACGACATCGTCACCCTCAAGGATTTCGAGGCCTACGTCAAGATAGAGAAACGGACCAGATTCACATCCATCGACGAATACTTCCGGAACCTGCAGATGAAGGACAGGCTGGAGGCATACGTGGAAGGCGTCCTTGTCAAACAGCAGGCCAAGAAGATGGGTATCGTCGCAACGGACAGCGAGGTGGAGGGCTTCATAGAGGGTATTAAGAAACAGAACCTCATCACTGACGCCGAACTCAGGGAACAGCTCAGAAAGGACAACGTAACCTACGAGCAGTTCAAGGAGGGGGTCAGGCTGAACATCCTGAGAACGAGGCTTCTCGTGCGCGTCGTCTCCACGGAAATAAGTGTGACCGAGGCAAGTCTGAAGAGCTACTACGAAAGCCACCAGGAACTGTTCCGTGAAGAAGAGTTCCATCTTCAGCAGATATTCGTCTCCGCGCAACACCCGGACATCCGGGAACGTGCCGAGAAAGCCTATACCCAGCTGACTTCCGGAACACCCTTCGCGGACGTGGCCCGCAGTCTCTCCGACGACCCTTCTGCCAAACAGGGAGGGGATATCGGGTTTGTGAAGAGAAGCGACCTCATGCCCACCCTGAGGGACGGTCTGAACAGCATCCAACCGGGATCGTTCACACAGGTCATCCCCACACAGTACGGCCTGCACATACTCAAGCTCATCGAGGTGAAACGGGCCGAGGTCCTTCCCTACGAGGAAGTCAAGAAGACCGTCAACGACCGTATGGTCATGGAAGAATCCAATAAACGCTACCGCGACTACATGGACAAACTGAAGAAGACCTCTTACATAGAGATCAAGATCTAGGGGTTCAACCAGCCCGATCATGACCAACCCAATGACCGCCGACACACCCCGCGTGATAGGCCCTGCAGGTCCAATGCGTCCTACAGGTTCAATATGTCCTATTGGTCCTGTCCCTCCTGTAGGTCCTGTCCCAGGTTTTCCCCCATGAACCGCATCGCCGTCACGATGGGCGACCCCGCCGGAATAGGCGGCGAGATCATACTCAAAGCCGCTCCCCGTCTTGCCGGCAGGAGCATACCCGTCATTATTGGGGACATGAGGGTCTTCGATGAGCTTCGTTCCGGGCCGACCTCCCTGACGCTGCCTTCCTTTAAGGGCCTCGGGCAGGGTTCCAGGGGGGACCTGGAGTTCCTCGACCTCGGTTTCATACACACCGTGAAACCCGGTCTCTCGGACAGCCATTGCGGTGAGGCGTCCTATCGGTACATCCGGGAGGCGTTGAAGCTCATCTTTACGGGCGAGGCATCGGCCATCGTTACCTGCCCCATAAGCAAGGCTTCCCTGCGTCTCGCGGGACTCCCCTTCCCGGGCCATACGGAGTTGCTGGCCCACGCGGCCGGAATGGACAGTTGCGTCATGATGCTCGCGAACCCGCGGATAAGGGTGAGCCTCGTGACCATCCACATTCCCCTCAAGGACGTGCCGGCCCGGATAACGGAAGAAAAGGTCTTTCGGACCATCGTCATCACCGGGCGTTCCCTTCGGGAGAGCTTCTCGATAGAGCGCCCCGTCATCAAAGTCTGTGGTCTCAATCCCCATGCAGGCGAGCAGGGCGTCATAGGAGACGAGGAAGAGCACATCTCGCGGGCCATACTGCGTGCCCGCCGGACGGGCATGGATGTGTCGGGGCCCTACCCCGGCGACTCGCTTTTCCACCATATCGACTGTGATGCATACATCGCGATGTACCACGACCAGGGCCTCATACCGGTGAAGACCACCGATTTCAGACGCACCGTCAATGTCACGCTGGGGCTCCCCTTCGTGCGGACATCACCCGGCCACGGCACCGGTTTCGATATAGCCGGCAGGGGCATCGCGGACCCCGCGAGCCTTATCGAGGCGTACAGGACCGCCGAGGCCATGGCATCCCGAACCCTCTCTCGCTTTGACATCCCGAAAAGCTATATGATATCCTAACTCTCCAGGCACTTCTATTACTGACCGGGGGTATAACGGAGAATATGGACACAAGATCAAGAAAAACAGTGACCTTCCTTATCGTTGGCGTGGCGATGATCTTCCTTTCCTTCATTGTCCTTGAAACGATCGCCGAGGCGCGCGCCGGTGGCGGGCGCAGCATGGGGTCCCGGGGTTTCAGTTCGGGAAGCAGGAGTTCCGGTGGCTCGTACAACCGGTCGACCCCTTACAACACCACCAACCCGGTCGGCCGGCCAGGCACTCCCCAGCAGCCGAATCCGTACAGCCCGGGAAGGAGCTTCCTCTATGGTCTCGGGGGCGGCCTCATGGGAGGAATGATCGGCAGCATGCTCTTCGGCAGGTCCGGTTACGGCGGAATGGGAGGCTATGGCGGCGGAGGGTTCGGTTTCGGAGACATCATCATTCTCCTTGTCATAGCCGGCATCATCTACTTCGTCTACAAACGGTACAAGGCCAACAAGCAGATGCAGATGAGCACCGCTTCTCCTGCAGGCTACAGCTCCTACGCATACAGCGAGCCGGCCTATGACATCTCGTACCCGCCCCAGCCGGCTCTCGGTTCAGTATCCGACGGCCTTCGTCACATTGCCGAAATGGACCCCGCGTTCAACGAGCAGTCCTTCCGGGACACCGCCGAGGACCTTTTTTTCAAGATCCAGGGCGGTTGGACGCGGCGCGATATCGGCGGCATCACCGCCCTCCTGACACCGCAGATGCATGACATCTTCCAGGGAGATATCAGCCGCTACCTCGCCGAAAAGAAGATGAACCGCCTGGAGAACATAGCCGTCCGGCAGGTGGAGATCGTCGATGCCGTGCAGGACCAGGGTGAGGAGTTCATCACCGTCCGGTACACGGCAAGCCTTCTCGACTTCACCACCGACGAGACGGGCACCGTCCTCTCGGGCAGCCCCACGGACCCGGTGAAGTTCCTCGAATACTGGACCTATACGCGCAAGGTCGGTGAGCGCGACTGGAAGCTCGCAGCCATCACCCAGGATCAGGATTACCGCTGACGTCCTTCATGACCGACGACAGGACAACCGGTGCTGCCCCGCAGATCATCACTGTCCGGTCCTCGGCCGGTTCCGGCAAGACATACCGCCTGGCCGAGCACTACCTGAAGGTCCTCCTTGCCGCCGCGCTGGCCGACACCACCCTCCAGACGCGCATGGCGAACATCGTCGCCATCACCTTCACCAACAAGGCGGCGCAGGAGATGCGCACCCGCATCCTCAACTGGATGAAACGCATAATCCTCGACCTGCCCTTCGAGAACTCATCCCTCAAACCCCTCGATACGATCATGAAAGGGATAACGACGGTCCTGCCTGACGTCCCCCTGCCGGATAAGTCCGCGGACGTCATCCGGGAAACCGGCGGCCTCACGGGCAAGGCCGTGAAGGTCAGGGACTACCTCATGGGCGCCACGGACCGGCGGTTCACGGAACTGCTCAGGGATTTCGGGCACTTCAACGTGGGCACCATCGACAGTTTCGTGAATCTCACCTTGAAGGCCTCCGCGATGCAGCTCAACCTGCCGCCGGACTTCGAGGTATCGACGGAGACAAAGGAACTCATCGACCTCGCCCTCAGGGAATGCCTGCAGAGGACCGGGGAGGAGGGACGCGCACGGGCCATCTTCGATGCCTTCCTCGAGAGCTACATAGAACTGGAGGGCGACCGCGCCGGCTGGGTCCCCCGGGAACTCCTCAGGGCAGTGATCTCGTCCCTCTGGAATGAAGAGACCAAGGAGAACAGGGAATTCGTCATGCCAGCCGGCAGAGCGCATGCCGGCGCCGCCGACCTGCGCGGGAGCATGGCCGACAGCGCATCGCGGCTCCTTAAGGCCCTCGCGGCCGACACCGGCGTGAAGCCCCTCTCCCACCTGATCACGGCGCTGGAAAGATGCGCCGATCCGCGGGAGAACGCTCTTTCGAAAAGCGTTTACTTTGAGCGCTCCCTGGAAGACTGTCTGAAGAAGGGCAGCAGCCCGCCCGGTCCGCAGGAGAGGGAGCTCTGGGACACCGTGGTCCGCCTGCGCCGGCTCTATGCCGGGGCCCTGTCGGTCTCGAAGTACATCCCCTACGTTCAAGTCTATGGCTTCTTCAAGGAGGTGTTCCAGCGGGAGATCACGTACTACAGGCGTGTCATTCCCATCGAGGAGCTCAACCGCCTGCTCCAGGACATCGTCAGCCGCAGGGACTTCGTTCCCGAGATCTACTACACCCTTTCGGAGCGATACATCCATTTCCTTCTCGACGAATTCCAGGACACAAGCCTCCTGCAATGGAAGAACATCGAGGTCCTTGCGGAGGAGGCCTTGAGCCGGGGCGGGAGCCTTTTTCTCGTGGGCGACAGGAAACAGGCGATATACCGCTGGCGCGGAGGACGACCGGAGCTTGTCGACGAGATCGCCGATCGCTACCGGGACAACTACCGCGTGGAGGAGCTCAACCTCGACACGAACTACCGCAGCTCGGAGCACATCGTCGCGTTTAACAACGCCGTCTTCGATGCCGGGAACCTTGCCGTCCTCGGGGGATCGGTCCTCGCGGGGCACCCGCCTGAGGCCGTCGACGAGGCGGTAAAACCCTACCGGACGTCGCGTCAGCTCTTCCTGGAGACGAAGAAAGACATGGGATTCGTGTCCATCGAACAGCTCGCCGCCGAAGGAGATGATGAGAACGGCCAGGACGTCTTCACCGGCGATGAGGCCCGTGACCTCGTGGAAGAGAAGCTCAAAACACTCATCCAGGGGATAATGGCTCGGGACGTCTTTCGCCAGGGCGACCTCGCCGTGCTGGTGAGGACGCGGGAAGAGGCCGGGGCCGTCGCGACGGTCCTTTTGTCCATGGGGCTCAGCGTCGAGTCGGAACACACCGTCAGCATCAGGAACAATCCTCTCATCCGGGAGGTCATCTGCTTTCTCAAGTTCCTCGACAAGCCCGATGACGACCTTTCCTTCGCGTCATTCATAACGGGACGGATATTCGCGGCAAAGAACGGCGACGGGGCGTCCCGAATGTCCGCGTGGCTGTCGGAAAGATACCTTGCGGACCGGGGCCCTTTTCTGTACCTTCAGTTCAGGGCCGATCACGGGGCCCTCTTCGAAGAAGGGTTTGCCGGTTTCCTTTCCCGCGTGGGCTATCTTCCCCTTTACGACCTTGTGGTCAACTTCTACAGGCACTGGGAAATCCTCGCCCGTTTCCCCGACGATGTGCCCTATCTCCTGCATTTCCTAGAGCTCGTCAAGGAAAGGGAGCGCTCCGACATGAGCAGCCTCGCCGGCTTCATCGAATTCCTGGACAATGGCTCCCCGGGAGCTTCATACGGGGCCTCCGACGACGACAAGGCCTTTCTCCTTAGCACCCCGGACTCGCTCAATGCCGTCAGGGTGCTCACGATACACAAGGCGAAAGGGCTCCAGTTTCCCGTGGTCATCCTTCCCTTCGTGACCCTTACGTCCTTTTCCGCGTCATCGGGCAGGGACAAGCAGAGGTGCTTTCAGTCCGACGACGATGGGTTGAGGCTCTTCTACCTGAAGAAGGAGTACACCGAAGTGTCCCCCGACCTTGCGGCCCTGTACAGGACAAAGGAACGGGATTACCTCGCGGATGAGCTCAACAACCTCTATGTCGCCTTCACCCGGGCCGAGGAAGAACTGTACATCCTCCTCACCGATAAGAAGAGGCAGAAGAACTACCTCATCGACCATATATTCGGGATGGAGGCTTTTCGGCCTTTCGCGAAGGACAGGGCGATAACCCTGGGGCAGGCGAGAGTGGCGGCCCGACCGGGCAAGGATGCCGCCCCGCCGGGGCCAGGCTCCACGGCTTCCTTCAGCGATTTCACAGGTGAGCCGGCATGGCCCGTGAAGCTTGGAGGGAGTATCTTAGACCCGGGGCAGCTTTCAAGACGGGCGGTCAGGGCGCGCAGGAAGGGCGACGCCATACACCGTGCACTCTCTCTCATCGCGTCCCTGCCCGTTGACGATGAGACCATCGCCTCCCTTGCCAGGGCTGCTGCGATCCACGAAGGCATACCCGACGCGGCCTGCGAGGTCGAAGACTCGCTGAGGGGCTTTTTCATGAACCGGGGCTTCCGGGCCTTCTTCGAGACAGGACCCGGCCTCGCGTTCTATAACGAAAAGGAAATAGTGGACGCCAAGGGCAACACCTTCAAGATGGACCGGGTCATCGTGGGACCGAACCTGGTGCAGGTCATCGATTACAAGACCGGGGAGGTCCGCTCCGACACCCACATCGAACAGGTGGGCCGTTACGCCAGGCTCCTCTCCGAGGTGTATCCCGAGCGGGAAGTGAAAGGCTATCTTCTCTACCTCGACGATGGGGAGGTCGCCAGGATATGAGCGTCCTTCGCTCCATACCCTTCGCCTCGGACATCATCGAGGAGGTAGCCGGCATCGTCGGGACCGAGGCCTCAACCGGCGAAGAGATGGCCGTCGTCTTTCCCGGCAAGCGCCCTACCCTTTATCTCAAGGCCCGGCTGGCATCCCTCTCGGGCCGGAAGACCTTCTTCCCTCCCCGGTGCTTCTCCCTCGACGAGTTCATCGACGAGATAGCCCGGAGGCGAAACCCCGGGTTCGCGGATATCGATCATGGCGACGCGGCCTTTGTCCTCTTCGGCCTCATACGGTCCCTCAGGGCCTTCGACCGCCACGCCTTCGCCCGCAAGGGGTTTGGTGACTTTCTGCGCTGGGCGGGACACCTTCTCAATTTCATTGACCGCCTCGACATGGAAGGGATCGACAACAGCGCCCTCGCCAACGTGGAGAGGAACGCGTCCATCGGATATGATGTGCCTCAGAGCGTCAACGAACTCCTGTCCAATATCTCTCTGATCAGAAGCGAATTCCACCGGGTTCTGGCCGAGGGCCGGTGGTTCACAAGGGGCACGAAGCGGATCGCGGCCGTCGAGGAGACGAGGGAGCGTGTCCCCGATGACCTTCGCCGGATCGTCTTCGCCGGACTCTTCGGCCTCACGGGAGGGGAAAGAGAAGTTCTCAGGTCCTTCTGGGACGCCGGACAGGCCACGGTGCTCCTCTCAGGTGACCCCGAGGACTGGCCCATGCTCAAAGACCTCGTCGGCCACCTCAAGGCAAAGGTGGAATACGGGGACACCGCCGAAAGCGACCGCCCGGCGGTCAGTCTTCACGCGGGCCACGACACGCACGCGGAGGTACTCGAGGCGTACCGTATCCTCGAGGAAGCGCCCCTGAAGAAGACGGCCATCATCCTTCCCGACGCCGACCCCCTCTTCCCGCTCCTTAGCTTCGTGGCGGACAGGACGGAGCTGCGATGCAACGTCTCCCTGGCATATCCGATGGACAGGACACCGGTATTTGACCTCACCCGCGCCGTCCTTGCCGCGCGGGTCGAGAGAAGGGCCGGCGGACAGTACCCCTCGGCGCGGTATCTCGCCGTGATCCTCCACCCCTTCATAAAGAACCTCGAACCTGACTCCAACCTCAGGAGCCTCATCGTCCACATAGAGCGTTCCCTGTCGGACGAAACCGGAAAGGGCCCGCTTGCAGGCCGGTCCCTTGTGACCCTTGCCGAGATAGAGCAGGCGGCAGCCACCCTTGAGCCGTCGGGACAGACGGGGCAGTTCGCGGCGCTCCTCGAGGTGCACCGGCTGTTCTTCCGGAACTTCGAGGACCTGTCCACCGTCGGGGAGGTTGCCGCCGCCCTGGAGGAGGCCCTCGAAGCGATAGTCTTCAAAACGCCGGTCCGTTCCTACGTGCTGTCGGGGACGATCTTCGAGAGCATCCTTGGCGCCCTGGGTTCCCTGAAGGGCTCGCTCTTTAGTTCCTCGCCCCTGTCCGACGATCCCGCCGACAACACACGAGCCATCTGCGACATTACTCTTCATCACCTCGAGAGCGCCACCCTGCCCTTCGACACACACCCCGTGGAAGAGCTCGAGATCATCGGCATGCTCGAATCGAGGAACTTGTCCTTCGAGAGGGTCATCATCCTCGATGTGAACGAGGGGGTCCTGCCGGGGCCGAGGGAGGTGAACCCCGTGATCCCCATTGGCGTTTTCGAGACGCTGGGCATCCCGTCCCCCGAGTTCACGGAGGCGATATACAGGTACAATTTCTATCGCCTCACGGGAAGCGCCGGGGAGGTCCATCTCGTGTACCGCAACTCCGAGGACAGGCCGAGAAGCAGGTACATCGAAGAGGTCCTCTGGGCGGAGGAGAGATCACAGGGACAGCTCGACGTCATTCCCGTCCGGCAGATGATAATCCCCGTCAACCTCAAAAGGCACGCGTCTCCCCCCGCGATCGAAAAGACGGACACAGTCCTTCGCACCCTTACGGGCAGCGCTTTGTCTCCGAGCACCCTCGACACATACGTGCGATGTCCCCTGCTGTTCTATTTCACGCGCCTTATGGGCCTCGAAGAGCGCAAGACCTTCTCCGGAGACATCGAGGCGACGGACCGCGGGAATATCATCCACCGCATCCTCAGCGACACTTTCAGCCCCTACATCGGGCTCACGCTGACGAAGGAGAGCGAGGATGGTCTCAGGGAATGCCTGCAAAACGCCTTGGAGACAAGCTTCAAGGACATCCCGGCATCCGGGGAATATTACCTCTTCAAGCGCATCGCCGCGTACAAGCTGGATTCCTTCCTTAGACGCCACATGAGGACCTTAAGCGGGCCCGTGACCATAGAATGCCTGGAGGAGGCTTTCAGAAAACCCCTGGAGATAAGGGGCTCCGCCGTCACTCTCTACGGACGGATCGACCGCGTCGACCGCGACATCACATCCGGCAGATATACCGTCTACGACTACAAAACGGGCACTGCGAAACAGTATCCGTTGAAAATCCTGGAAAAGACGGATTTCGGCGATATCCTCTCCATCCACGATCACGTCCCTTCATTCCAGCTGCCCGTCTATATCCACATCTTCTCGGCGGAGAAGAACGTACCCGTCGAGAGGATCGACGCGGCACTCATACTGCTCGGCAACAATACGGACGAGGTCTTTCTGAAAGGAAAGGACGAAAAGGAGAACAAACGCCTTTTCGACGCCTATACGTCGGGCATCGAAACGGTGGTGTCACACATGCTCGACCCCGATCAGCCCTTTGAGGCCTTTGACACCAACCGTTGCGCGGACTGCACGGCAAGGGACCTGTGCCATGTGTGAAGACGGTTCAAGAGTTCGAGTGTTCAACGACTCCAGGCCAACAGCCCACGAGAGAACTGCTTTTACAGCTGACCATAGTCGATACTTTGTGCTCCGTGACCGCAACACCGGTTCCGAGCACGACAGGGATCGAGGCTCTATTTCTTTTCCACAATAAAGACTCCAGGCGCCGACCACCCCTGTATTGACGGCTCGTACATGCATTCCATCCTCGCCGGTCTCACGGAAAACTTGCCAGGCAATTCCGCGCGCATCGTATAGGCAAGTTCGTAGACCTCGCCCTTGGTGACCCTGGTGAAGAAAAAGACCATCTTGTCGTCCCACCTCTCGATGCGAGAGTAAGGCTTATAGTCTGCGTAGATGGTCTGCCGAACAACTTCAAAACCGGAAGGCAGATAATCCTCCAGCACCAGATATTGATAGTTATCATCTGCCCTGAACTTGATCTTTACGATCACCTCGTCACCGACCTTGACCATCTTTGTCTTGATTTCCTGAGGAACGAAGAACTCGTTGTTGTTGATGTCCGTAACGCGCCGGGCAAGATAGAAGGTGCGCGACAGGCTGAGTCCGTTCCCAAGCGATCTGATCCCCGTTTCTTCGGACCGGAAGATGGAGAAGAGCCCGCGCTTGAAATAAAGATGTCCTTTCAGGGTAAGGTCGAAGCTCGTATCTGAGCCGGCGGTTCCTTTTGCCTCTACGCGATACACCTGACCCTTCGCCGGCATCTTTATCTTCACCTTCTTCGTCAGCGACGCGACCTCTTTCAGGTTCGACATATCGTAATGAAACGAGGTGATCTTCCCTCCGTTGAGGACAAAGGAGAGGTCTCCAGAGCGGGAGACCCCGCCGGTCGTCTCTTCAAGATACCTGCCCACCGCAAAGAGTATAGTGGCGGTTTCCTTTGTCGAGTGCCATCCGTCGCCCCTGCTTCGCTTTGAGAGGGACTGAACGATCTGTGCAGGCAACGCAGACCTGTCCTTCGATTCCACCAGCGCGGATAGAACATGGGCGCTCATCTCGGTGGGTCTGCCCTGCCAGCCCCAATAGTATTCGTATGGCGAATCCCAGTATACGCCAAGAGCATCGGCCCTGCGCATGGCCTTCAGCTTCGCCACGAGGTCAGCCACCTGCTTGTCGATCTTGCCCGCGTCGGCGATCTGGATCTTACCGCGCTTCTTTGCCTCCGCCAGGGTCTTGATGGCGAAAGACATTTGGTAGGCGTTCAGGTTCCTCTCGGCGGCAAACTCGTCGATGAACCGTGGGTCCCATTTTCCCCACAAGGTCCCCACGTATATCAGGTAGGCCCTCTGGTCGCTGTCCATCAGGGCGCTCGCATCGACCATTCCGGACAGAGCAGCAAGTCCCGAATCGACGGCATCCTGGTTGACGGTATAGCCGAGCGTTTTTGAGACATAGAGGGCATAGAGCGCGTACCCCGTCAGGAACCCGCTCGTGCTGTCTCCGCCCCACCACCCCCAAGTTCCGTCAGCGTTCTGCATGTCCTGCAGTCTCTTGAGTCCCACAGCTGCCTTATCTGCCAGGTCTGTGTCCGAGATCAGATGCTCCATGCCTTTCTGCTTCAGAAGGGCCTTGAGGGCAAGGACGGGTAGAAACTTATTGATCGTCTGTTCCACGCAGCCATAGGGATATTCGGCGAGAAACCGCGATGCCTTGATGAGCTTGAGGACAGGACTTGGATTGACGGTCACAATCAATTCATCAGGTCTGAACTCGAATTCGTCGGCATTCCGGGGCGGCTGCAGCTCGACAGTCTGATGCGATGCCATGTCGCCAACCCCAAAAAGAGAGTAGTTGGCTCCCGAACTCAGAACCGGCAATGTCATTCTCAGCGCGTCCTTTGCCGACCCTTTCGAAAGGGCCTGAAAGAAGAGCGTCATGTTCTCACTGTCCTCAGGCACCTTGATGGTATAGAATGTCCTCGTTGAACCAAAGGCGGGGAGGCTGATCTTTGTTCTTTCGTCCGCGAGGATCTTCTTGTCGTTCACCTTGAAAAGCGTTTCAACCGATTCCAGCCCTCTTTCGGTGTTGTTGTTGATCATACCGATAAGACTGATCGTGTCTCCCCGGGTAAAGAACCTGGGCTTGCCTATTCTCGCTATCAGATCCTGCGTCACCAGGATCTCACCCTTTCTTTCCCCTGCCCTGCCGTCGAGGTCGTGTCCGCGAGCGGTCAGCCGCCAGGTCGTGAGATTGTCCGGCACATTGAAAGACAGCGTTGCCTGCCCTCTCTCGTTCGTCCTTATATCCGCCTTCCAGAAGGCCGTGTCCGCAAACTTCTCCCTTATCTTCACCTTCCCCTCTTTTGCTGCACCCGCCAGAACGGTGAAGGTGTAGGAATAGTTCGTTAGGACCCAGTTGGATATCTTGGAATAGAAAAACTCCCTGATATTCGGAGTATGATCGGGCCGTATCTGGTAGATCGCCTCATCAACAACGCCCAGGGAAAGGTCTGCTGCAACGGGTCTGCCTGCGTCGTTCGCGACGGATATCTTCATGGTAACACGCTCTCCGGGAAGATACCTTGCCTTATCAGGCGTCATCGAGATCGAAAGGGACGTATCTGCAGCCGGCAAACTCACGGAAACACTGCTCGAATAGAGCGCTCGGCCTTTTTGCAGCGTTCCAACGATAAAGACATTTGGCGCATAGGCGCTCTTGATGTCGAGCTTCACGGGGACCATGTTCCCATGCATCTTCACCACCCTGGTCTCGTGTATGTCCTTGCCCTCTATGGTAAGGAGCACGTAGGCATCGGCGAACCTGCTCTTGATCAGGCAGGTGACCTCCCCCGGCTTCTCCATCCGGGGATCGCTGACGGCAAGCTCGAGGTTCTTGAAACGCGAATCCACCCGGGAGGAACCACGGCCATAGATCCAGACGACACGGGAGGCGGTGATCATGTTGTCCTGTTGGTCCTTGCTTTCGGCAACAATGTCATATTCGCCGTAATACTGGAGCGTGTCGGGCAGTTCCAGTGTTCCTCGACCTTGTTTGTCGGTGTTAATCTGTCGCTCCATCACAGGCCTGCTGTCGTGCAGATAGACCATCTGGGAGGCTTTCCAGATATATCTGTACACCTTTATGTTCACCGCGGCGGACACCGGTGTGCCGTCATGCGCCAAAGATGCGATCCTTATCATCTTCTTCTCGCCTTCCCCGAAGAACTGCCGGACGGGATCTATCTTCAGGTAGAACTCTCCCCTGCCGACCCTTACGGTCGACCGCGACGATACGCTGGCGTTGGACCCGTCGACGATCGTCGCCTCCAGCGTGATCTCCCTGTCGTAGGGAAAATTGCCGGCCGACAGCTTCAGGACGGCCACTCCGTTCGCATCGAGATACTTCTCTCCTTCAAGCTTCAAACGGCCCGTGGATGCCGGAGTTGCCGGAGAATCTTCTTCCCACCAGTACCTCGTGCCGGCGTCACGGAGTCTGGCCTCGAAGAACCGGTACCTGACAAGCGCCCCCTTGAGAGGCGAGCCGAAGAAGTACTTTGCATCCACCTTGAATTCAAGCGTATCCCTGTTGACAAAGAACCTCTTGGAAGGCGCTATGTCGATCCTGAACTCAGGCTTGCGATACTGTTCTACATAGAACCTCCCGGAAGCGAAAAGACTATCAGGGGTTGGGCCGGCTTTGATCTCGTATTCGCCGAGACCCATCTCGGCAGCCAGGGTGACGGAACCGCCGTATGTTCCCCAATCATCCAGGGTGAACTCTCCTGAATCCACGATCTTCTCGGCATCTATATTGTGGACCTGATAGTGAATACTTTTGCCCTTCATGGGAACCAGGGCCCTTTCGGATGATTTTCCGACCACCTTGTAATGAACCTTGTCACCGGCCCTGTAGACCGGTCGGTCCGTGTATATGAACAGCCTCTTCTTCTCGCTTGCCCGGCCGCCTGGCGCGCCACTGTCGCAAAAAGCGTAACCAGCGTCATTGCTGGTCGCGAGGACCGTCAAATTGCGCCCGGAATCCACTTTGGATCGGTATACGCCATCTTTGTCCGTTTTGCCCCGCGCGACGGAATTCATGAGGGCGATACCTTCGCTGGATTGAAGTTGATGCTCCGGCACAGGTTTCGACGGCGTTCTTTCAAATGCTGTTATCGAGACACCGGGCATCGGTCGGTTCTTAATCAGGTCGGTCGCATATACAAGTATGTTGTCGAACGACCTCTTGACTACGACACCGATGCTGGTCACGCTGAAGAACTTTCTGTTGCGGACCTTGTCCCCGTCGCTAACCTCTATGCAGTAGCTGCCCAAAGGTACGGCCTTCATGACCTCGATGGACTGGCTTCGATACTCGTAGGGCT
>MVQP01000008.1 GCA_002067235.1 Syntrophorhabdus sp. PtaB.Bin047
GGCATAGCAGGGAAGGTTCGTGAACTCCCCCGTGAGGCCGTCGAACCAGATCGCGTATTCGCGGTGGCCGAACCCGTGCCGGGCGGGGCGCTTCTCGTCCATGAAACGCTCGCCCTTCCTGTTCAGCCATACGTAATTGTCGCCCTTCGGCCTCAGGATGGCGGGATACTTCATGCCTTTGCACTCTATCGTGTCGTACTGGCCGAGAAAGACGTGGTTGTGCCACATCTGGCAGCCTGCGTACTGGGTCATCCTGACGCCGTCTCCCGTGTTGTAGACGCTACCCTTGTAGAGCTGTTTGCCGGGTATCATCTGTTTGTTCATCTCCTCATTGAATTCGAAACCGCCGCAGGCCACGATGACGGCCTTTGCCGCCTTGATGTTGATCCTCTTGCCGTTACGGCTTGCCATGACGCCGATGACCTCGCGGCTCGGCGACTGGATGAGCTCATGCGCCGGGGTCTCGTAGATGACCTTTATCTTGCGGTCGTCAACGGCCTTGCGGACCTTGCCCCACATGATGCCCTTTCCGATCGTCCCGTTGTCCGCAAACATCTCGATGCTGTCGGCCCCGGGCAAAGTGGGATGCTCCGGCGCGAAGGCGCGCGCCGTGAACTTCAACGGTTTCACGCCAAACTTCTTCAGGTACTCGTTCGTCTTCATCGTCTCCGCGGCAACGAACCGGATCACCTCATCGGAGGTATGGCCCTGGTCCATCGCCTTGTAGTAGGCGAAGGATTTCTCCAGGTCGTTGTTGCAGAGCCAGAGGTTGCCCGAGATGCGGCTGTTGCCGCCCTCGAACTCCTTCGGCGCCTTGTCGATGATAAGCGCCTTTGCGCCGGCGTCGTGCGCCTCGATGGCGGCGACAAGGCCCGACAGCCCCGTCCCGATAACGACGACGTCCGCCGCCTCGTCCCATTTCATCTTTTTCGGGTTGACGGCGATGGGTTCCGCCTGGGCCTTCGATGCAAGCCCCACTGCAACACCGGCCGCGCCGATGGCGCCCAATTTAAGAAAGTCCCTGCGGCCAAGATCTTTTTTCATCTTCTTCCTCCTTCATTATGCATATCTAAATGATGTCTTTCCTATGACCGAAGGCCCTGCATCTGCCTTCCCTTCGCGGCCATTCCCTATTGTACCGCCGCAGCACAAAGGGTTGCAAGACAATTCGTTTCACTAGATAATGTGAGGCCTCATCTAGTGGTACGATTCTTTCCAGTTGACTTGGTCCCGGGAAAATGGTTATTACTTACCAAACCAAAAACCAGGCAATGCTCCCGCAGCGCATGCCGGCGGACCGGGTGTCCGCCCGCGAAGAAGCGTTGTGGCACCCCGTGGTGCCGTTCCCCGCAAGATGGGTCCCCACGGGGACAGGGAGTTGATATTGGTGGTGAAGTACGCTGCGACTACCCCCCGTGCGAAGAGCACGACAAGCGCGGGGCGGGCCTGACTCACCCGCCTCGCGCGATCTTTTTTGCTTAACGGCACCCTCTTTTTTCGTTACAATGGTACACATCCCATGGGACGCAATGCCTCCATTTTCACTATGCATCATATCCCTGTAAGGACCGTCGGTTAGCGGCATGACGGGGACAGGGACACAACCCTTCAGCGAAATGTCGACCCGGGATGAGGTTCTCGTCGTCCATCTTGGAGGTCTCGGTGACGTTTGCCTGTCGGAGTCCGTCTTCCTCTCCCTTCACAGGCATTTCGGGGACAGCCTCGTGGCCCTGGGCAACAGGCGCTTTCTTGACCTCTTTGGAGGCCACTTTGCGAGAACCCACGGGGTGGAATCCCGTCACTGGCTGTACCTTTTTTCCGAGAAGCTCACGGGGCCCCGCTGGCGGCGGATCGTCTTTGTCGGCAAGGACCGCCGGGGCTCCCTCCGCAGCCGCTGGAAGGCCCATTCCGTCAAGGAGCCGGTATTCATCGACATGTACCCCGAGGGGGCATTCGACTCACCTCCCTCAGGCGATGTGACAGGCGCTCCCGTGGAGACGGTGCACATCGAAGACTACCAGTTGCGGCAGCTCTCTCAAGCAGGGATAGAGCCTGCAAGGAAAGAGATAGTCCCGAAGGGGGCGCGGCGGGTCATCCTCTACGCCGAGGAAGGGTTTTCAAAGGAGAAATGGCCGGTGGAGAACTTCGTAGCCCTCCGGGAACTGCTTGGCCGGGGCGGCATCGACGTCTATCTGATGAGGCCGCCCGAGCTGTCCCTTTCCACTGAGGGGTCCATTTTCTTCGAAGATCTCGCCGACGTAAAGGTGTTCTTCGGCGGCGGAGGCATCTTCGTGTCCAACGATTCCGGCATGGCCCACCTTGCCGGCGCCTCAGGCCTCACCACGATAACCATCTTCACAGGCTTCAACCCTGCCATCTGGCATCCCAGGGGAAGGAACATCTCGCTGAAAACCGGCGTCGATGGAACCGACGTCGAGTCGCTTGCCAGAACAATCGTCGGGCTGATGGAACGATGGGATGAAAAGGGAGGGGACCCTCCCTGAACCCTTATTCTACTTCTTCTTCTCTTCCAGGCTGTCGAGGAGACGCATGAGCTCCATGCCCTCGCGGGAGTTGATGCCGTAACGGGAGATGGCCTTTTCGAGGTTCGTTTTCGCCAGCATGTAGTTACCCTTGCACATGTAGTACCGGCCGAGGTTGGCATGACCCGCGGCCTCGTCGCCCGTCCTCCCCTGTATCATGCCGAGACGGTAGTATATCTCGGGATAGGAGGGGGCGTAGGGGATGAGGGACTGGTAGGTGGTCTCGGCCCGATCGCTCCTGCCCATGCCCTCGTAGGCCCTGGCGAGATAGTAGCGGCCCACCTTTTCCGTGACGTCCTTAAGCACCCCGGCGGCCTCGGGAAACCTGCCGGCGGTGACGTAGATCTCCCCCAGGAAGATGTTCCTGTACGGAGAGTTGATGGTCCGGGCAATCCGCACCGCTTCCTCGAAATTGCCCTTCAGGGAATGATAGAGTGCCGCACCGTATGCCGCGACGGGGTCCCTGCCGTCCCGGCTGTACCGCCTGACCCAGATATCGTCGGCAAGGCCCCGGGAGCGGTAGGCCTGCACGACCTGGGCGCGAGCGATTATGTAAGGAAAGAGAGAAGTATCCACGGAAGGGGGCTTCCTGGTCCACATTTTTTCCAGGTTGATGATGCGGCTTTCGTGATAGGGGTGGGTGAGAAGATATTGGGGATAGAGCTTGTCGCCCCCGCCGGCCCGCAGTTTCTTGAGAAAGTCCGCGATGCCGAGACCTCCGTAGCCTGCTTCGTTGGCAAGGATGGAGCCCTCGCGGTCCGCCTCGTCCTCATCCTCGCGGGAATACTTCAGGGCCATCGACTGAGCCGTGCCCATGCCCGTCACAAGGACGGCCTCGCGTGCCGAATCACCGACGAGCATCGCGGCGAGCATCGTGGCGATAACGGTGGCGTTGAGATACTTCTGTTTGTCCATCCTCTTCGCGATATGCCTTTTCTTGATATGGGCGAACTCGTGGGCCATGACGCCGGCAACCTCTTCTTCGTTGTCGCAATTGGCAATGAGACCTGCCGCGATGTAAACGTATCCGCCGATCGTGGCAAAGGCGTCGATGGTGGGAGAATCGATCACGGTGAGGATCACAGGGAATGGCATGGTCGTCCTGCTCTCGAGCCTCCCCCGTATTTCATTGAGGTACAGCGCAATGTAGGGATCGTTGTTGATGGGCGCCGACCGGGCGATCTCCAGGTAGATCTCCTCGCCGTACTTGCGTTCCTCCTCGTTGGTAAGGGCGAAAGCGGCAACGGACGCGACAAGGAAGAGAAATGCCGTGACGATGGCGACGCGTCTTTTCATTGTTTCTTTGCTATCTTCTTCTTTGGTTTCACGGCACGGTGCTTGACGGCCTTTTTCCGGGATGCCGGTGTCTTCTTCGGGGTGGTGGTGGAACAGAGCGTGACGGAAGAGGCCCGCGCTTGACGCAACTGCTCATCGGTGGGAACGTCATCGTATATGGTCTTCAGTATCTCCACTGTGTCACCCCAGAGGTTGCGGCTACCCAGAAGGGCCAGGATGTAGACCCTGCCGTTCTTCTCGAAGGCCCCCACATAGCAGTGCCTCGCTGCCCGGGTGTACCCCGTTTTCCCGCCAATGGCCGGTTCGAAGCAGAAGAGCAGCCTGTTGTGGTTCTTGTAGCGCACCTTTCGTGTCGAGTCCTCGAAAAGGAAGTACCGTGTGGCGATGAGCTCGACGAAGCGCTCGTTGGCCATGGCATGCCGGAAGATAAGGGCAAGGTCGTAAGGGGTGCTGTACTGGTTATCCGAGGGCAGGCCTGAGGCGTTCTCGAAGTTCGTGTCTATGGCGCCGATCTCCCGGGCCCGCTGCGTCATCAGGCGCGCAAAGGCGCTTTCGGAACCGCTGATGTGGGTCGCGAGGGCATAGGCCGCATCGTTCGCCGATTTCACCATCGTTCCCTTCATGAGGTCCTCGGAACGGTATTTCTTTCCCGGGACGAGGTTCATCTTGGACGGAGATATCTGGAGAACCTGCCTGTCGGGGGCGACGATCTCATCGCCGCCGAGGTGCTCCATGGCAACGAGCGTCGTCATCACCTTGGTCGTGCTCGCCGGCGGGAGCCTGCGGTGATAGTCCTTGCCCGTGATGATCCGGAAGGTGTCTTTTTCGACGAGTATATAGGACGAGGCCGTTATGCCTCCGTTCTCTCCCTGGGCGCAAAGGGCGTAAGGCGTGAAGAGAAGGGAAACCAGGAGGGAAAGGGCAAGAGCGAAACGCATCGTTGCTTATATATACACTATTCTGACGGGCCGCACAACCTTAGAAACCGTTTCAGCAAGTTTCAGGTTTCAGGCCAAAGGCATGAACCCGCGGCCGGCACTATCTCCGTCAGGGGCATGTGGGGCATCGGGCGGTTTTTGTGCCTTGAAACATGGAACGGGTCTTTATTGCACTTCCTTTATGTTGAGGTGTATGAAGCGTTCCCCCATTTCCATTTTGACGACGGGGGAGGCGATTATCCTTGCACCGCCTTCCCTCTGGAGGGAGCCTTTTGGTGCGTAGAAGCCGTACCAGGTCCTGTTGTCCCCATCGGTGATCCTCGTGCGCCCGTTCGGCGCGGCGAAGACTCCCGCGGCGTTAAAGGCAAGGTTCGGACGGGGGTTGCCGATACCGAAGGGGCCGAGATCCTCCAGCCTCTCCATCACCTCCGCCGTCAGTTCGTCGAACCCCGCCGCCGTGTCCACGTGCACCGTGCGCCTGTGCGGGGTGATGCTCCCCTCGACCGCCCTTTCGAAGGCCTCGGCAAAAAGCTGTAGATTCTCCTCCTCAAGGGAGATGCCGCATGCGTATTTGTGGCCGCCATATTTCAGGAGGAGGTGCGAGAGGGAGCCTATGGTCTCGAAAAGATCTATACCGTCACCTCCCCTGCCGGAGCCCTTCCATATCCCGTTCACCCGGGTAATGACGATGGCCGGTCTTTCGAAATGCTCCGTCAGCTTTTGGGCTACGATACCCAGGACGCCCGCGTGCCACTTCTCGTCGAAGACAACGATCGTCTTCCTGCCGGACAGGCCGTCACGGCCTATCGAAGCGACGATCTCCTCGTGTATCTTCTTCTCCCGCTGTTGTCTCTCGTTGTTCAGCCTCTGCAGGTGCGCGAGAAGCTGGGAGGCCGACCCGGTCTCTCTTGCCACGAGGAAATCGAGGGCCGGATGGGGACTCGCAACCCTGCCGGCTGCGTTGATCCGGGGAACGATGATGAAGCCGAGGGCAAATTCGTTGATAAGCCCCTTCGATATGACCCTGCTGTCGAGCATCGACCTGAGCCATGCCCGCGGCATGGCGTTCATGACCGCCATGCCGTGGCGCACGAGTATCCTGTTGTCTCCCAGAAGCGGCACCATGTCGCCCACGGTCCCCACGGTCACGAGGTCGAGCTCTTTCTTCAGGTTGATATGGGCCGGTATAAGCCCCTTTCCGTGCATCACGCGGCGCAGCCCCAGGAGAAAGAAGAAAGTGACGCCGCATGCGGCGAGGTCCCTCGTGGGAAACCGGGAGTCCCGGCGCTTGGGGTTTATGACGGCCACCGCCGGGGGGACCTCCACCCCCATCTCATGGTGATCTATGACGATGGTATCCATCCCGAGGCTCCGGGCATGGGCTATCTCCACGGCATTGGAGGCCCCGCAGTCGAGGGAGACTATAAGGTCCACGCCTTGCTTCGCGAGCTCCTCCATCTTGTCGATGTGAAGCCCGTACCCTTCTTCCCGGGTGGGTATGTGGATGATGGGCGCGACCCCCAGATGGGCCAGGAAATTGAACATCAGGGCGAGGCAGGAGATGCCGTCCGCGTCGTAGTCGCCCCATATGCAGATGCGCTCTCCCCTGCCGATCGCCTCGACGAGGCGGGCCACGCCCTTGTCCATATCGGGCAGGAGGAAGGGCTCCGAAAGGTCGGCGAGTCGGGGCTTCAGGAAGACATGGGCCTCATCGGGGGTCCTCACCCCGCGGGCGACGAGGATGCGCGCGATGAGGTCCGGGACGCCGGCGCCTTCCGCTATCTCGCGGATGATCCCTGCGGCCTCTTGTTCCCCCGGGGGGCCGGGGGCGACAATTTCCGGGCCGCCATTACCCATGCGCGGCCCCCACGATGGCGGATATGCCGGCAAGGCCCGATGCGCCGAGCCAGGAATCAAGCCCCGCGATGATCTTCGGCATGGCGAAGGGGTCAACGAACGTGGCGGTACCCACCTGTACCGCGCTGGCACCCGCCATGAGGAATGCAAGGGCGTCCTCGGTGTTCATTATCCCGCCGACGCCGATGATGGGTATGGGGACCGCCTGTGAACATTCGTGCACGGCGCGCAACGCGACAGGTTTTAACAGGGGGCCGGAAAGGCCGCCCTTTAAGGTCACCCTGCGGCTCTTCACGTCGACGACGGCCGCGGGCATCGTGTTGATGAGCGTCAATCCGTCCGCTCCCCCCTCATAGGCGGCGCGGGCGATCTCCACGAGGTTCTTCACTTCCGGCGTCAGTTTCGCGATAAGGGGTATCTTCGTGACCTCCCGCACGGAACGTACGATGGCGTGGACCGCCGAGGCCTCCTTCCCGAAGCTGATGCCGCCCATCTTGATATTGGGGCAGGAAAGGTTCATCTCCAGCGCCACAATGAGGTCGTGCGGCTCTATGCTCCTCGCGCAGGAGAGGTATTCCTCTTCGCTGAAACCGAAGAAATTGACGATTATGGGACACCGCCTCTCTACGAAGAGAGGAAAGTAGTGGGAGAAGAAGCGGTCGACGCCCACGTTCTGGAGGCCGATGGAGTTCAGCATCCCGCAGCGTTCCTCCCAGACGCGGGGCGTGGGGTTGCCGTGATGGGGCGCGGCGGAGAGGCCCTTCGTCACGTAGGCCCCCATGGTATCCACTCCCCAGAGCGGTTCTATCTCGACGCCGTAGCCCAGCGTTCCCGATGCGTTCATAACGGGGTTCTTGAGCGACTTGCCGAAAAGTTCTACAGCAAGAGATCCCATAGGTTGAATACCGGTCCTTCCTTACACGCCCGCTTGTAGGGGTTCGTCTCGTCCCGGGTGGCGACGACGCAGCCGAAACACAGGCCCATGCCGCAGGCCATTCTCTCTTCAACGGAAACCTGACAGGGGATCCTCACGGGTTCCAGGAGGGTCTTGAGGCTCTTTACCATGCCCGAAGGGCCGCAGGCGAAGACCTCCGGCTTCTTCCCCAGGTAGTCATCAAGGTGGTGTCCGAGAAGACCCACCACATCACCCGCGAATCCGAAGGAACCGTCCATGGTCGAGGCGAGGACCCTTGTTGTTCCAAGGTCTTCCGCCAGACAGAGCTCATCTTTCCCCGTTGCCCCGAAGAAGAGGGTGGCCCTGTCGCCAAGCCGCTTGAGGAGCATTCTCACGCCGGCATAACCGATGCCTCCGGCGACCACGATGGGGGTGTTTCCCCTTCCCGGCGTGAAGCCTCGGCCGAGAGGGCCAAGGACCATGAGCGGTGCTCCCCTGACGGCGGCGCTCAAGGCGTCGGTACCCTTACCCACGACACGGTACACGATGGTCAATGTTCGTCCCCGGGAGTCGTATACACTGAAAGGCCTGCGCAGGAATATGTCCCTATCCGGGACCTTCACCATGACGAACTGACCGGGCGACACCCTGCCGAGAGACCTCTCGAGCCTCACGGTGAGACGGCGGTAGTTGCCGGTCACACGATCGTTGCCCGTGATCTTTCCCGGAATGTCATCCATGGCTTCCCCTTAGGTCCCCGGTACGCTATACCATTACTATATATGGGGGCGGCGTTTTGGGTAAGCGATTGTAACCCGTAAGGCCTGTCGGGCGCAACCCAAATAATGCGGGGGGCGTGATGAAGAAGCCAGGGGCGAGGGGCGGTCCTTTCCCTTTCTCTGTCAGGTATCGTCGGTCAGCCTCAGTTCCATCACGATGGCGTCCTCGCCAGTCTCCCGGTAATACCCCTTCCGCCTGCCGACCTGCCTGAAACCGAGCTTCTCGTAGAGGCCCCGGGCGGGCGCGTTGCTTTCCCTCACCTCGAGGAAGCATGTTTCCATGGAATTCCTCCGCGCAAGGTCCATGACCCGGGACATCATCCATGACGCGAGGCCGCGCCCACGCCGGTCCTGATGGACGGCTATGTTCATGACGTGTATCTCCCGGGCCGCGCAGTAAAAGATGAGATAGCCGACGATCCGTGCTCTCTCCTCGGCGACAAGGCTCACGCCAACAGGCGACGAGAGGGTCTCCTCGAACATTCCCCGCGTCCAGGGCGCGGCAAAGGAAACCCTTTCGATCTCGAGGATATCGTCGATATCGGCGGTGGTCATCTCCCGCATCATCACGTCCCCCTCAGCCATGTCAGGCCCCGCCGGCGTTGATGCCGGCAAGCTCCTCCGGCGTATTGATATTGGAGAAGATGAGGGTCCCCCCGGGGGTGTAGAAGCACGGACGGTCCTTCACGGCCTTCACCACCATGTAGGGCAGGATGTCCGAGACCTTGAGCCGGTTAAGGCTTATGAGCCTCAAAAGGGGTGCGAGGCAGGAACGCCCGTATATTGCGTGAAGCGGCTGGTAGTAGCCTTCGGCCATGGGGATGGTTATGTCTTCCCCTTCCGTTTCATCGACAAGGCACCGGATGGCCTCGACGCAAAGCAGCGGCATGTCGCAGGCGACGACAAAGGCGCGGGGGCGGGAAGAATGGATGAGCGCCGTCGCGATGCCCACCATGGGGCTCTGCACGGGGAGGAGGTCCCGTATCACCGGGGCCTCGACGCCTTCGATGGCGTCATGGACGGAGGAGATAATCACGATGTCGTCGAAGACCTGCCGCACCGTGTCGAAGACCTGCCTGATGAGAGGGGCCCCGCGGAACTCGGCCGTCGCCTTGTCGCGCCCCATCCGCACACTCCTTCCCCCTGCCAGTATGGCGCAGCCTATCTCCATGCACAAGGTATTACCATCTTTCGCTCCGAATATCAAAGACCCCTTCGGCGGCGCGCAGGAAAGGCTGGTCGACAACTCTTGTTCGCCCCGCTACTGACCCTCTTCATCCCGTCAATAGGGACTTTGTCTAGTATTTACGCAATGTTATCATTTTCGGCCTTAGCAAACTGGGGTACGAAACCTGATAAAGTGCAACGATTCTCATAGGTTAGGTTGTAACTTTTTTCACTTGACATTGCTCGCCGGGATGCCTTAAGATGCCATAATATATCCAGGGGTACAAGAAACAATACAAATAGTTAAGTTAGGAGGAGCAATGGGAGCCATACTTTGGATCACTGAAAAGCTCAGTAAGTGGATGAGCGTCATTGCCGGGGCGGCCCTGACCGCCATCATGCTGCTCACGGTATGCGACGTCTTCCTTCGCTATTTCTTCGACAGGCCCATTATCGGCACCTTCGAGATGGTCGGCTTCGGCGGGGCGATAGCCATCGGTTTCGCCATCCCCATCACCTCGTGGATGAGGGGCCACATCTTCGTCGATTTCTTCGTCCAGAAATTCAACAAGGTGGGGCAGGGCGTAGTCAACCTCATCACCCGTCTCGGGGGCATTGGCCTCTTCTATCTCATCGGCTACAACCTCTTCAAGTACGGCCATGACCTCTTCGTGTCGGGCGAGGTCTCGCTGACACGGCAGATCCCTTTCTACCCAATAGCCTACGGGATGGGCGTATGCTGTTTCATACAGTGCCTGGTCCTGATATGCGACATTTTCAAGATCTTTGGAGGCCAATATGAATGATCCCATCACCGTCGGTATCATTGGACTGATCGTCGTCCTTTTCCTTTTCCTCACCGGCATCGAGCTCGGTTTTGCAATGGTGATAATGGGGTTTGCCGGCTTCGCATACCTCATCTCCATGGATGCCGCATTCAACCTGCTCGCGAAGGACATGTACGATGTCCTCAACTCCTACAGTTTCACCGTCATACCCCTGTTTGTCCTCATGGGACAGGTGGCCTTCAACTCCGGGATAGCGAAGCGCCTCTTTGATGCGGCCCACAAGTTCATCGGCCACATCCCCGGCGGCCTCGCCATGGCGACCGTCGGCGGCGCCACGGTCTTCAAGGCCATATGCGGCTCTTCGCCCGCCACGTCAGCAACCTTCGCCAGCGTCGCCGTGCCTGAGATGGACCGTTTCGGCTACGACAAGAGGCTCTCCACCGGTATCGTGGCGACCGTCGGCACCCTCGGCATCCTCCTTCCTCCGAGCGTGACCCTGATACTCTACGGCATCATCACCGATCAGTCGATCGGCAGGCTCTTTCTCGCCGGCATCGTCCCCGGGCTCATCATTGCCGCATTGTTCATAGCCGTCATCTACGGTTGGTGCAAGATGAACCCAACGATTGGACCCAAGAGCCCCAAGGCGACCTGGGGGGAACGCCTGAAAACCATCCCGCAGGTTCTCATGGTCCTTGTCATCTTCTGTCTTGTCATTGGCGGTATCCTCGGCGGCGTCTTCACCCCCACCGAGGCCGGCAGCGTCGGCACCTTCCTCGTCCTCGTCATGACCTTCGCCATGCGCGACCTTAACATAAAAGGCTATATCAAGTCTGTCGCGGAGTCCGTCAGGACAGCCACCATGGTCCTCATGCTTATCGCCGGCTCCACCGTCCTCGGCCACTTCATCGCCGTCACTACGATACCCATGGTAGCGGCCGACTGGATCGTGGGCCTCAACATGCCCTCCTGGGTCATCGTCATTTTCATCGCCCTGATCTACCTCATCGGCGGCTCCTTCATCGACGACCTGGCATTCATGATCCTGGCGACACCCATCTTCTACCCCGCGATACTCAAGCTGGGATACAACCCCATGTGGTTTGGCATCCTCATCGGCATAACCGTCATGCTCGGCGTTGTCCTTCCGCCGATGGCCATCTGTGTCTTCGTCGTCAAACAGATCACCAAGACACCCTTCAGCGTCGTCTATGCCGGCGTCTACCCCTTCCTCATCAGCATCATCGTGGGCGGCATCCTTGTCTTCCTCTTTCCCGCCCTTTCGACGTGGCTGCCGACGTGGCTGATGCCAGGCTGACGACGAACATGGCAATCCCAAAAACCGCCTCTCTAGGGAGGCGGTTTTTTCGTTCACCGGTTCAGGACATGCTGACGCTCCGCAGCAATCGAGGGAAACGAAGAATGACCAATGACCAAATTCCAATCACCAATGAAAAGGATAATGACCAATTCACCAATAACCAATGAAACAAAGGTCGCAGCAGGACCGACTGTTTGTATCATTTCTTTTTTTGGTTATTGGTTATTGTCTGCTTCTCTGGTTATTGGAATTTGGTCATTGGTCATTATCTTCGTCAGAAGAGATCAACCTCGTCCCGAATAGAGTATCTGCCTGTCCTCAACTTTTCCCGGAGTATTCCGGCAAATGGATTATCCTGCACAACAATGGGTTGAACGAAAAAAGGGGTTCCCGCTTCGGGCGGGAACCCCTTTTGCTTTTAACATTCTTTCTATGCCATAGCTTTCAGCTTTTCCTGAAGGTTCTTGGTGAATTCCTTTTCCGTGTCCTTCGCCTTCGCGCGCATGATCCTGTCGCCGAACATGGCGAGCTTGCCGACGATGCTGACGTCGGTCTTGTATGTCACTTCTACCTCGCCGCCGCTTTTTTCCGTCAGGTCAACGACGGTCTTCTGTTTGAAGTGGCCGAGCTTCGTCATGTCTTCGCCTTCGCCCTCGATCTCGATGTGCGTGGGCTTGTTGATGACGGTCATCTTGTTCACGAACTTCAATCTCGCCTTGATGGGTCCGACCTTCTGCTTCACGATGCACTCGTATGAGGTGTCATCGATCATGTTCGCCGACTCCGCGCCGGGTAGGCAGGTGAGGATCGTCTCCGGTTTGAGCAGGAAATCGAAAAGCTTGTCGATCGGTGCTTTCAGGGTAAAACCGCCCTCTATGATCATGGATGTTCCTCCTTCTGTGAATTTCAAGCCCCTTTTCGGGGTTTTATTCTATTACAGCTTATCCTGTGCCTTCTCGATAAGATCCGCCAGGATCTCGTAGCTCTTGTTGCCCGGCTCCGTGGTCTGCGCGAGGAGGAGCTCGATGTATGAATAACCCTGGGACTCGATCCATCCCCTGTGCGCCTTGTCACCGGTACCGAACATGTGGCGTGCCACCTGTTTGCTGTTAGGCCATTCTTTCTTACATGCAGGACATTTAAAGCTCACGGTAAACCTCCTTGATTATCTTTTGTAGTGGCTACTTCTGGGCTTCCTGTTCCTTCTTCTCCCTCAAGGCCTTAAGAATCCTTTCCGGGGTGATGGGGAGCTCTTTCATCTGGATACCCATTGCGTGATATACTGCGTTGCCGAGTGCGGCGGCCGTCGGGTTCGTGAGGCCCTCGCCGGCCTCTTTCGCACCGTAGGGTCCCTCGGGCTCGTAGGTGTCGATCTCGATGATGCCCGCCTCCGGCATTTCCGGTGCCCTGATGACCTTGTAGTCAACGAGGTTCGGGTTCATCAGCTTGCCGTCTTCCATCGGCATGTCTTCAAGGTACGCGTAGCCGAGTGCCATGGAGGCGGCGCCTTCAAGCTGGCCGATGAGGCCGAGCTGGTTGATGGGCTGACCGCAGTCGTGTGCCGTCATGACCTCATGGATCTTGATCCTGCCTGTTTCGGGATCGATCTCGGCGTCAACGGCCTGCATCATGTAGCTGTACGCAGGGGATATCATGCCTTTCCTGTGAGGCGTATAGTAGCCGCGGCCCATGATACGCTGGCCGTCTTTCGCGCGGAGCGCCTTCTTGACGAGATCTTCGTATTTCATGCCTCTTTCTGGACGGGCGACGATGTGTACCCACCTGTCCTTGATGTCGAGGTCGTAGACAATGTTGATGCCCATTTCCGCATAAGCGAACTCAAGGAGTTGTTTCTTCGCGTCCTCGCAGGCCATCTTCACGGCGTTGCCCGCCATGAGCGTCTGGCGTGAGCCCCAGGCGCCGAGATCGGCGGGGCAGTGCGCGGTGTCACCGGAATGGACCCTGATATCCTCCACTTTTACGCCCAGTGTTTCAGCGGCGATGATCGCCATTGTGGTGTTGGAGCCCTGGCCGATGTCCTGGCAGCCGACATGGAGCTCGACGGTGCCGTCAACGTTGATGGTGACAACGGCGGAGGAGAATGAATAGGGTGAGTCAAACCAGTTGAAGATGCCGCCCGACATGAAACCGCAGGAGGAGATACCGATGCCCCTGTTGGCGGGAAGTTTGCCTTTGGATTTGACCCATTTCTCGATCTCGTTGATGCACTGCTCGAGACCGCAGCTCGCGATGAATGCCTGGCCCGGGACTTCGTAGCCCTCGGTGTGGCCGTTCTTTCTCCTCACCTCGAAGGGGTCGAGGCCGAGGTCGGCGCAGATCCAGTCGATCTGCTGCTCGGAGCAGAACATGGCCTGGGGGGCGCCGAAACCGCGCATGGATGTGGAGGGCAGGGTGTTGGTATAGACCCTGTAGCCGTCATAGCGGTAGCCTCTCCATTTGTACGGGAAGGAGTGGAAGAAGCCCGACAGGTAGAGTGCCGTCGCGCCCATGCCTGTGTAGGCGCCGCCATTCGAGAACATGCGGGACTCGCGGGCACAGAAGGTGCCGTCTTTTTTGACGCCCGTGCGGACATAGTAGAACATGGGGGTCCGTCTCTTGGAGGCGATGAAGTCTTCCTCGCGGGTGAAGACGACCTTTACGGGTTTGAAGAGCTTCATCGACATGACGGCGCTGCAGAACATGGCCGCGTCGAGCTCGAACTTGCCGCCAAAACCGCCGCCGACGTACGGTGCCAGAACGCGGACATCACCTTCGCGAAGCCCGAGAACGCCGGCGAGGAGTCCCTGCGTGTAGTACGCGGACTGTGTGGACGCCCAGCAGGTAAGCTTGCCTTCCGGCGTGAAGTTCGAAACGGCCGCGCGGGTCTCCATGCACATGTGTGCCTGGCCCGAACACTTGAACCAGTCCTCCCTGATATAATCCGCTTCTTCGAATGCCTCGTCGACATCGCCCCACTCGATGTGGCGTGTGACGTTGACGTTCCTCTCCACGCCTTCATGGATCGTGGGGGCCTCTTTCTTGATGGCTTCGAGGGGTTCGTAGACAGCTGGGAGCACCTCATATTCCACGTCGATGAGGTCGAGGGCGGCTTCTGCGATCTCTTCCGTTATCGCGGCAACCGCTGCGACAGGCTCGCCGATGTAGCGGACCTTCTCCAGCGGGAGGACCTGCTCGTCGCAGAGCTCTTCATACCGTCTCCAGATGCCCTGCTTTATACCAAGGGTGTCCTTGCCGGTGACGACGATCTTCACGCCCGGGAGATCCATGGCCCTCGTCGTGTCGATGTTGATTATCTTCGCGTGGGGGTGGGGGCTGCGGAGGATCTTCCCGTGGAGCATGCCCGGGAGCTTCACGTCAAAGGTGTACGTGGCCCGGCCCGTTACCTTCGCAACGCCATCTATATTGTGTACATGTGTATTGATGACAGAATATTTTGCGTGACTCATATCACTCCTCCTTATATTTGCCCTGCGTAACAGCTTCTATGGCCCGCACGATGCTGTTGTACCCGGTGCACCGGCAGATGTTGCCCTCGATGCTTTCCTTTATCTGGTCCTTCGTCGGGTTCTTTGCCTCGTTGAGGAACGCCGTCGCAGACATCAGCATGCCGGGCGTGCAGAAACCGCACTGATAGGAACCGTGGTCGAGAAAGGACCTCTGGATCGGGCTCAGTTTGCCGTGCTGTTCCAGGCCCTCGACTGTCGTGACCTCCATGTCCTGGCACTGAATTGCAAGGACGGAGCAGGATTTCACCGAAAAACCGTTGACGTTCACCGTGCAGGCGCCGCATGATACGGTCTCGCAGCCTCTCTTGGTGCCTGTGAGGCCCAAGTGGTCCCGGATCACTTCCGCAAGCAATGTTTTGGGATGTATGAAGACTTCGTATTCGTCACCGTTAACTTTGAAACGCAGTACCTGTTTTTCCATGTCTCTCCTCCTTACGCCTTCTGGGCCTGCTCAAAAGCCTTCTTCAGCATCCTCTTCGTAAGAACGCCCAGGACGTGCCGCCTGTGCTCTTCGGACGCGTGGATGTCGGCAACGGGCTGCGCCTCTTCTGACGCGATCTTGCCCGCCTCGGCGAACAGTTTGTCGTCGAGCTTCTTGCCTTTCAATAGGTCTTCGATCTTTGTTACCCGAAGGGGTGTCGGCCCGGCATTGCCGAGAACCACGCGCGCATCCGCGCAGGTGCCGTCGGCGTTGAGCGTCACCGATGCCGCCGCCGCTACTATACCCATTTCGCTGTCGAGGAGGTTGAATTTCTGATAGGCACAACCGAATTTCGGAGCAGGTGTCGGGATGTGCACTTCAAGGACCAGGTCGCCGTGCTCCATCTGCGTTTCGAAGTAATCGACGAAGAACTCGTCGAGGGGAACCGTTTTCTCGCCGTTGGAGCTGCCGAACTTGATCTCGGCCTTGAGGGCGATGAGGACGGGGCCGGGGTCGCCTGCCGGGTCGGCGTGGGCGAGGTTTCCGCCGATGGTGCCCCAGTTCCGGGTCTGGATGGAGGCGAGCTTTTCTTCCATGGCGACGAGGACCGGATATCTCTTCCCTATGACATCCGACTTCTCTATTTCGCGGTGGGTCGTTGTCGCGCCGATCCTCAGCCCGTCCTTCTCGTCGAACCTGATGTAGTTCAGCTCTTTCAAGCCCTTGATGTCAAGGAGGTATTCGGGGGCAACCATGCCCTGCCTCATGACGATCAACAAAGACTGGCCGCCGCAGATGACCTTGCAATCATCATGCTCTGCGTACATCGCAAGCGCTTCCTTGACGCTTGCAGGTTTCAGGTAATGAAAATCGTTGATCATAATCCTCTCTCCTTTCTATTGATTCTTTTCCTCAACGTTATCCTGATGGTCCGGTTCACTGGTGCTTTAAAGCAGCAAATTCCCTCTCGATACCGTATTCCTCAACGTTCCGTATGCACTGTTTCCCTACATCTATCTTCTCGGGCATTCCGAATGTCTCGTCCGATTCATCCGCCCTGTCGGTGCTCTTCAGTTCCTGTATTCGCTCGGGATCGAAGGACGTACCACGAAAGTTCTGTGAGTAACAAAGGTAATAATGACGCCCCCGGTAGATAGCGCACTCTATGCACGCGCCTCCAGAGATGGGACACAGTATTTTGTGCTTGGCCATAAGGTGACACCTCTAAGATAGAAAATATCAATGCCTGAAGAGCATTATGTGGCAAAATTATTGCGGATATTTGTTAAAAAGTCAAGTTTATTTTTTCCCCATAATGAACATATGTCTATATTGCATAAAATTGCAGGGTTTTATTGCGTGCCATCTGTTCATTGTGATGAACAGCGTGGCTCGTTGCCCCGGTTTTTTTTGCAATTCTGTTGACAAACGATACCCCGTTTACTATAAAGAGAGAAAATCACATTTCAGGAGGGGTTTTATGAAACGGTTTTTCGGGGTAAAGTGTTTGCTTTTCGTTTTCTTCGCTGCAACCTGTCTTGCCTTCTTTCCCGCAATGGCATCGGCCCAGAAGGTCATCACGCTTAACTACTCGAACTTCTTCCCGGCGCCGCACAAGAACAGCATCATCGCGCAGCAGTGGTGCAAAGAGGTCGAGAAGAGGTCCGGCGGCAAGGTCAAGATAACCTACTTCCCGGGCGGCACCCTCACCCCCGCGGCGCAGACCTATGACAACGTCGTGAAGGGCATTGCGGACATCGGCGAGAGCTGCTTCGCCTACACCAGGGGCAAATTCCCCATGATGGAAGTCATCGATCTTCCTCTCGGTTACAGGAGCGGCGTTTCGGCAACGAACCTGATCAACGCGTTTTACGCCAAGTACAACCCGAAGGAACTCGCGGACGTCAAGGTGCTCTGGCTTCACGCCCACGGCCCCGGCGTTCTTCTCTCCAAGAAGGCTGTCAAGACAATGGCCGACATGAAGGGCATGAAGGTCCGCGCAACCGGTCTCGCGGCGAAGGTCGTCCAGGCGCTCGGTGGGGCACCTGTCGGAACAACGATGCCTGAGACCTATGATGCCCTCCGCACCGGCGTTGCCGATGGCGCCATGGCTCCCGTCGAGGCGGCACAGGGCTGGAAATGGGGCGAGGTCGTCAAGTACATAACCCAGAACTTCGGCTCCGCTTACACAACCGGCATGTTCGTCGTCATGAACAAGGCAAAGTGGAACTCCCTGCCTCCCGACGTCCAGAAGGTCTTTGAAGAGGTCAGCAAGGAATGGGTCGTGAAACAGGGTAAGGTCTGGGATGAGATCGATAAGGAAGGCTACGATTTCGCCAAGAAGAGAGGCAATCAGGTCATCGCTCTCTCCAAGGACGAAGATGCGAAATGGGCAAAGGCCGTCAGGCCCCTTCTTGACGAGCATGCAAAGGCCCTTAAAGGCAAAGGGCTTCCCGGTGATGAGGCAGTCAAGTTTGCCGTTGATTTCCTGAAAAAGAATTAGAGGAACAAGAGATAGCCAAAAAAAGGGCTCCGAAACCGGAGCCCTTTTTTTGTTTCAGGTTTCAGGTTTCTAAAGAGAGGCCGTGAAAAGGGGATGGGCTGTCAACACCATTGCTGACCCGGCGGTGATCTTCTTGGGTTTTAGACCTGTGACTTGGGACCTGAAGCGGTTCTTTGGCCTTTGAACCTGAGACCTGGGGCTTGAGACGTGAAGCCGTCTTTCAGCCCCCGGCCAGGGTAAGGAAGTTCCGGAGTAGTGTAAGGCCTACCCGCTGGCTCTTTTCGGGGTGGAACTGACAGGCGAAGAGGGCGCCCGTCTCGACGGATGAGGCGAAAGGGCCGTCGTAGTCCGTGGTCGTGGCAATCACGGATCCGTCGTCGGGGGCGCAGTAATAGGAGTGTACGAAATAGAAGAAATCCCCCGGGTTTATTCCTTTGAGTATGGGGCTCTGCTTCCGGATGTCAACACTGTTCCATCCCATGTGGGGAACCTTCATGGAGGAGCCCGTGAAGCGTGGCACGGCGCCCTTGATGATCCCGAGACCTTTCACTCCCGGCGCCTCCTCGCTTGATTCGAAGAGCACCTGCATCCCGAGGCATATGCCGAGGTACCGCTTGTCCCTGCGGATGTGCTCCCTGATGGCCGGCGCGAGACCTCTCGATTCGAGG
This sequence comes from Syntrophorhabdus sp. PtaB.Bin047, assembly GCA_002067235.1. Classification (GTDB taxonomy): domain Bacteria; phylum Desulfobacterota; class Syntrophorhabdia; order Syntrophorhabdales; family Syntrophorhabdaceae; genus Delta-02. Next base: position 18,704 of record MVQP01000008.1, read on the forward strand.
TTCTCCATGCATCGCCCGAAGGCGCCCACCCCCGGCACGACTATGGCAGAGGCCTCCTCAACGGTCGCCGGGTCGCCGGACACGGTGACGCCGGCGCCGAGCTTCGCAAATGCGTTGAGTACGCTCTTGAGGTTTCCCATCCCGTAATCGACGACAACGATCATCTAGAGCACGCCTTTCGTGCTGAGCACGCCCTTTATGCGGTCATCCTTCTCCACTGCGGCCCTCAGGGCCCGGGCGAAGGACTTGAACACGGCCTCCACCTTGTGGTGGAGGTTGCTCCCATAGAGGAGGTTGACGTGAAGGGTCACTCTCGCCTCGTTCACGAAGGCCTGGAGGAACTCCTTCACCACGTCGACGTCAAAGCCTCCCGTCCTTCCCTGCAGGCGCCCCCTGAAGACGAAGGAGGACCGTCCCGATATATCGACGGCTGTCATGCAGAGTGCCTCGTCCATGGGCACCAGCGCGCTGCCGTAACGCCTTATCCCTTCCATGCCGCCGAGGGCGTCCCTCAGGGCCTTCCCCATGGCGATGCCCGCGTCCTCCACGGTATGGTGGTTGTCCACGTCGATGTCTCCTTTCGCCGTCACGACGAGGTCAAAGAGACCGTGCTTCGCGAAGAGATCGAGCATGTGGTCGAAAAAGGGTATCCCCGTTGAGATGCTGTACTCGCCCGAGCCGTCGAGGTCCCAGGATACGGAGATGGACGTTTCTTTCGTGGTCCTTTCCACTTCAGCCTTCCTCGGCATGCCCCCTCCTTACATGATGACCTTGTTGAGGGGATACTCAACGATCCCCTGCGCCCCGGCCCTTTTCAGGTCGGGGATTATGTCCCTGACAACCTTTTCGTCGATGATGACCTCAATGGCCACCCATTTTTCGTCGGAAAGGTTCGATACCGTCGGCGTATGCAGCGAGGGAAGGATCTCCGTCACTTTGCCGAGTTTGTTCCTGGGGATGTTCATCTTGAGCCCGACCTTTTCCTCGGCAAGGAGCGCTCCTTTCAGGAGGATGACGAGATTCTCCATTTTCCGTCTCTTCCAGGGGTCCTTCCAGGCGCTCCTGTTCGCGATCATGACCGTTTCGGATTCGAGGATGGTCTCCACTATCCTCAGGTTGTTGGCCACGAGGGAGGCCCCTGTCTCCGTCACCTCTACGATGGCGTCGGCCAGAAGGGGCGGCTTTACCTCCGTGGCACCCCAGGAGAACTCTACCGAGGCCTCGATACCCTGTTTCTTGAGATACCGCTTCGTGAAGGCCACGAGCTCCGTGGCGATCTTCTTCCCCTCAAGGTCTTTCACCTTCTTGATGGGCGAATTGTTGGGCACGGCCACCACCCACTTGACGCCCCGGAAACCCACCTTGCCGTAGCGCAGCCGAACGAGCTCCACCACTTTCGCGTCCTGCTCCAGAACCCAGTCGGCCCCCGTTATCCCCATGTCGAGGATTCCGTCCTCCACGTAGCGCGCCATTTCCTGGGCCCGGATCACAAGCCCCTCCATCTCGTTGTCGTCTATGACGGGGACGTAGGAGCGCTCCCGGAGCTTGATGGTGTAGCCGGCGTTCTTGAAAAGCCGGAATGTCGATTCCTGCAGGCTGCCCTTGGGCAGTCCGATCTTGAGTTTCATAGCGGGGACTCCTTTCGTGCCTTTATTGCATCGCCATGGGCTGGCAGGCCCTCTATCCTCGCGAGCCTCTCAGCGCTGTCGCCATATCTTTCGATGAAGGTCCGGTCTATTGTAACAACAACCTTCCTCTTTGTAAACCGGTCGACGGAAAGCCCCCCCGTGAACCGTCCCGCGCCCGCCGTGGGCAGGACGTGGTTCGTCCCGATATAGTAGTCGCCCATGGCAACGGGCGTGTTCGGGCCGACATAGATGACACCGGGATAGAGGATCGAGGGCAGGCAGCTTTCGTCACCCACGAGCTCCATGTGCTCCGGCGCAATGCTGTTTATCGCCTCGACGGCGCGGGAAAGATCGGTGTAGTGCACCATGTACCCGTTGTCGTCGAGGGCCCTCCTGATCGTCTCCCGGCGCGGGGCGCTATCGAGAAGCCCTTCGATGCTCTTCATGACGTCGTCCAGGTGTTCCCTGGAGGGGGAGAAAAACCCCACCGACGCCAGCTCGTCGTGTTCGGCCTGGGAGAACATGTCAAGGGCCACCGTCTTCGGCGAGTGGGCCTCGGTGCAGAGAATGACGAGCTCCGTCGGCCCGGCGAGCATGTCGATGCCGACGGATCCGTAAACGTCCCTCTTGGCTTCTTCCACGTAGGCGTTCCCCGGTCCGACGATCATGTCCACCTTCGGCACGGAACCTGTTCCGTAGGCAAAAGCGTATACCGCCTGCGCCCCTCCGATGCGGTATATCTCGTCGATACCGAGAAGCTTCGCTGCCGCGGCCACATGGTTGTTGACGGCACCTCCCCGTCCGGGGGTGGCCACGTAGATCCTTTTCACGCCTGCTATCTGTGCCGGCAGCGCTCCCATGATCAGGGACGACGGATACGACGCCGTTCCGCCGGGGACGTAGACCATGACGCTCTCCACCGGTACCGGGCCTTCCTCGACGACAAGACCCTTCCTTCTGAAGACCCTCTTCGGCATCTTCTGTCCCCTGTGGTAGGAAGCAACGTTCCTGACCATCCCTTTGAGGACCGAGAGGTCTTTCCGGGAAACCCTCGAGGCCGCCTCGTCGATCTCCCCGGCGGTCAGTCTCAGGGGGTATTCCTTATCCCAGCGATCCCATGCGACCGAAAAATCCATGAGGGCGTTGTCGCCGCGCGAAAGAACGGCCTCCCTGATCTTCGAGACCGCCTCGCGGACGTCGCGCTTCTTGCCTTCCCTGCCGGTCTTCACGAAGGATATGAGGCCGTCGAATTCCCGGTCAAGCTCCCATATTTTCATCTTTCACCCTTTCGATCCTGGCGCCGAGGTTCTTTAGCTTCTCTTCGATGCGCTCATAGCCCCGGTCGATGTGGTATATGCGCGAGACCTCCGTCTTGCCGTAGGCGGCGAGGCCCGCGATGATGAGCGACGCGCTGGCCCTCAAGTCCGTGGCCATCACCTTCGCGCCCGATATCGATTCGACCCCGTGGACGATGGCCGTGTTGCCCACGACCCTGATGTCGGCGCCCATCCGCCGAAGCTCCGCCGCGTGCATCATCCTGTTCTCGAAGATCGTCTCCGTTATGGCGCTCACCCCCTTCGAGGTCGTCATGCTGGCCATGAGCTGGGCCTGCATGTCCGTCGGGAACCCAGGGTAGGGCACGGTCCTGATGTCCACGGCCAGGGGCCTTCTCTTCGACATGGACGCCTTGATCGTCCGCCCGTCGCAGTGTATCTCCATGCCCGTCTCCGTGAGCTTGTCGATGACGGCCTTGATGTGTTCAGGGACGCAGTTCTCGAGGACGATGCTTCCCCGCGTCATGCCGCAGGCGGCAAGGAACGTCCCCGCTTCTATCCTGTCCTCTATGACATCCCAGGCGCAGGGGTTGAGCTCGCCCACGCCGAGTATCCGTATGACCGCCGTACCCTCTCCTTCGATGCGCGCCCCCATCTTCTTGAGCATCCGCGCAAGATCGACCACTTCCGGTTCGCGGGCGGCGTTCTCTATGAGGGTCTCCCCTTTGGCGAACACAGCCGCCATGAGAAGGTTCTCCGTCCCGCCGACGGTGACGCTGTCGAAGACGATGCGCGCCCCCTTGAGCTTCTTTGCCGTGACATCGACGTAGCCCTCCCGGATGGCGACATCGCAGCCCAGCGCCGAGAGGCCCTTGAGGTGGAGGTCGATGGGCCGCTCCCCTATGGCACACCCCCCGGGATAGGAGACCGTCGCCTTCCTCAGGCCGCCGATGAGCGCGCCGAGGGCGAGAACGGAGGCCCGCATTTTCTTCACCAGCTCGTAGGGCGCCACGTGGTTCTCCACCCCCGTGGTGTCGATGTCGATGGTGTGCTCGTCCCGCCATACGCACCTGGCACCGAGAAGGTCGAGGAGCTGCATCATCGTCGTTACATCCATGAGACGGGGCACGTTCCCTATGCTGTACTTGCCCCTTTGGAGCAGTGTGGCGGCAAGAGCAGGCAGAACGGCGTTCTTGGAACCGCTTATCCTGACTTTCCCCTTGAGCCTCTCTCCGCCTTCTATAATGAACTTATCCATGTCCCGCGAGCACCCTCTCCCTGCCTGAATAGTCTTTTATCACGCTCACCCTGAGCCCCGCCTCCCCCAGCATGGCGCCGACGCTCCCGGCCTGCGCCACGGAGCCGATCTCGAGGAGGACCGATCCGCCCGGGGCAAGACGGCGGGGCAGCTCGGCGGCTATGCGCCGGTACACCTCAAGGCCCCCCTCTCCGCCCCGCAAAGCGCGGGCTGGCTCGAAATCCCTCACGTCCGCCATAAGGCTGTCCCACTCATCGTCGGCGACGTAGGGAGGGTTCGACAGGATCATATCGAAACGCGTCCCGTCGCTGAATGCCGCGAAAAGATCGCTGCAGACAAAGCGCGTCCTTTCTTCGACCCCGATGGAGCGGGCATTCCCGTGCGCCACCGCCAGGGCCGCCCCGGATATGTCGACACAGACGACCCTGTTCCCCGTGTGTTTCGCGATAATGATGCCGATCGCCCCGGAGCCTGTCCCCATGTCGAGGACCCTGAGGTCTCGCCTGTCGCCGATGAGGGCAAGGGCCTCCTCCACGAGGACCTCCGTCTCCGGCCGCGGGATCAGCACCGCCTCATTCACGGAAAAGGTTTCGGAGAAGAACTCCCGCGTCCCCGTCATGTATGCGAGTGGCCTGCCTGCGGCGCGCTCGGCGATGACCTTCTGCACGGCGCCAAGGTCATCGCCCGCGATCTCGCGGTCCATGTGGCGGAAGAGCTGTTCCTTCGTGAGGTCCAGGGCGAGGCACACGGCCGCGATGACGTCCGTTCTGGATAGACCCTTCTCGCCCGCGATGATCTGGCTGATCCTCACTGCCCTTTACCCTTTTTTGAGTGCTTCGGAGCGGAAATGTGCGGTCACGGGACCGGTTATTTCCTCTATGTTCCCGTTGAGAATGTCCTGAAGTTTGTACAGGGTAAGGCCGATCCTGTGGTCGGTGACGCGTCCCTGGGGGAAGTTGTAGGTCCTGATGCGCTCGCTGCGCTCGCCGGTGCCTACCTGTTTTCGCCGCTCGTCGGAGATCTCCTGCTCCTTCTCCCCTTCCATCTTCTCCTTGAGCCTGGCCCTCAGCACGCGCATGGCTTTCGCCTTGTTCTTGTGCTGCGACTTCTCGTCCTGGCAGGTAACGACCATGCCTGTCGGTATGTGGGTGAGCCTTACCGCCGAGTCGGTGGTGTTCACATGCTGCCCGCCGGGCCCGCTGGAACGGAAGAGGTCGACGCGCACCTCGTCGGGATTGATGGTGAGCTCCAGCTCCTCCGGTTCCGGGAGGACGGCGACGGTGATCGTCGAGGTGTGGATCCTTCCCTGGGCCTCGGTCTCGGGGACCCTCTGCACGCGATGGACACCGCTCTCGTAGCGCAGGGTATTGAAGGCGTCCTTCCCCTCGATGACGACGATCACCTCCTTGAACCCTCCGAGGTCGGAGGGGCTCGAGCTCATGATCTCTGTCTTCCACTTCATGCGCTCGGCGAATTTCATGTACGAGGCGAAAAGGTCCCGCGCGAAGAGCGCGGCCTCCTCTCCGCCAGTGCCGGCCCGTATCTCGAGGAACATGCTCTTCGCCTGCTTCTCGGTCTTCCTCAGGAGGTTCTCGGTGAGGATCCCCTCGATCCGCTCCATCTCCTTCTGGAGACTGGCAAGCTCCTCCCGCGCCAGGGCCTTCATATCCTCGTCGGATTCCTGCTTCAGAAGCTCCGATGTCTTCTCGTGCTCGACCTTCGCGGCCTTCCATTCGCGGTAGGGGTCGACGACCTCCTTGAGGTCCGTGCGTTCCTTGGCGAGCTTCTTGTACTCCTCCATGTTGGAGAGGACCTCGGGCTTCACCATCTCCGCTTCTATGTCATCGAAGCGTTTCTCAAGCTCAACGAGTTTGCCGAACATTACTTCTGTTTCTTTCCGTATTTCCTTTCGAACTTCTCGACCTGACCGGCGGAATCAAGGCGTTTTTCCTTGCCCGTGAATATGGGGTGGCACTTGGCGCATATCTCGACGGTGATCTTGTCCTTGACCGAAAGGGTCTCAAAGGTGTGACCGCAGGCGCACTTAACCGTGGCGGTCTTGAGTTCCGGGTGGATGCCCTTTTTCATGTCTCTTATCCTCCTTTGCTCATCGAATAGAGAAAGTCTTTATTAGAATCCGTATCGGCCAATTTTTCAAGGAGAAATTCCATGGCCTCCACCGTGTTCATTGGCTGGAGCACCTTTCTCAAGAGCCAGATGCGCTGCAGATCGCTCGATTCGAGGAGCAGCTCTTCCTTCCTGGTGCCCGATTTGTTGATGTCTATGGCGGGGAAGATCCTCTTCTCCGCAAGCTTCCTGTCGAGGTATATCTCGCAGTTGCCCGTTCCCTTGAACTCCTCGAAGATGACCTCGTCCATGCGCGAGCCCGTGTCGATCAGAGCGGTGGCGATGATGGTGAGGCTTCCCCCCTCCTCGATGTTCTTCGCGGCGCCGAAGAAGCGCCTCGGCTTCTGCATGGCCGAGGCGTCGATGCCGCCGGAGAGTATCTTGCCGCTCGACGGCACGACCGTGTTATAGGCGCGGGCGAGACGGGTGATGCTGTCGAGGAGGATGACGACGTCCTTCTTGTGCTCCACGAGTCTCTTTGCCTTCTCGATGACGATCTCGGCGACCTGGACGTGCCTCGTCGCGGGCTCGTCAAAGGTCGAGCTTATGACCTCGCCCTTGACGGAACGCATCATGTCCGTGACCTCCTCGGGCCGCTCGTCGATGAGCAGGACGATGAGGTATATCTCCTTGTGGTTCTTCGTCAGGCTGTTGGCGATGGACTGGAGAAGCATCGTTTTGCCCGTTCTCGGGGGCGCGACGATGAGCCCGCGCTGTCCCTTGCCTATGGGCGTGAAGAGGTCCATGACCCTCGTCGAGAGGTTGTCGTGTACGGTCTCTAGCTTTGCCCTCTCGTTGGGATATATGGGCGTCAGGTTGTCGAAGATGATCTTGTCGCGGACAACGCTGGGGTCGTCGAAGTTTATGGACTCCACCTTGAGAAGGGCGAAGTACTTCTCGTTGTCCTTCGGCGGCCGTATCTGGCCCGAGGTCGTGTCCCCCGTCCTTAACCCGAACTTCTTTATCTGCGAGGGCGAAACGTATATGTCGTCGGGCCCGGGCAGATAGTTGGAGTCCGTGGACCGCAAGAACCCGAACCCTTCGGAAAGTATCTCCAGGACCCCTTCCCCGTAAACGTTCTCGTTCTTGTCGACATATGCCTGCAGGATGGAGAAGATGAGCTCCTGTTTTCTCAGTCCCGAGGCGTTCTCGATGTTGAGGTCCCGCGCGATCTGTGTTAATTCGCCGATCTTCTTGCTTTTTAGGTCGTTGAGGTGCATCGAGTTCTTACCTCCCATTCATTGATCCTTTCCAGAAGGGCCTCGATGTTCCTCTCGAGGTCCTCTCTCGTTCCATTGTTGGATAGTACATAGTCCGCAGCCTCTTCCTTTTCCTTGAGCGGTATCTGGTTCGATATCCGCTTTTCTATGTCGTCGGGGGCCATGCCCCGCATCTTCAATCTTTTCCGTACTACGTCCATGTCGGCGGTGACAACGACGGTCCTGTCGAGCTCCTTGTAAAGACCGGTCTCGAAGAGAAGCGGGCCGTCGACGATGACCGCCTTCTCGCCCGCACCGGCAAGCTCGGCGACCTCCTGCCACAGCTCGGAGAGCATGCGCGGGTGGGTTATCCTCTCGAGCCTCCTCAGCTTCTCCTTGTCCGCAAAGACGATGTCCCTCAGCTTCTCGACCACTATCTGCCCGTCGATGACGAGACCGTTGCCGAATTCCCGTTCTATCTCCTCGTGGACCTCCGCCAGGGTGAGCATCTTCTTGGCCAGGGCATCGAGGTCTATCACGGGGATGCCGCGGGCCCCGAGGGCCGCCGAGGCCGTGCTCTTGCCGCTGCCGATGATCCCCGTTATGCCGATGGTTATCATATGTCGAGGTTTCTCACGCTCAGGGCGTTCTCCTCGATAAAGGTCCTGCGTGTTTCGATGTTGTTCCCCATGAGGACCGTGAAGACCTGGTCTGCGGCAACGGCGTCCTCGATGGTGACCCTCACGACCTTTCTCTTCTCGGGGTTCATCGTGGTCTCCCAGAGCTGTTCCGCATTCATCTCGCCGAGACCTTTGTACCTCTGGATGTTCACCCCTTCCTTTCCCTTATCAAGTATGTGCCTCAGGAACTCTTCGGGGCTGCAGGAGACAGCCGGCTTGTTCCCGTCCGTGACACGGATCCCTTCCTCGTAGAACTTCCTCACCTCTACATAGGCCCTGTATGCCTCGGCATAGTCGCTCACGGCACACATCTCATACTCCACGCGGATCGTTCTGCCCCTGCTGCCCTTCGCCTCCGTCTCGATGTAGAAAAGATTGTGTTCGCGATCCCAGACCATCGTGCACGCGTAGCCCGCGTTCTTCAGGCCCTCAAGCAGTCCGGCGAGCCTCTCCTCCTTCTGAAAGTCTTCTCTTTTCGTAATATCGAACCGCATGAGCCCGAGGGATATCTCCCTGTCGATCCCGTCGATGAGGGTGTTACGCAGAAAATTCTCGACTGTTTTTATCTTTTCCACCTTCTCGGCAAGTTCCGGGCCTTCCTGAATGTCGCCGTTCACTGCGCAACGGGTCTTTTCCATACCCCTCAGGGTGATGGTGCGTTCGAACTCCTCTTCGTCCTTGGCGTAGGATTCCTTGCTGCCGGCCTTTATCTTGTACAGCGGCGGCTGGGCAATGAACAGGTGCCCGTCTGTGATGAGGTCAGGCATCTGGCGGTAGAAGAAAGTGAGCAGCAGCGTGCGGATATGGGAACCGTCCACGTCGGCATCGGTCATGATGATCACCTTGTGATAGCGCAGGCGCCCCTTGCCTTCGGCACCTATGCCGACGGCGAGATAGATGGAGCGTATCTCCTGGTTTGTCAACACCTTTTCCTGACGTGACTTCTCGACGTTGAGTATCTTGCCTCTCAAGGGGAGTATGGCCTGCGTCTTCCTGTTGCGCCCCTGCTTGGCCGAGCCGCCCGCGGAGTCGCCCTCGACGATGAAGAGCTCGCATTGCATCGGGTCGCTTTCCTGACAGTCTGCGAGCTTTCCCGGGAGGACCCCGTTCTCAATGAGGCTCTTGCTCTTGACGAGTTCCTTCGCCTTCTTTGCCGCTTCGCGGGCCCGGCGCGCCTCGATGGCCTTCCCCACTATCGCCCTGGCGATCTGGGGGTTGAGTTCCAGATACTCGCCTATCTTCTCGTTCAGGAGCGATTCGACCATGCCCTTTACCTCACTGTTGCCCAGCTTGGTCTTTGTCTGCCCCTCAAACTGCGGGCTCTGGACCTTGATATTAACGACGGCTACGAGGCCCTCCTTGATATCGTCGCCAGTGAGGTTCTCCTTGATCTTGCCCTGCATGTTGCTCTGGATGAACCCGTTCACACACCGCGTCAGGGCGCTGCGGAAACCGGCCACGTGCGTGCCGCCTTCCTTTGTATTGACGTTGTTCACAAAGCTCTGGATGTTCTCGTTATACCCGTCGTTATACTGCAGTGCGACTTCGAGAAGATCCAGAGATTCCCGGGAGTTCGACACATATATCGGTTCGTCGAACAGGACGGTCTTGCTGGCATTGAGGTACTTCACAAAGGAGCGAATACCTCCCTCGTGCTTGAAATCCTGTTTTCTGGCCTTCCTTTCGTCGGCAAGGATGATATGAATGCCATTGTTCAGGAAGGATATCTCCCGCATGCGGTGCGCCAGGGTATCATAACTGTATTCCGTCGTTTCGAATATCGAGGCGTCGGCCTTGAATTTCACCTTCGTACCCGTGCTCTCCGTGTCTCCTATGACGGTAAGGTCCGTCATCCTCACGCCCTGCCCGTAGCGCTGGAAGTAGACCTGGCCGGCCCTCTTGACCTCTACCTCGAGATACTCCGAGAGGGCGTTGACGACAGAGAGTCCTACGCCGTGAAGCCCTGCCGAATACCGGTAGGTATCCTTGTCGAATTTCCCGCCGGCGTGCAGCTTTGTAAGCACAACTTCAAGGGCCGACATGTTCTCCTCGGCATGCATTGCCACGGGTATACCCCTGCCGTTGTCTTCCACGGTGACGCTGTTGTCACGGTGTATGGTCACCGCGATCCTGTTGCAGTATCCCTCCAGCGCTTCATCAACGCTGTTGTCCACAAGCTCGTAGATAAGGTGGTGCAACCCATCGATGTTCGTGTTGCCGATGTACATGGACGGCACTTTCCTGACGGCATCGAGACCGCCAAGAATCTTTATGCTTTCCGCTCCGTATTCACCCATTTCTTATATCCTTATAGGCATCACTATATTCTTGTAGCCCTCCGCATCCCGGGATCTGAAAAGGACGGCACCGTATGTCTTCGGTGCGGCTATCGTCACCTGGTCCCCCGTCAAATGCGTTACCACATCTATCAAAAACTTCACATTGAAGTTCATCGTCGTCTCTTCACCATCATACGTTATTCCGATGACCTCTTTAGCCCTTCCAATGTCCGACTCCGCCTCTATGGTCATGGTGTTCTCGGACAGGGTCATCTTGACCGGCTCGGACCTTCCGATGATGGAAGAGACCTTCTTCAGACCCTTGAAGAGCAACTCCCTCTCAACTTCTGCCACGTTCGTATTACCCGAGGGGAGAACGTTCTCATAATCAGGAAAATTTCCCTCGATGATTCGGGAGATTATCTTCATCTTCTCCGTGCTGAACTGAACGTGTTTCTCATCTATCACGATACGGACATCCTCTTCCTCTCCAATCACCCTCTCCACTTCCGAAACGGACCTCTTCGGGATCGTCATTCCCTGAAAGGGCTTCAGACCATCTATCTCCTTCTGGTAAAGGGCCATCCGGAAACCATCGGTGCCCACAACGACCACTTTCCCATCCTGACCCTTCATGAACATCCCCGTAAGTATATACCGCGTCTCATCTACAGAAACGGCAAATTCCACCTTGTCTATCATCTCCAAAAGGATGCTCCCGGGAATAGTGAACTCTTCCCTCCCCGATATCTCCTTTGTCTCCGGAAACTCTTCAGGGTCCTGAAGGCTCAGCGATATTTCCGTCATCCTCTGCCGGATCGTCATGACGTTATCTTCAAAGACGAACTCTATCTCTCCATTGTCCAGTTCCTTGAGTATCTCCAGAAATTTTCTTCCATGCACAACGACCTTTCTTTCCATATCCGTCACGAAGTCTATACTGGTGATGGCACTCACTTCCAGGTCGGTGGAATACGCGGTGGTTCCCTTGCTGCCAAAATCGATGAGGATGTTGGAAAGAATTGGCATGAGAGACCTTTTCTCTGTTATTGAGACGACCCTTGATATTGGCTGCAGGATTGTGTTCTTATCTAGTATTATTCTCATAAAGTAACTCCTCATAACAGATAAGTGGTGTTAAAATGTTGAAAAAGGTGCAACCAACCGACTTCACAGGATTAAGTGGATCTGGGTACTGTGCAAAAAACTGGGACAACTGTTGAATCATGTTGACTTTAATCTTTGGATGATCTTTTCAACAGTGTTTTTCAACTCCTTTTTAACATTTAGTTCACTATCTATCTTCTTTATGGAATGGAGCACGGTGGCGTGGTCCTTGCCGCCCAATTTTTCGCCGATGCTCACCAGGGAGGAATCTGTCATTTTCCTCGACAGGTACATTGCTACCTGCCGGGGAACCATGATGGATTTGATCCGTTTGCTCGACCTTATGTCGCCGAGGGTGACGGAGAAGTGTGAACATACCTCCTTGAGGATCATGTCGATGGTGATCTCCCTGTTTTTGTCCTTGATGATATGACTCATGATCTGCTTGACGAGATCTGTGGTGATCGGCGTGCTGTTCAGCGATGCATAGGCGCCGACACGGATCAGGGTTCCCTCGAGGGAACGGATCGAGTCCTCTGAATTATTAGCTATGAAGAACGCCACGTCGAGCGGCAGGCTGATATTCTCCGCCTCCGCCTTCTTGTTCAAAATGGCGACCTTTGTCTCTATGTCCGGTGACTGTATATCGGCGACGAGCCCCCACTCGAACCGGGACTTCAGGCGTTCCTCGAAGTTCTCTATGTCCCTGGGGAATTTGTCGCTCGTTACCACGATCTGCTTCATATTGTCGTAGAGTGTGTTAAAAGTGTGAAAGAACTCGGCCTGCGTCCTCTCCTTGCCGGCAATGAACTGGATGTCGTCGATGAGAATGATGTCCATCTTCCTGAACCTGTTCCGGAAGTCGTCCATCTTCTCATAGCGTATGGAATTGATGAGCTCGTTCGTGAAGGTCTCCGCCGTGATATAACATATGCGGTCGGGATTGATCGTGCCATGCTTTACAAGAAAGTTGCCCACCGCATTGAGAAGGTGCGTCTTGCCAAGGCCCACGCCGCCATATATGAACAGCGGGTTGTACGTCTTGCCGGGGTTTGTCGACACGGCGAGACAGGCGGCATTGGCAAACTGATTGCTCGTACCGACAACGAAGTTCTCAAAGGTGTACTTTGGATTGAACTGGCTGAAGGTCGCCTGCTTCCTGAGGACGACCGCCTTCTTCTCTTCCGCCTTCTCGTCCCTCTTGAGCACGTATTCAATCCTGACGTCCTCGTTCGTAGCATCCTTGAGGAGAGTTACGATGATGGGCTCGAAGTTCTCTGACACCCAGTCGCGGAAGAAAGCGTTCGGCACCCCGATACGGCAGTTGTGGTTCGTAAAGTCGATAAAGCTCAGGGGCTCTATCCACGTCTTAAAGCTGTCCTCACTGACAACGGAGGCTATCTTCGGCTTTATTTGGGAAAGGATATCAGACATGGTATGGATTGTTTCAACAACTTTTCAACATATGTGGAAAACTAGTAGTACCCCAGAGGCTTGGAATTAACCCTAATGTAACTGAGAATCTTGTCAAAGTAATGTGCTGGGTAACGTGCATTCAATTGTACAGGACATTTTTTTGCAAGTCAACACTTTTTCCTCGGCTCCCTCAAGGCGAACGCACCGGTTTGCGGGTCCCGTGATTTTCTGCTACTATACATCATGCCAAGACGGGAGATTCTGTCGGCCGCCCTTCTCTTCCTTTCCTTTCTGGCCCCCCTTGCCGCCATGGGTCAGGAGACCATGGGGCAGGTGCGGGAACTGGTGATGAAGGAGAAGAAGCCCGCTGTCGTGTACCTCTTCACGCCCTCCTGCGGCTACTGCAAGGCCATGGACAAAAGCGTCTTCTCGGATCGCGATATACGCCGCGAGCTCGCCGCCGGCACGGTTTTCGTGCGCATCAACGGCGAAACGGCAGCAGGAGCCGCGAGAGAAAACAAGATCATTGGCTATCCAACGACCATCCTCCTTGACGACAGCGGAAACAAGATCATCCAGATCCCGGGGTACATCGGGAAAAAGGACTTCAAGGCCGTTCTATCCTATCTGACCGGCAGGCACTACAGGAAGATGTCGCTGATGGAATACCTGAAGAAGAAGGGCTAAGGAGAGAGCGACGGGGTCCAGGGAATACAGACAGGATCAGGCAAGCCCCGGGGCCCGGCATACCGACCCCCGCCCGCTTGCCCCTACATCAGCTTTCTGAATCCCACCAAATACCTGCGCCAGTACGTGGATTCCAGGGAGTCGACTGCCACGCCCCTTGATTTGGAGGCATGAACGAAATCGGACCCGTTGACCATGATCCCTATGTGGTCGTCGCTCTTGATCCTGAAAAGAACAAGATCGCCGGGCAGAGCCTCTCCCCGGGGTATCTCCGCGCCGTAACGCCCCTGCGCCTCCGCCGTAAGCGGTACCGAGATGCCCGCCTGTCTGTATGTAAAATAGATGAGGCCGCTGCAGTCGAAGTAATCGGGCCCCTTTGCGCCGCTGCGGTACTTCTTGCCCTGCTGCGCCAGGGCGATCTGGACGATATCGGTGCGGGCCCCCGCGGGTACATCGAATATCTGGACCTTCCTCGGGGCGCAGGAGGGGATAAGGAACATGAGGAAGACGCACAGAAACACAGCTGACCTTCCGGCGGATATCTTGTTCATCGGGCAACCCCCATCAGCGATTTTGCTTCGGACAGCTCTTCGATGTACGCAGTGCGGGCCGGGAAATTCGACGAGGCACCGTTGATGTTGAAACCGATGGGCAGGCCGACCTCCTCGAACATTCCCCTGTCTCCCTCCCCGTCCCCTATTGCGGAGGCCTCAGCGGAGGACAACCCGAGGCGCTCGAGGGTCCGCCGGACGATGGGGCCCTTCAGGTCGTAATCGACATGTATCGATATCTCCCCCGTCAGGCGACCGTCGCGGGAAAGCAGATCGTTGGAAAAGGAAAGGTCGACGGAAAGCTCCCTGCACACCTTGTCGACAAGGAGGGACAGCCCCGTGGAGACGATGACGGTGGTGATGCCCGCTCCCTTGAGGGACCCGATTAGATCGTGGGCGCCGGCCTGATACGGCACCTCCCGGATGACGGATTCCACGTCCCCGACGGCAAGGCCCTTCCACAGGAGCGCGTCCCTTCTGCAGAACTCGTGGTAGTCGATCACGCCCCGCCTGAAGAGGGTCTGGTACTCGTCAGCGTTATCGGTCCACAGTCCGAGGCGCCGATGGAGGTATTCCCAGCTGCTCTTGACGGTGGTGAGGGTGCCGTCGCAGTCGAGGAACACTATCCGGATGGCCATGGGTGTTATATATCACCGGAGGCAAAAAAAAGCTATCCCTTAGATCCCCCGGGTGGACTATAATAGTAGCGCGGAGGAACCTGGAAGGAATGGGGAAGGAAAATAGAGGCGGCGAAAAGCCCGACTGGGACGACAGGTATCGAAAGGGTTCTTACGACGACCCCGACGACCCCCACGACCTCCTCGTGAGGTACCGGCACCTTTTCGAGGGGCGGGTGGCCGACATTGCCATGGGGGCCGGGAGGGATGCCCTCTTCCTCGCGTCGCAAGGTGTTAGCGTGACGGGGCTTGAGCGCTCATGGGAGGGCCTCGGGATCGCCCGAAAGGCCGCGGCGACGGGGGGGCTCTCCCTCGGGATGGTGCAGGGAGACGCGGCACGACTGCCCTTCAGGAAAGGCTCTTTCCAAGGGGTCATCGTCTTTTATTTCCTGCTCCGGGAGATCGCTCCGGACATTGCGGCCGTGCTCGACAGGGGTGGTATACTTATGTATGAGACATTCCTCAAGGCGGGCGGCGACGCGGAGCATCCCGGGAACCCCGCCTTTCTTCTTGAGAGAGGAGAGCTCCCGGCCCTCTTTCCCGGGTTCGACCTCATCCACTACGATGAGGGGTTGAGGGAGCACAGGGGCAGGATGCGGGCGACGGCACAACTGGTGGCGAGGAAGAGATGATCGTTGAGTGGAACCCGGATCGGCCGAAGAGGAAGGTGACCGAACTGATCCTGCGGACGATGGAGGAAGGCGGGATCATAGCATACCCCACGGACACGCATTACGGGATCGGGTGCGACCTGTTCAACATCAAGTCCATACGGAAACTGTACGCGATGAAGCGGCTGGACCCGAAGAGGGCGCTCAGCATCATCTGCAGGGACATGAAGGACATCAGCACCTACGCCGTGCTCAGTGATTTCTCCTTCGACATCGTCAAGTGGTACCTGCCCGGACCCTTTACCTTCGTCCTGAAGGCGAGGAAGATCATTCCCAAGCTTCTCATGACGGACAGGAAAGAGGTCGGGGTCAGGATACCGGCCCACCCCGTGCCGGTGGGAATAGCGGGCCTGTGCGGCCGGCCCGTCATCAACACGAGCGCCCGCATTGCCGGAGAAGAGGTCATGACCGACCCGCGGGTGATCGAAAAGACCTTCGGCGACAACATCTCCCTTGTTGTGGACGGCGGGATCCTGGCGAGCGAGCCGTCCACAGTGGTCAGGCTCGCCGACGATGTCGCGGAGCTGGTGAGGGAAGGAAAGGGAGCCCTTGACGACCGCATCTCCCGGTAGGGGGTCCAAAATGCGTCGGACGGATGTGCGGGAAGGGAACGCCGGGGTCATAGGTAGTTACAGGGACCATGACCTTCACGCTCGTGTCGGGACCATCATACGGGAGCATTCCGAGAACGCAAGGGACATCAGAAGCGTTGTCCGTGACGCGGTCCCCTGGCCCGGCGTGAGAAGCATCCTCGACCTCGGATGCGGGTACGGCTGGTTCGAGGAGGTCATGCCCGGAGGGCTCGACCTCATCGTCGGGATAGACTGTCTTCCGGAGAACGAGGCCCCTTTCCTCGCCAACGCGAGCGCCCGCGCCCGGGAGGCGGCCTTCCGTGTCATGACCCTGCCCGCGCCGACGGGGCTGCCGGCGGACCACTTCGACCTCGTCCTCTCCCTTTATTCGCTGTATTTCTTCCCCGGCGCCGTCGGGGAGATAGCCCGGGTCCTCAAACCGGGGGGGTCCTTCCTCAGCCTTACCCACAGCGCCTCCATGCTCGAGGAGGGCCAGCACTACTTTGACTTCAGGAACCTGAGAAAGGTCATAGAGCGGTTTTCCGCAGAGAACGGCGAGGCTTTTCTGAGGCAGCATTTCACGACGGTGAGCCACATTGATTACCCTAACGCGCTCCTCTTCCGCGAGGGCGACGAGGATTCACTCGCCCTGTACATAGATTTCAAGAGAGAGTTCATCGAAAAGGATGTGGATCCCCGCATCGTCAGGGACAAGATGCTCTCCGAGCTTCGCCGGAAGGGCGAGCTCAGGTTCAACAAGAACGACAGGATATTCATGGCGGGGAAATGAAGAAGAAGGTCTACTGCGCCCATTGCGGAACGCCTCTCGGCACCGACTTCCTTGAAGGCAAGCACAGACAGGTGTGCGGCGCGTGCAACACGGTCTATTACGAGAACCCGCTGCCCGTCGCGTCGGTGATCCTCGCGAACAGCAGGCGCGAGATACTCCTCGTACGCCGGGCGAAGGAGCCCTTCAAGGACATGTGGTGCTGCCCCATCGGCTTCGCCGAGACAGGGGAGAGCATAGAGGACGCCGCCCTTCGGGAACTGAAGGAGGAAGCGGGCGTGGAGGGGAGGATCGTGCAGCTCCTCGACGTGGGCTCCCACGTGAACCCGCTGTACGGCGAACTCCTCATCGTCACCTTCGAGGTCGAGAAGACAGGCGGACAGGAAAGGGCCGGCGATGACGCCTCGGAGGCGAGATATTTCCCCGTCATGAACCTTCCGAAACTTGCCTTCGATTCGCAGGTAAAGGCCCTGGGAAGGTTCATGGAACTGAAAAAGGACCTCTGGAGCATCCACGATTCCTTTGAGACCTTCGTGGAGAGCACCGTGAAGGACAGGATCGGATACCCCGTCGTCCTCCTGTCTGACGAACTCGCCAATGCCGTGCAGGAGAACTCGGAGAAGATTGTCAACCTGTGGCTCGATGACATAACGACGAACCCGTCGACGCGGTCCTACCGGCGCGTGGACAGGGACGCCCTGCATTCGAGAGCCATGGTCATCATGGGCCAGTTCGGAGCCTGGCTGAGGAAAGAAAAGAGCGAGAGCGAATTCACGTCCTTCTACCGCAGCCTGGGCAGGGAGCGCAACGAGGGCGGGGTGCCCCTGGAGGAGGCCATCAGCTCCTTAAGCCTCCTCAAGAAACACGTGTGGATGTTCACCTATTCCTTCGGCGTCTGGGAGAAGGCTGTCGATATCTACCGCATGTTCGAACTGGGAGAGCGCCTCGTCTACTTCTTCGACCGTGCCGCATACCACACGGCGGTGGGATACGCGGGCAAGAAAAGGGGCGCGGCCACCCCCCGAAACCCCACACCCGCCACCTAGCCCCCCAGGGTGTCCTATTGGTCCTAAGTGTCCTGTATGTCGTATAGGTCCAATAGGTCCTATAGGACAGAACCCGATAAGACCAATAGGACATATAGGATCGATAGGACGGGCGGGGGTAGGGCCGTCATGACCCTCGGGGCCGGGCGCCCCTTTGCTTGACTTATCTCCCAAACTTGCGATAACATTCTGAGTATTTGAAAACCCGATGAAGAGGTGTGATATGAAAAAGGAAGTAAGGATCGCACTCGGACTGGCAGTGGTCGTTGTCTTCGTCCTCGTGTTGCTGACGGGCGCTTTTGCCCAGAAGAAGGCCCCGGAATCGATGATGCTCAAGCTCGAGGGGGCGAAGTTCCCTCCCGTGCCCTTCTCCCATCCCCTGCATACGGAAAAGGCGAAGATAGACTGCGCTGAATGCCACCACAAAGACAAGAACCCGAAGGAGCCCGGGGGATGTATGCCCTGCCACGACCTCAAGGACGTGAAGAACGGCGCGATACCGATCAAGGACGCGTACCACAAGAACTGCATAGAATGCCACAAACAGTCATCGGCGAAAGGGGTAAAGGCGCCGACGAAGTGTAATGACTGCCACAAGAAGCAGTAGCGGAAAGGAAACCGAACCGGCCTCACGGGTAGCCTCCTTCTCCCGATCCCTCGCGTCGGTGCGCCTCGGCATCGTGGTGCTGGGGCTCATCGCGGCGACATCCATCGTGGGAAGCGTCATCAAGCAGGGGGGAACGGAGGAGGAGTACCTCTCCCTCTACAGCGAGAAGGCATACCATTTCGTCAAGCTCTTCGGGCTTGACGACACCTATCATTCGCCGTGGTTCTACTTCCTCCTGGCCCTTTTCGCCCTTAACCTTATCGCGTGCACCGTGAGGCGAATACGGGGCCTCGGGGGGAAAGGGGCAAAGGCCGCGCCGGACGTGAAGGCCCTCGTGGCCGCGGGCTCCGGCTTCACCACCACGAGGACCCCCGGCGAGGTCTCCCGCCGCCTTGCCGCCTCGTCGTACAGGAAGAAACAGCTGTCGGAGACAACGGCGCTCTACGAGAAGGGGTCTTTTTCGCGATACGGGGTGGTTGTCATCCACGCAAGCGTCCTTGTCGTGCTTCTCGGGGGACTCATCGGGCTCGCTGCCGGCGACAGGGGCTTCATTGCGCTGCGCGTTGGCGAAACAGCTGAGGCCGCCGTCTCGCGGGCGCGGGCGCGGGCACCCGTACCGCTCGGTTTCACCGTGAGGTGCAAGGATTTCAACGTCACCTTCTACCCCGGGGGGCAGCCGAAAGAGTACGCAAGCGACATCGAGATCCTCGACGGCACGGGCAAGGTCGTAAAGGCGGGCAGGATAAAGGTCAACGAACCCCTGTCCTACAATGGGGTCAGGCTGTACCAGTCGAGCTACGGGACATCGAACAGCTACACCTTCCGCGTTGACGGAAAGGAGGTCGTCCTTGCCGAACAGGAGGTCGTAAAGGCGGGCAGGACCCCTTTCATGGTAGTACGGTACGCCCCCCAGGTCCATGATTTCGGCCCCGGGGTGATGGTGGCCTACATGGACGGAGAAGAGCCGAAGACGCTCTGGTTCCTGAAGGATGTCGAAAGGATGCGGACGCGCGTGATCGGGGGTTCGCGCATCTCTCTCGAGGGGATAGCCGGTGGATACTACACGGGTCTCGAGATGTCCCGCGACCCCGGCGTGCCCGTGGTCCTCGCCGGGTTCGGCCTCATGCTCGCCGGGCTCTACATAAACTTCTTCACCTTTCACCGGAGGATATACGTCATGAGCGATGACGCCGGCGGGATACACGTGGCAGGCATGGCCTCGAGGAACAGGGAGGGGTTTCTGGAAGAGATGGACAGGCTCTCAAAGGACCTCGCATGATAACGCATGACACGATCCTGGGGATATCGACGATCCTGTACCTCGCCCTCTTCTTCCTGTACATCGTATATTTTGCCGCGAGAAGGAAAGGGATCCTCAGGACCGCCTGGTATTGTCTCCTCGTGACCTTCGCCCTTCAGACAGCGGGCATCGGTCTGCGCTGGGTGGAGTCTTACCGGTTGGGCATGGGACACGCGCCCCTCTCGAACTATTACGAGTCCCTGATATTCTTCTCCTGGGCCATAAGCCTCATCATGATCGTCATGAGGAAGAGACTGTACCCGGTGATAACCTTCACCGGCGCCGCCGCGTCACTCGCTCTCATGGCCTATGCCTCCCTTTCACCCGGCGTGGAACGGGGGATCCAGCCGCTGATCCCGGCCCTGCAAAGCAACTGGTTGCACGTCCACGTCATCACGTGTTTCCTGGCTTATTCTGCGTTCCTGGTGTCTTTCGCGTGCGGAGGGCTCTACTTTTTTGAGTCCCGCGGGATCGTGCCGCCGGGCCAGACCCTGGAAGACATCAATTACAGGAGCATTATTATTGGCTTTTCCATGCTTACATCTGGTATACTAACGGGAGCCGTGTGGGCCCACTACGCGTGGGGGTCATACTGGAGCTGGGATCCGAAGGAAACGTGGTCGCTCATAACCTGGATCGTTTACGCCCTGATCCTTCACCTGCGCTTCACGGGGGGCTTGAGAGGGAGGAGGACGGCGCTCCTGTCGATCATCGGCTTTGCGAGCGTTGTGATGACCTATTTCGGGGTCAACTTTTTCCTCGCGGGATTGCATAGTTACGCGACATGACAAGAAAGAGACCAAAGAGCCTTGTCGTCTTCGGCAACGGCATCAACTGTGAAAACGAGACGGCCCACGCGAACCGACTGGCGGGTTTTGAGCCGGAGCTCGTCCACATCGACGAGTTTGTTGAGCGCCCGGGGCTGATCCACGGGTACAGCTTCATCAATTTTCCCGGGGGGTTTCTCGACGGGGACGACCTTGGCTCGGCCAAGGCGCAGGCCGTGAAGTGGAAATACCAGAAAATGGCGGACACGGGCAGGCGCTTCCTTGACGAACTGATGAAATTCGTTGAAGATGGAAAGGTTATCATGGGGATCTGCAACGGTTTCCAGCTTCTCGTCAAAACGGGCCTGCTGCCGGCGCTGGGTAAAACCTATGGAAGGCAGTCGGCGACGCTGACGGCCAACGACCTGGGGCGGTTCGAGGACCGCTGGGTCCATCTGAAGGCAAATAGATTTTCTCATTGCATATTTACGAGCGATATGGATAAAATCTATCTCCCTGTGCGACATGGTGAAGGCAAGTGCATCGTCGATTCGACGGGGAGCCTGTCCGCCATGAAAAAGGGGGGCAATATCGTCCTGCAATATGCCGACGCCGCGGGTGAGGTGTCGATGAGCTATCCCGACAACCCCAACGGTTCGATGGAGGCCATCGCTGCCATCTGCGACGATACGGGAAGGGTCTTCGGGCTTATGCCGCACCCTGAGGCCTTTGTGCATCGCACGCAGCACCCCCGCTGGACACGGGAAGAGGTTCCGAACGAAGGAGACGGACTTAAGATCTTCAGGAACGCCTGTAAATATATTTCAGAAAGCTGATTTAAGGAGGGTTGTCCATGAACAAGATGGATATAATCAACAAGCTCGCCGCAGATATAAACGTGAACCAGAAAATAGCGAAGATCGCCGTGGACACGATCATCGACAGCATCAAGAAAGCGATCATCAATAATGAGCGTGTGGAGATACGCGGTTTCGGCAGCTTCACCCTCAGGGAATACAAGGCTTACAGGGGCAGGAATCCCAAGAGCGGCGAGACGGTTCAGGTCGAGCCCAAGCGGCTTCCCTATTTCAAGGTCGGAAAAGAACTGAAAGAAATGGTCTGGAAGGAGGAGAACTAGAACTTTCCCCAAAAAGGGCCAAGGGCCCTTTTTGCATTGGCCACGACCTCCACGACCTCCCGGCAGGGTTCGCCTTTCCTCACATATTCAAAGGCAGGATCTCCCTTCATCGTTGTGATCACCCCCTTCACCGAGCGGGCGAGGCCCGCGGCGTCATACCCCCCCTCCAACGCGAAGAGCGCCATTGAGCGGCACCATTTTCGTGCGATGCCGAGGAGCATCTCCGTCATGGCCGAATACCCTCCCTCCGTGACGGACATGCCTCCCAGAGGGTCGTTGCGGTAGGTGTCGAACCCGGCCGAGACAAGGACCATATCAGGCCTGAAGAGGTCGGCGACGGGCAGGAGCACTTCCCGGAAAACGAAGAGGTAGTCGTCGTCGGTCATCCCGTAGGACAGAGGCACGTTGACGGTGTATCCCGCCCCGTCACCCCGCCCGGTTTCTTCATACCAGCCAGTACCGGGGTAGTAGGGGTACTGGTGGGTCGAGAAGTAAAGCACGGATGGGTCGGAGTAGAAACTGTGCTGTGTCCCGTTCCCGTGGTGAAGGTCGAAATCGACGATGAGGACCTTGCCCACGCCGTGCGTCGCCTGCAGGTAACGGGCCGCGATGGCTATGTTGTTGAAGATGCAGAACCCCATGGCCTGCGACCTCTCGGCGTGATGCCCGGGAGGCCTCACGAGGGCGAAGCCGGTTTGAGCAGCGCCGGAGAGGATGGAGTCGGCGAGGCTCAGGCACCCGCCCGCGGCAAGAAGAGAGGCCTCGTAGGTCCGCGGCGAGGTGGACGTATCGGGGTCGAGCCAGGCAAGGCTCCCCCGGGTCCTCGCGATGCCCTCGACATAGGAGATGTCGTGGATGAGAGCGACCTCCTCGTGGGTCGCCATCCTTGGCGTCACGTAGATGATGCCGTCCCGGTCGATGGACGGGAGCATGGAGTAGATATGCCTCAGGCGGTCCGGGTTCTCCGGGTGGTAGCCCCCGGGGTCGTGCTCGAGATAGAGAGGATCTTTGACGATGCCGACCACATGCTCTCCCTGCTGGCGATCTCAAAGAAGGTTTTACTCCAGATCGCCGGGTTGGGCAAGGGGAATCGGTGTTAGCGCCTTCGGCGCGCAAACGGGCACACGGGGTAAGAGAAAGAACCTTCCGGTGGCAGCGCGAGATCAGGTCCACCCTGTTCAACGTGGTGGTGAGGGCAGGAGATTTGTCGTGAAGGTTTGTCTTGCCTTTCCTCGTATGCCCGTTTGCGTGCGGAGCGCGCAGACCCGTATGCGCGTCAACGTCGATCCGGCCTACGCCGGATTGACTCCCCTGCGGTCCGTGAGGTAGCAGCTTCCCCAGGATTGTTTGGCGAGCTTCTTCATTTCTGAGGCGATCTCGGTCATCTCCCCGAAGTGGGTGAAGGACCGCGTCCTGTTGGTGGCGATGCCTATGGAAACGGCAATTATCGGGAACTTCCTCGTGTTTCCCTGGCGGTCGAGGGTCTCTATGAAGCCAGCGTCCCTGTCTTTCTTGTCATACAAGGTGGGGGTGATCCTGTCGAAGGCGTCGATGATGTCCGCCGAGGCCTCCTCGACGACGTCGACGGATGTTATGAAAACGAAATCGTCGCCGCCTATATGTCCGACGAAGCCAGTCTGGGGCTCCTTGCTCTTGACGATGTTGAGGATGAGCCTGCCCGTTATGCGTATCACCTCATCGCCCCTCGTGAAGCCGTAGTGGTCGTTGAAGGGCTTGAAATGATCGAGGTCGGCGTAAGCCAGGGCAAAGACGTCTCCCGCCTCTATCCGCGCCTGTATCTGCCTGCTTATGGAGATGTTTCCCGGCAGCTTGGTGAGGGGGTTCACCTCCACGATGCGCTCAGAGCGCAGTATCGCCAGGGCAACGCGTGTGAGGCCCTCCTGTTCGATGTCCCCCCTTTTCAGGTAATCTTCAACGAAAAGGTTCCTCCAGACGGGAATGCTCGGGACATCGTCGATGACGACGAGAACGGGCAACTGGTAGAAGATGGGGTCGCTCTTGAGGTTGTTGATGACGTCCATAGAGTAGATGTCCTCTTCGGAGGTGTCGAGAATGATGAGGTTCGGCGGCGAATTGTAGATGTAATCGATGGCAGACTGGATGTTCCTGAAGAGGAAGACGCCGTAATCCCGGACAAGGATGCGGTCCAGTATGCCCGAGAGGACAACGTCCTGTGATATGACGACGACGGTCTTCTTCTCGTTCATAGGGCCAGGTCTTCCGTGATCTGCAGGGAGTCTTCGGCCTCCCCGAGTATCTCGAGGACGTCCTTCTCGGTGAGCTCGAGGAGTTCCCACGCCTCGGGCTGGACGGGCGTTATCAGGTCGTCGCCGGGAAAGCCGAACCCCCGGGCGCGCACGAGGATGTCGGCAACATGGACGATGGCTGACTCAACGGGGGTGCTCTTCGTCAGGTGGGGCTTGTGATGGTATTCGATGACGTCGATGAGCTTTGCCGGAAAGCGCCATTTCCTGGCCATCCAGCTGCCCACGCTGGCGTGCGTCGTGCTGAACCGATTTTTCTCGGCCTCGTGGATGATGATGCCGTCCTCTTTCGTCTGCGCGAGGGCCTTCTGGTATTCGTCAGGGAACTGGAGCACCAGGAACACCTTGCCGATATCGTGAAGAAGCCCATCCACGGACACCTCATCGGGCTCCTTGTGGCCCTTGCGCACGGCTATTATGCGTGAGAACAGGGCCGTCCCGATGGAATGCTCCCAGAGGCCGATCATTGTTTTCTGCATGAGCTCAAAGACGGAGACGCCGAGCAAAAGGCCCTTCACGACGGTGAGCCCGAGGAGTATGACGGCCTGGTTCACAGAAGAGATCCTTCCGGGAAAACCGTACACGGGAGAGTTGACCATCCTGAGCACCTTCGTGGTGAGGGCGGGGTCGGAGGAGATGAAGTTCGAGATCTCGTTGAGAGAGACCCGCGGGTTCTCGATGAGCGCGAGAAGCCTGTTAAGGACCTTGGGGATGGTGGGGAGGGCGTTTATGTGTTCGATCTTTTCCCTGACTGTCCTGACGTCCATGCTATTCATAGAGGCCCTCGATGTGCTTTTGAACCACCTTCCTGATGATGTCCATGTGGGGTTGGCCGGCGACGAGACGAAAACGCCTGTCAAGCTCCTCGACGGCCGCCTCCATCGGCACCGACGGTTTCGACAGGCCCTGCACCCACACCCCGTCCACCTCCATGTTCCTGATCCTGTCGATGAGCTCCGGGGTGAGTTCCGTGTTCTCTCCGAGAAGTACCATGCCGCTTGTGTTTACGACGGGTTTCGCGGTCTTCATTCCGGGTTCGAGACTGCCGGGTGCGATCTTCGGCACAACGATCCTCCTAGATGGAATATCGGCCAAAGGCCGGAAAACCTAATACCCGGGTGAAGAACCTCGTCAGGCCCTCACCCCGTTTAGCCACCTTTCGAGCCTTTCGCAGCCCTCCACGAGGTTCTCGAGTCTGTCGGCGTAGGAAAAACGGACGTGGGAAGCGGCCCCGAAGCTGCCGAAATCGTACCCCGGCGTGATGGCCACCTTTGCCTCGGCAAGCGCCCTTTCCACGAAAAGCATGCTGTCCATGCCGAAGCGCTCGATGCCCGCGTAGATGTAAAAGGCGCCGTCGGGCTTGACGGGGACGTCGAATCCAAGGCCGCGAAGCCGGGGCATGAGGAAGTCCCTCCTTTCCCTGTAAAGACCGCACATGCGCGCGAGGCCGTCGGCATCGTCAAAGGCGGCCAGCGCCGCGTACTGCGAAATCGACGGCGGCGCGATGAAAAGATTCTGCGCCAGTTTCTGGATGGGGCGGACGAGGCCCCGGGGGACCACCATCCAGCCAAGGCGCCACCCCGTCATCGCGAAGGCCTTCGAGAAGCCGTTCACAACGATGACGTCCTCGGAGATGGCGGCGCTCGAGGAGAACGGGACATCATAGACGAGACCGGAGTATATCTCGTCAACGACAAGAACGCCCCCGCGGGAAGAGAGCCTCTTGTAAACGGCGTTCAGGGTATCTGCGCGGTAGATCGTCCCCGTCGGGTTCGAGGGGTTGGCGACGACAAGGACATCGGGTTCCGGCGAGCCGTGAAGCTGCTCGGGGAGGACCTCGTAATTGGTCTCGGCCGAAACGGGGAGGGAGCGCACGGTGCAATCCGTGAGAAGGGCGATGTTCCGATAGCAGGGATACCCGGGGTCGGCTATGGCAAGGGTCCGGCCCCGCTCGAGAAGGGCCGCGAAGAGGAGGATGAAGGCGCCCGAGGAGCCGTTGGTGATGATAACGCGCCCGGGGGCGATGTCAAGGCCGTAGCGGTCGCGGTACTGGCGGGAGATGGCCTCCCGCAGCTCCGGGATGCCGAGGCTGTGGGTGTAAAAGGTCTTGCCCTCGGCCAGTGCCTTTTCCGCCTCCTGCCTTATCGTGCCCGGAGTCTCAAAGCCCGGCTCGCCGACCTCCATGTGGATGACGCTGTGCCCGGCGGCCTCCATCAGCCGGGCCTGCTCGAGGAGCTCCATGACATAGAAGGGGGATATCTCGCTGGCCCTTCTGGAGATGTTCATGGTCTGTGCCTCATTGTTCCCCCCCGGGGATATGCCGGATCGATGCTAAGGAAATGTACCAGAAGGGAGCCGTGCCTGTCAACGGGATGCGCGCTCTGGAGCCAAGGAAAAACATTGACTTTGAAGGGACATCTCTTCATAATGGAAGAAATCGGGGAACATGACGGAGGGGGATCGATGACGAAGACACAGGTGGTGAAATATGCCCGGGAAAGGGGCGTCACCTTCATAAAGCTGTGGTTCACGGATCTGCTCGGATTCGCGAAAAGCTTCACCATCACCGCCGACGAGCTTGAGAACGCCCTTGAGGAAGGAATGGGTTTCGACGGGTCCTCCATCCAGGGGTTCGCCCGTATCGACGAGAGCGACATGATCGCGAAACCCGACGTGTCGACCTTCACCATACTGCCCTGGAGGCCCCAAGGTGAGGCGTCGGTGGCGCGCATGTTCTGCGACATTTTCGAGCCCGACGGGACTCCTTACAAGGGAGACCCCCGGTATGTGCTGAAGCGGAACCTTAATGCCGCCCAGGAGATGGGGTTCGAGTTCTTCGTGGGCCCCGAACTGGAGTATTTCTATTTCAAGTCCGATTCAGGGACACAGACCCTCGACAAGGGGGGCTACTTTGACATCACCACCCTCGACGAGGCGGTGGACCTTCGCAGGGACACGGTGCTCATGCTCCAGAAGATGGGCATAAGCGTCGAGTACAGCCACCACGAGGTGGCCCCGTCGCAGCACGAGATAGACCTGAGGTACACCGGGGGCCTTGCCATGGCGGACAATACCATAACATACCGGATCGTCGTGAAGGAGGTGGCGAGAAAGTACGGCGTCTACGCGACCTTCATGCCGAAGCCGGTATTCGGCGTCAACGGCAGCGGGATGCACGTGCACCAGTCCCTCTTCAAGGGAAAGAAAAACGCCTTCTTCAACGAAAAGGACAAGCACTTCCTTTCCGACGTGGCCAAATGGTACATCGCGGGGCTTCTGCGGCATGCGCGGGAGATCACCCTGGTGACGAGCCAGTGGGTCAACTCCTACAAGAGGCTGGTGCCCGGCTATGAAGCGCCGGTGTACATATCATGGGCGAGACGCAACAGGTCGACACTGGTCCGGGTGCCCCTGTACAAGCCGGGGAAGGAGAACGCGACGCGAGTGGAGTACAGGAGCCCCGACCCGGCATGTAACCCCTATCTTGCCTTCGCCTGCATGCTGAGGGCCGGCTTGGAGGGGATAAGGAACAAATACCCCCTCCCGAGTGCCGTCGAGGAAGACGTGTACGATATGACCCCGGAACGCAGAAAGGAGCTGGACATCGGGTCCCTTCCGGGAAGCCTGTACGAGGCCATAGAATTGACGGAAGGATCGAAGCTGGTGCGCGACGCCCTCGGCGACCACGTATTCGAGAAACTCATCGAGAACAAGAAAATAGAATGGGACAGATTCAGGGCGCACGTGTCGAACTACGAGATCGAAACGTACCTGCCCGTCCTGTGAAGGCGTCTGGAAGCGCCCGGGCCGTTAGGACCGTATGAGCGGAAAAGCGACAGGGCACTGGGCGGGAAAGGAGTCAGATGATAGTCCGGAATTTCAACGATCCTGAGGTGTTGGCGACGAAGTACAGGGCGCACCGGGGGGCGATGGCGTGGATGATCATGACGAGCCGCATCCTTGAGGGCATAGAATTCCTGGCCTATGCCATACTGCCGCCGGGCAACACCATCGAGGAGCACGTCGACGAGGTCGAGGAGATATACATGATCTTTCGGGGCGGCGGGAACATGAAGGTCGGAGACGAGGTCCGGGAGGTAAAGGAGGGGGATTCGATCTGGATCCCCGCCGGAGAGCCGCATGCCCTGACGAACACGAAGGACGAAGAGACATTTGTCCTCGTAATAGCGGCGTATCCCTTTAAGAGAATGCTGCAGATGGCCGAAGAATAGACAGGAAGGGCGGCTTCCTGTCCGCACGCGAACATGAACATCAGACCAGGCCTTAACATCAATATTATCGTCAACATAAACCATATGAGGGAGACTGTCGACGTTGGGAACTCCATAATCCACGAGATGGCCGGCGACAGGATGATCGTCGCCCAGACGGATCCGCCCATATCGAGGACGCACCTGGGCAAGGAACTTTTTGTGACCTTCCTCGACAGGTCTGATGGACAGCCGCGCCGCTTCGGCTTTCCGGCGATCGTGGTCGAATTCATAAAGGAATTCGAGCTCTCGTCGTTGCTGAAGGTGCAGGCGCTGGTTCTGAAGAAGGCGGGTGCCTTCGAAGAGTACAACCTGAGGATGTTCTACAGGCTTGAACCGCCGACGGACTGCGGCATCAGGATCAGCGTCGACGGCAAGGGGGTGAACCTCATCGACATATCCATCGGAGGGGCAAAGTTCAGCCACGAGAAGGTCTTTCCCTTTGAGATCGGTGCACCGGTGAAGCTGAGTCTGTACGTGGACGACGTGCCTTACACGGTGGAGGCAAAGGTCCTCAGAGTGTGGCAGCCTGACAACGAGCGAATACGGAAGACGGTTGCCCTGGCGTCGGTACAGTTCACCGATATGGAGGCGCATCTGAAGAATGTGCTGGCGCGGAAGATCCGCGACATAGAGAGGGAGATGCGCTACAAGGAAGTCCACACCGCACGATGACCGCGTTCGCGGGAATAATATAACATATCGAGATCATGGGAGAAAGAAGGGGTTCCACGTGAAACATGGGGTCAATGACCTCTCTGTCGGACGATCCTCGTGTCCCTGCGCCGACCCTTTCCCGTCGATAAGGAAAGGATGAACGCCATAAGGGAGGCGGCCGCGCACACGCTCCACACCACGTTGTAGTTGCGGAAAAGCTCAAAGAGAAAACCGGCGGCGAGTGGCCCCGTGCCGCCCCCGAGAGTGCTGGCGAAGGTGATGACGCCGAGAAGGGCGCCATGACGGCGCAGGCCGAAGAGCTCTGCAGGTAGAAGCGGCATCGCGCAGAGGATCTCTCCATAGGTGATGCCGAAGAGCCCGGCGAAGAGGAAGAGAGCCGGGAGGCCCCGGGAGACAAGGAGAAGGCCGAACTGGGCGGCCATCATGAGGGTGGCGACGACGAGAACGGGTCTCGTGCCGAGCCTGTCGGACGCGAAGCCGCCGAGGAGCCTGCCGGCAATGCTGCCAAGGCCCGTGACGGAAAGAAGAGCCGCGGCGCGGAACTGCGGGGCGCCCAGCTCGACGGCATAGATGGTGGTGTTGACGAGAGCGATCTGTATGAAAAAGCCGGCTGAGGCATAGAGCCCGATGAGTATCCAGAACTCAACGGTGCGGAAGGCCTCGGGCAGGGAAAGGCCCCGGGCCGGACCATTATGGTTCGGGTTGGCGCCGCCGGGTTGGGAGCCATAGGGAAGAAGGCCCATGTCCCGGGGTTCACGACGGAAGAGGAGGCCGAGACCCGCTACTGCGCCTCCTGTGACAATGCCGAAGAGGAGGAAGGAGACGCGCCAGCCGAAGGCTGCGATGAGGACGCTCGAGACGGAGGGCATGACGAATGTCCCCGAGCCCACGCCCGCGACGACAAGTCCGGTCATCAAGCCCCTCCTGGCCCGGTACCATCGCGTGACGGTCGATAGCACCGGGGCGATGCCGCCGCTCATTCCCGCGCCGACGATGAGGCCCAGCCAGAGGAAGAACGCGGCAACGCTGCTGGCATGGGAGAGAAGGAGATAGCCGACGCCGAGGAAGATGCCCGAGGCGCAGATGACGGGCGCGGGGCCGACCCTGTCGGTCAGCCATCCCGCCGGTGCCGCGAGGGCTCCGCTGAGGAAGAAACAGAGAGAATACGCGCCGAGGAGGGAGGTCCTGGTCCAGCCGGGTTCCGCGAGCAGGGGTTTAAGAAAGACCCCGAAAGAATAGAGCGTACCGTACATGACGAGCATGATGATGTACCCGGCTATAACGAGAAGATGACCGTAGAAGAATGGGAGCCGCCGGGAAGAGCTCACGGCCGGGGCCATCCGGGGCCGGCGAGCACGACGGAGGTCTCCACCTGCCGCTCCGGTATTGTCCAGTACTTCCTGAGGAGAGCGTCCTTCTCGTGCGGGGGGAGGATTCTGTAACCTTTCCTCTCGTAAAAGGCTATCGCCCAGGAAGCGGCCGCCCATGTGCCGACGAGGAGCGGCTTGTCGGTGGTCGACTGCAGAAAGTCGAGGAGCCTCGTGCCGATGCCGCAGTTTCGCCGCGCCGTCCGGACGTAGGCGTGGCGGACGAGAGACACGTCGCATCGGTCCTGAATGCCCATGACGCCGGAGAGAACTCCCTCTTCCTCGTAGCCGTAGAAGACGACGCCGTCCCCGATCTCGCGGCCGAGCTCCCGACGGGCCATGTAAGGTTCGTGCCAGCGGTCCTGTGGTATGATGCCCCTGTAGGCCTGAGCCCCATCATTGATGATCTCAAGGATGGAATCAAAGTCGCGATCTGTGCAAACCCGTATCATTATGCCTCCCTGGAGGACGTGGGCGGCCGCGGGTAGCGGAGACGCCCGTGCTTGGTTACAGTGTAGTGCTCAGAGGTCGGGTGCGTCTTGAACGGAATTGCTGGCGCGATAGCAGCCGGGTGTGACGCCGACGATCCTTTTGAAGGCGCGGGTGAAGTGGCTTTGGTCGGCAAAACCTGCTTCCAGGCTGACGTCGGCGATAGACAGGCCCGTAAGGAGGAGGCGGCGGGCACGGTCCACCCGTTTCTTGATGACGTAGGCGTGGGGAGGGAGTCCGACGGCGGCGCGGAAGACGCGGAGGAGATGGAACTCGCTCAAGCCGGCGGCGTCGGAGAGATCGCGGAGTGTGACATTTTCGGCGAAATGCTGGTCGAGATAGTCGAGCAGTACCTGGATCACCCTTCTTTCGACCCGTTTCGGAGCCGGAGATATCCCTTTCGTGTCCGCGTGACGCGAGATCATTTGCGCTATCACGGAGTAGAGGAGGGTTTCGCGCTCAATGGTGACATCGGAAAGGTCGAGGGCCTTAAGAAGCGAAAGGATGCCGGTGGAGAGGAGAGGGTCTTTGATGACAGGGGAGGAGAAGTGCGGGAGTCCGCATCTGCGGGGCAACATCTCGGAGGCTACACTCTCAAGAAGTGAAGGTTCGGGGTAGAAGACGCGATAGGTCCAGCCCGACGGGTGGGGAGAGAACCCGGTGTGAACCTCGCCGGGGTTGATCAGGCAGATGTCTCGGCACGTGGCGATATGGGTGGAACCGTTGTAGTACGTCGCCTGGACGCCGCCTTCTATGACGCCTATGGCAAAGGTATCATGGGTGTGGCGAGGAAAGGAATGCCTGACGAAGGTGGCGTGCAGGAACTCCAGTCCGTGAAGATCGGGGGCCCGTTGAAACTTGACAATATCGCTGCTAGCCTGCAATTCCATTCCACCTACCCTGCCGCGAGCGCCGGCACGAACAGCGTTTCTTGCCAGTGTGCCGGAAAAGGAACGCCCCGTCTAGAAGATTCTTGCTGTCCCAGGTAAACGTCCTCCATGGGCGGGGATTGTGTTGACATGCCCTGATCAGTGATTCTGTTGGCACCGCATCCTCTTCGGCGGTCTTTTTCCTGAAACCTGAAACCTCAGACCTGAGACTGTCTTTATCCTTGAATCCTTGAACCCACCTCACCGCTCCATCAGATACACCCGCGATTTGCGCAGGAGCCCGCGGGCCTGCTCTCTTATGCCGTCCCTTTCCTCGGGCGTCGTTTTGCGGACGACCCTGGCCGGCGAGCCGAGGACGAGGGAGTTGGGGGGCACGACCGTGCGAGGCGTGACGACGGCACCAGCGGCAACGATGGACCCTTCGCCCACAACGGCGTCGTCAAGGACTATGGCTCCGGCGCCCAGGAGGACGGCGGAGGCGATATGGGCCCCGTGGACGATGGCACCGTGGCTGATGACGGAGCCCTCACCGATGGTAACGGGGGAACCGGCCGGGGATTCGAGAAGGGCCAGATCGAGAATGGCGGAGCCCTTTCCTATGACCGTCGGCGCCTCGTCAGCCCTGACGACGGCCATTGGCCAGATGCTGACGCCCTGCCCGACGACGACATCGCCTACCAGGCGAGCGGAGTGGTCGATGAAGGCGGTATCATGGATGACGGGCGTCCTGCCCGGAAAGGGCGAGATGTTGTTTTGCGCTGTGTCCGTCGCTGCCGTGACATTCGCGCCTGCCTGCCGGGGCCGGGCCTGGGAGGACAGCCGTGGCAAGGCGGGCAACGCCCTGAACCTGAAACCTGAAAGGTGAGACCTGAGACGGTGTTTACTCTCCATATTCCTCGAGATACCGCTCGATGTAGGCGGTGACCTTCTTGTTCGGCTGATAGATGCCGAAGTGGCCCTCGCAGAGGATATCGGCGTTGAGGGCGAGGAGCTCCTCCATGGACCTTTGCCAGTGGGACATGTTGGCCCCAAAATCAGCAAGAAAAGGGCCGTGTATATCCTGACCGAAGAGGACACGTTTACCGTCCTTGTCGATGTAGGCGGAGAGCGAGCCCGGTGTGTGGCCGGGGGTGTGAAGGAGGACAAGGTCGTGGCCACCTACGGAGAGAACCTTTCTTTTCCCGGAGAACTTAAGGTCAACCGGCAGAGGCTGGAACCTGACGTTATACCAGTGGGCAGCGGTCATCCTTTGGTCGCCGTCTTCGACAGGTGCGGCGTCGAGCTCGTGCATTACGAGGCGGGCGCCGGTGTGCGCCTGGATGGCGGCTGCGCCACCGACATGGTCAATGTGGCAGTGCGTGAGGACGATCGTCGAAATGCGGGCGGCATCGAAGCCGAGGGACTCGATGTTGCGGATGATCGCGCCTGCGCTGGAGCCGGCCCCGGCATCGACGAGGACCAGGTCCCCGAGGTTGAGGAGGTAGGCGCAGCAGTCCCTGGCATCGGTCATATCGGAACTGCCCACAAGATAAACACCGTTATGGATCTCTTTCGGTTTCATGAATGCTCCGGATGCAGTTTGAGGTTTCAGGCATCACGTTTCAGGTTGAATACATCGTCCGTCCCGCGGGCCGGAAGGGCGTCTCGTGGCTGAGGCTCAAAACCTGAAACATGAAACTGCCTTTTATTCTACATTTCTTCCCAACTATTGCAAGACTTTTCCGCAGGTTGGGGCATCAGGGAGCGGCAGTCGCGGCCGCGTGTCTTGACAGTGGGCCAAAGTCGTTGTAATATAAAGGGAAAAAAGGAGGATGGCGATGAAGATAAAATGGTACGGTCATTCGGCCTTTCTCATAACGACGGCGAAGGGCGTGAGGATCATAACCGACCCGTACCAATCCGGCGCCTTCGGAGGGGACCTCGCCTACGGCAAGATTACGGACGAGGCGGACATCGTGCTTTCCAGCCACGACCACGATGACCACAATTACACGAAAGATATACGGGGACGGTTTACGTACATCAACAAGGCGGGGGCTTATGAGGAGAAAGGGGTCAGCATAAGAGCTGTCCCGACCTATCACGACGGATCGAAGGGAAGCCAGAGAGGCAAGAACCTCTTCTTCATCGTCGAAGCGGACGGGCTCAGGGTCGCCCATGCGGGCGATCTTGGCCACACCCTCGACGCAGCCGCTGCGGGGGAGATAGGCCAGGTAGACATACTCCTCCTCCCGGTGGGAGGATTCTTCACAGTAGACGCCTCGGAGGCCACACGCATAGTGGAGGCTCTGAAGCCACGCATTACCATACCCATGCACTTCAAGACGGAGAAATGCGCCTTCCCGATAACACCCGTGGAGGATTTCACGCGGGGAAAGGAACGGGTGAGGAACTTGAAGGTCACGGAGGTGGAGTTCTCGAAGGCCGGCCTGCCGGGGGAGGCCGAGATAGTCGTGCTGGATCACGCGCTTTAGCGGGACAGGGGAGGCAAGGATGCTGAAACCACTCTTTTCGAAACGGGACATAGCACGAGCGGTCAAAGGACTTGCGAAACAGATAGAGAAGGATTACAACGGCGAGGAGATACTCTTCGTGTGTCTGCTGAAGGGTTCGTTCATGTTCACCTCGGACCTTGTCCGATACGTAAGGAACCCGTCGCGGGTCGACTTCATGCGGGTTTCCTCCTATGGGAACGCCATGAAGACAAATGGCAGGGTGAACATCGTGAAGGACCTCGAAGAAGACATCGAGGGAAAGAACGTTGTCATCGTCGAGGACATCATAGACTCGGGGCTCACCCTCACGCACGTCCGCGGACTCCTCTGCGACCGCAAGCCGAAATCCCTCAAGATCTGCGCCCTCATCGACAAAAGATGCAGGAGGGAGGTCGAGATCGAGGGCGATTACGTGGGCTTTACCATAGACGACGGATTTGTGGTGGGTTATGGGATCGACTACGCTGAGAAGTACAGGAATTGCCCGGACATCTGCGTCGTTGTGGAGGGGAATGGCGAATGAGGCAGCTGCGTAGCAGAGCGATTGCGGGTATAGCGATAGTGATCATCCTGTTCCTATCCGGCGCACGGGCGGGGGCTTTCCAGGGGGAACCGGACGGATACGACGGGATGTCTTGGGGGACACCGCTCGACAGCGTAACGGTTTTCATGGAATACGCGGGCACCCGGGGAGGGACGCCAGACACCGTGGTGTACCGGCGCACGGGGGGCGGCCTGATGTTCGGCGCGGCGCACCTTAAAGCCATCGAGTACGGCTTCACGGTCGGAAAGTTGACAGTCGTCACACTTAAGGTTGACTCTTTGCTTCAGTATCTTCTCATGAAAGAGGAGGCGCTGAGAAGGTTCGGACCCGGCAGGGAGGCGGACCCGAGGGCCGAAAGATTCATCTGGGAGGGTGGCAGGACGACTATCCGGCTCGTGAGCGCCTTCGACATGTCCTGAGACGGAGCCCACGGGGAAGGCTTCCTTGAGATAGAAAAGAATGAGCAATGACCAAATCACAATGACCAAATAAGAGACGTAAACGAATGTATCAATGACCGATGCAAGGAGCGATGACCAAGGAGATTGCAGACAGGGGCACCATCTTCTGCATTGTGATCTGGTTATTGATCATCATCGCGGAGAAGGAGGTTTCATGGAGATTCTTGTGCTGTATCATTCCAGGTCGGGAAATACAAAGAAACTGGCTCAGGCCATAGCGGCGGGCGTGGAGTCCGTTGGCGGAGTTACCTGCGTGATGAAGGACACGAAAGAAGTGGGACAGGAAGACTTCCTGCGCGCCGACGGGATCATAGCGGGTTCGCCAGTGTATTTCGGTTCCATGGCTGCGGAGCTGAAGGAGGTCTTCGACAGGTTCGTTCCCGTCCGGAAGAAGATGGAAAACAAGGTGGGAGCGGCGTTTGCCACCTCCGGGGACCTTTCGGGAGGTAAGGAAACGACGATGATGTCGATCATCCAGGCCCTGCTCATCTACGGCATGATCGTCGTGGGCGATCCCCTTGATGCCACGGGCCATTACGGTGTATCGTGTACGGGCGCTCCCGACGAAAAGACGGTTGATAATGCCGGCAAGCTGGGGAAGAGAGTGGCGAGCCTGGCACTGGCATTGAAGACGCAAGCGTGAACGTTTCACGTGGAACAACGGTGCAATGTGCTCTGAACGGGCCCGGAAGCCGAAAAGACGATTGATTAACGAGATGATCCCGGACCTCCGAAGGGCAAGCTCTTTTTCCGGGGATCTACCGACCGACCTTCTGCGATCCCGGAATGCTGCCCGGTACAAGATGGTCGATGCCGGTCAGGTGCTGGTATAACGTGAAGGACCAAGAGACATCCGGTAGAAGCGCGAAGAAACAAGGACACGGGCCGCGCCCGGCAGGGAAGTACCAGGACGTCAGAGCCCTGCTCGAGGACAGTGAGGCCCGGTACCGGCTGCTCGTCAAGCACTCATCGGACGGGGTCTTCCTGTTCAATCCCCGGACACTCAAGATCCTCGAAGCGAATGCCAGTTTTCTCAAGATAACCGGATTTCGGGAGGAGGAGATAACCCGCCTCACCCTGTTCGACATCACGGCCATGAGGAAGAAGGAGATACTCCAGAATGTCCGGGGGGTCCTCAGGGATGCCGAGATCGTCTCCGGATTGCGCCAATACAGAAGAAAAGATGGCACCTTCATCGATGTGGAGATCACTTCTTCCCTCATTAATTACCGAAATGACCAGTTCATCATGGTAAACGTGCGCGACGTCACAGACCGCCTCAAGGCGCAGCATGAACTGGAGCGGCAGGCGCGAATGCTTCGGGACCAGGCGGAGATCATCGATATCGCGGAAGACGCCATCATCGTCCGCGACATGAAGAACCACATCGTTTTCTGGAACAGCGGAGCGGCAAACCGATTTGGATTCTCCCTGGAGGAAGTCTGGGGAAAGTCGCTGTCGTTGCTTCTCAGGACCCGGTACCCGGAGCCCTTGAGGGCCATACGCAAGCGCCTCCTCGCGGAGGGAAAGTGGGAGGGGGAGCTGGTCCATCGCACGAGGGACGGCAGGCGGATCATCGTCGAAAGCAAATGGAAGCTCAGGACGGACAAGCGGAACAGACCAACAGCCGTGCTTCAGATCGACAACGACATCACGGAGCGGAAGCTCGCCGAGGAGGTGTTGAAGCGATCAAAGACGGAGCTGGAGCGGCGCGTGGCGGAGCGAACGAGCGAGATAACGGAAGCCAACGCCCGCCTCGTACAGGAGCTGAAAAGGCGCCAGCAGGTCGAGGACATGCTCAGGAGGGGGGCCGAGCGCTACAAGAACCTCTTCGAAAACTCACCGCTCGGCATATACCGCACCGACCCGCAGGGAAAGATACTCATGGCGAACCCTGCATTGATCCGCATGATGGGCTACTCGTCGTTCGCTGAATTCGGTGCTGTCAAGTCTTACAGAAAGAGCTGCGAGCCGACCTACCTCGGCAGGAAGATAAAGGACCGTCTGGAGCGTGAAGGCCGCGTCCGCGGTTTCGAAGCCCGGTGGAAGATGCGCGACGGGTCGAAGATGCATGTGCGGGAGAACGCACGGGCCATACGGGACGCCAGCGGACGGACCCTCTACTACGAAGGAACCGTTGAAGATATCAGCGAGCGCAAACAGGCGGAGGAGCGACTGGACCAGTACCAGCGCCAGCTCCGGTCCCTGGCGTCGGAGCTCTCCCTCGCAGAGGAACGGGAACGCAGACGAATATCGAACCTCCTCCATGACCACATAGGCCAACTTCTCGCCACCGCCAAGATGAGGCTGGGATGGATCGAGAGCGTTGTCAAGGACGAGCACATCGAAAGGGAGATAGACCAGATCCGTGACCATATCGGCCAGGCGATCCAGTTCGGCCGTTCGCTCACGTTCGAGCTGAGCCCCCCCATCCTTTACGACCTCGGCCTCGAGGCGGCGCTCGAATGGCTGACGGAACAGGTGGAAGACCAGAACGGGATCGAGAGGGAGTTCGAGAATGACGGCCTCCCCAAGCCCATACGGGACGAGATCCGCGTGCTCCTCTTCACCGCCGTCCGGGAACTCCTTGTCAACGTGGTCAAGCACAGCGGTGCGACGCGGATAAAGGTGACCGTCCGCAAAGTGGAGGAGAACATATCCATCCATGTCGCTGATGACGGCAAGGGCTTCAACGCCTCGAAACGCAGCTACCACATAGCGGAGGCGCGCGGTTTCGGGCTCTTTAGCATCCGCGAACGCCTCCAGTCGCTGGGCGGGCACATGGACGTGCGTTCGCAGGTCGGCAGGGGCGCGCGCATAATACTCGTGGCGCCCCTCAAACGGGGACAGGACAACTAGGGGTCGACGATGAAGATAAGAATAGTGGTGGCCGATGACCACCAGATCATGCGGGAAGGCCTGAAGGCGCTCATCGACAAGCAGCCCGACATGGAGGTGGCCGCTGAGGCCCAGGACGGGCTTATGGCAACGAAACTCGCCCGCAAGCTTCTGCCGCAGGTCGTCATAATGGATATCGGGATGCCCGAGATGAACGGTATAGATGCGACCCGTGAGATCGTGGCGGAGACCAAGGACGTGAAGATCATCGCCTTGTCCATGCACTCCGACAGGAGGTTCGTCCTCGAAATGCTCAAAGCCGGGGCATCGGGCTATCTCCTGAAGGACAGCGCCTTCGAAGAGCTTGTCACTGCCGTGCACACGGTGATGACGGGCCAATCCTATTTGAGCCCGAGGATCACCGACATAGTGGTCAAGGAATACCTCCACAACCTTCCCCGGAACGACTCCACAGCCTTCAGCATCCTCACCCAGCGCGAGCGGGAGGTGCTGCAGCACCTCGCTGAAGGGAAGACCACGAAACAGATAGCCTCCACCCTGAACCTGAGCGTAAAGACCGTGGAGACCCACAGGCAGCAGATCATGGACAAGCTCCAGATCCGGAGCGTCGCGGAACTGACCAAGTACGCCATCAGGGAAGGCATAACCTCCCTCTAGAAACCCCGCGAAGGAGGGCTTCAAGCCGTCTCCGCCAGCCATGACGCCCGGGAGGCTCGCTGTTTGCCGTCTTGCGCGGCTCAGGGAAAATACCTCCGAAAATCAGGAAAACCCCGATACCTCCACCCCTTGTGCCGGGATATATTATCTTCTCGTATCAGGAGCAAGGAGGCAGCGAGGCCGTGACCAACATCATAAGCGCAGCACAGATAACAGGAGCCGCGGACCTGATCAACGCTTACATGAACGGGGGACTTCTCGCAGACTTCGTGACGGTGGTGGCGTCAAACATGGCGCTCTCCGGGGGCAACGCCCTGATCATTGCCCTTGCCGCCCTCACGCTTCCTCCTGCCCGGCGGATTCAGGGGGTCGTCCTCGGGACCGCCGCCGCCATCCTGGCAAGGGTCCTCATCGCCTGCCTGCCCGTAGCGCTTCTCAACGTCCCCTGTCTGAAACTCTGCGGCGGCCTTCTCATTCTTGTCATCGGGCTGAAGCTCATCTTCGACGGTCACTCACCGCAAGAGATGAAGCAAGCCCCGGTGGGGTCCGTGAAGGCATTCCTCACGATCATTCTTGCGGACCTGGCGATGAGTCCCGACAACATCATCGCAGTGGCGGGCGCCAGCACGGGCAACCCGGCCCTTGCCTTTCTGGGGATTAGCATCAGCATACCCATAGTGGCGTTCGGTGGAGGCGTCATGTCGCGGCTCATGGGGCACTATCCTCCCGCTGTCTACGCCGGGGCCGCCATTCTTGGCAAGGTCGCGGCGGACGCGGCCCTTGCTGATCCGTTGACCCTGAGATTGTTGCATACCCCGGGGCCGGCAACGCGGTATGGTGCGGAAATGCTGGTGGCCGTCGCCGCCGGGGCCGCAGGGATCCTCCTTGTCAGGCAACGCGAGATGAGACATCCTCCCGTCCGGGCCCCTCATTCGGGGCCTTTCCACGTGACGGGTTGGGATATACGATGACGTCGCTCCACCTCGGGAGGGTGCGTGCGACAGAAGAAAAAAGGAGGACCGTTCAGCGCGCGAACTCGCGCCCACAGGACCGATCGGGGAAGGACGCTGCAGGGAGAAGGGGGTAGGAAGCTTCAAGGCGCCGGAAACGACGGCATTTGGGTCCAGCGTCGCAGCCCCTGCCAGTCCTGTGAGAAAGGGAGAAGATGTAAGGCCCGCCGCGGACGCGCAGCAAACGTTCATCAATACCCCGACGGAGGTCGGGACCCAATCGCCCTTGCCCTGCGTTAAAATCAGGGTCCCGGCCTCCATTGCAACTCCCCCGCCAGCCACAGCCAAAGCCCGTCACAGGTCGCAGGTCTCATGTCACAGGCCAATGAACT
Organism: Syntrophorhabdus sp. PtaB.Bin047; assembly: GCA_002067235.1. Lineage (GTDB taxonomy): Bacteria > Desulfobacterota > Syntrophorhabdia > Syntrophorhabdales > Syntrophorhabdaceae > Delta-02. Next base: position 58,813 of record MVQP01000008.1, read on the forward strand.
GTCGCAAGTCTCAGGTTGCAAGTCTCAGGTCTAAAAGCCAAAAAAGATCAATGCCGGGTCAACAATCGTGTTGACAACCGGTCCCCCTCCACCGTCTTTCTTTGGCGACCTGCGACCTGCGACCTGCGACC
>MVQP01000009.1 GCA_002067235.1 Syntrophorhabdus sp. PtaB.Bin047
GATCGATATCGCCCCGACCATTCTGGAGGCCGCGGGCCTGCCCGAGCCGAAACGGGTGGACGGCATCGAGCAGACGCCCATCGAGGGCGTGAGCTTCCTTTATACCTTTAACGACGCCCGGGCAAAAGACCGCCACCTGGTCCAGTATTTTGAGGTAGCCGGCAACCGCGGCATCTACCGTGACGGCTGGCTTGCCGGCACCGTGCACAAGGCGGTGTGGGAGAATGTTCCCCGGGCTTCCCTGGAAGAGGACAAGTGGGAATTGTACAATACACGGACAGATTTCAGTCTCGCGGACGACCTGGCGGCAAAGCATCCCGACAAACTCAAAGAGATGCAGGACCTCTTCATGACGGAGGCGGTGAAATACCGGGTCCTGCCGATCGACGACCGTATCCAGGAACGCATGAACGCTGCCGTTGCCGGTCGTCCGGACCTGATGGGCGATCGGACGTCGCTCACCGTCTACGAAGGGATGCGGGGGATGTCGGAGAACGTTTTCATCAACGTGAAAAACCGGTCGCACTCGATCACCGCAGAGGTGCAGGTGCCCCGCGATGGCGTCCGGGGGGTTATCCTGGCGCAGGGAGGACGTTTCGGGGGATGGAGTCTCTACGTCAGGGACGGAAAGCCGGCATTTACCTACAACTGGCTCGGCCTCAAGCGTTACACCGTCGTCTCTCCGAGGAGCCTGCCTTCCGGAAAAGCGACCATCCGTTATGAGTTCGTCTATGACGGCAACGGGTTTGGCAAAGGCGGTTCAGCCACGCTCACCGTCAACGGCGCGAAGGTCGCCGAGGGACGCATCGAGGGTACGCATGCCTTTATCTTTTCACCTGACGAAGGGGCCGATGTCGGTCTTGACGGGGAAACGCCCGTCGTAGAGGACTATGGGGTCCCGGCACCCCACAGATTCACGGGCAAGATCGACAAGGTCACCGTCGACGTGAAAGAGATGGAAAAAGCCGACAAAGCGGATGAAGACAAACTGCGGGCGGACCTGGCCGGCAGGAAAGCAATGGCGGATTGAGTGATCGGAGCTATCGGGGCTCTCTGGTTTCATACCCCCGGGGAGGAGGGGGAGTGCTCCACGACCGGTGGGAAAAGACGATAGACACAGGGGTTATCCTAGCCCGGGCGGGAGATCTGAGGGAAGGAGGATGTTCCGGCCGCGCCCTGCAAGGGGACGAAATCCCCCGACCCGCCGGTGCGCGACCCCTTGGGTTCAGGTCCTGAATTATCACTATTTCCCGTGATATGCTTTCCCCGTGGGCCGGTCCTTGCACGTGGTAGTATCCAGCCGGTGCTTTATCACGTTACGGAGCGCGTCGAGGGAGTACACGAGGTCCGTCAGTCTAACACCCGGTTCCGTCATGGTGAAGCAGAAGACGCTCTTCGCCATGACAAACTTGCTGTACCCTGCTCGGGTCAGAGTTCCTGCGGCGACATCGCTAGAGGTGGTGAACCCTTTTCTATATTGCGGCTATGTAGATGGATGAGTCATTTATTCGTTAATGTTCCCCTCATTTCCCGGCGGCAACACCAGAGCCTCGGCGACCAGATCCATGACCTGAACCACCTTCATATTCAATTGGTAATGATCGATGAGGTCACCAAGGCCGTCGCGGCAGTTATGGCACATGGTGCACACCGTATCGGCTTCGGTCACTTTCAGTTGGTCGGCCTTTATTCTGGCCACCTCCAGGCGCAGGGGGCGGTATTCCGGCATCGTGAGCAGACCGCCGCCGCCAGTACAGCAAAAGTTGTTGACCCCGTTGGGGTACATCTCCCTGAAATCAGAGCAAACCTGTTTCAACACCCAACGCGGCTCCTCGACAAGGCCACCGTAGCGGGCAACATTGCAGGAATCGTGGAACGTAACGGATCCTGTGTTCCTCAAGCGGTCCACCTTGATCCTTCCCTCGATCAGATAACGCATGACGGTTTCGACTACTGACTCCGTCGGAATTGTCTGTTGATTGTTTGCCCAGCTATATCCCTCCCAGCGGACGGAACGGTACCCATGGCCACACTCAGAAACAACGATCCGTCTCGCCCTGAGCCTTTCTGCTGCCCGATAGAGATTACCCGCCATAAAAGCACCCAGGCGGTCATCGCCGGAAAACAGCCCGAAATTGGTTTGGTCCCATCCGTATCGCGGCAGTGTCCAGCTTTCCCCGGCAAGATAGAACAGCTTCGCCGCATTCATCAGGGAATGGGGATCGTATTTGATCTCGCGGGGGTTGACGGCATAGATGATATCGCAGTCCTTTTTGTCGACAAGAATATCCAGATCACCCACGCCAAGTTCGTATTGAAGTTCCGCCTTGATCCAGTCGAGCGAATCGAAGAACTCTTCTTCCGTAACGCTCATCTGATTGCCGCTTAGCCATTGGTTCCTGGATGCATTTGACAAGCCCTCTGGCACCACGCCCATCTCAGTAAGGATTCCGCGGGTGAAGCGGATCAACGCCGCATTATCCACACCGATAGGACAGTTGAACGTGCATCGTCGGCAACCGGTGCATGCACCGAATACGATGTCCCTCAGGCGTTCCATGTCCGCATCTGCAGCCGATGTTCCCGCATTGAGCCGACCGGAAAGAATTCTGCATATCCAATTCATATTACGATTGAACATGCGACGGATCTGATCCGCTTTATATGCGGGCGTCATGCATGGGTCGTGAGCCCTTGCCAGCGCGTAATGGCATGCCTGTGCGCAAGCACCGCAATGGACGCAACTCACCATGGAAAATGCCATTTCCCGGGTAAGCCTCTCTCGGAACAACCGAGACAGCATTCTGTATTGCGTGGCCGACCTGCTGTCCGGCTGACTTCCGGCTGCGAGACTGACGATTCTCCCTTTCACAGCTTGTTCCTCCAAGAGGATTCCTCTGGATGCACATATCTTCCTATGCCTCTGTGCGCCATTGCCTTCCCCAGGTAATATCTGACAAAGGGATAGTACAGATAATGAACGATCTTTGAGAAAGGGACGTAAAGATGAATGAGCGCAGCCACAAGAAAGAACGTTAAGACTATCCAACCACACGCGCCGCAGCGATTGGAAATGGTCCACGCACCCAGAACATAAAAGAGATTCATCATGACCAGTGCAAAGTAGTCGTCCCATGTACTGATCAGTCTCAGCGATGGGTCCGATAGACGCCGATAGAGCCTGGCCATACCGGCAACAAAGGCAGCTATCAGCGTTACCTGCATCAACCTCACAACGGCTTCGATTGCAAGGAGCTCAGGCCAGTGAGGAATGATAAAGGTGAGGCTGATAGCGGCGGCGGCGCCGATGTGGAACACAACGAATTGGGCATAGAACACGGGGGTTCTTCTATGCTTCTCAATCGTCCAGGGCCTTGCCACCGTGAAAAGCGAGGAGGCGACAGTGCGGGAAGGATGTCCCGCAGGAAGGCTTTTCTCTGTTACCGGTCTGAAACTGAAGAGCCAGAACGCTCTGATTGCGTAGGCAAGGCCCATAAACGACAAAGCGGCTATGTGAATGTCGTGTTCGAGCAATCTCAAATATTCACTCATACGACCCTCCGGTATGAAATACAAACTCCACCAACCTGACAGATGGTGCCAGGTATTCAACCCGGGCAGGATTACACACAGCCGTCGGGTTTCGGCAGGCCGGCAATCCTGCAGGCGCCCCGCGCAAGTCCCATGGGGAATAGGGCCTGGAGCTGGTCCAAACGGAACCGTGTGCTCCGAGAGACTTGACTTATGAGAGGTGAGGTCCTGTTCTTATCCCAGTATCCTCTCACATAATGAATGACGACCCAGTGGTTTTCGCTCAGATTCGCGATGCCGACATGACTCGCAATCTGTTGGGCCATCTCCTCAGTCCAGAGTTCAGGTTTGAGGAGATAACCATCACCGCTGAATTCGGCGACCTCGTTCCCGATCGTGAATGCTTCCATATTACTTGAACCTCTCGTATCCGATTGCCCTGCGCCACGAAGAATAACGCGTCAGGATCCTCATATAGAAAAGCATGACAGGAAATTGCACCAAAGGCCCCGCCACCGCAACAGCCAGAGCCTCCCGACCGTGAAAGACCGATGTCGCCAGTGCCATGGAAATGGCCGTGTTCTTAAGCGTGGAACTAATTGCCAGGGCGACGGAATCTTCGTAGGGCAGCCGACTGGCCTGACCGATGCAGGTTGACCCTATCAGAAGCAGCAATGAAAAAGATGCAGTGGGAAAGAGAAGATTCACGATCGAGGAGGGATCTTTGATAACGCACCTGCCGTTCAGGACGAATATGATAAAGACTAACAGCATGAGGCCTATGGTCGAGGTACCCTGGAATAGTTCCTTAAATTCCATAAACGCCGTTAACCCCCGGTTCCTTACTATCCATCGCCTGGTGAATGCCGCAAGTATCAATGGCGCAACAATGATCATTAAGAGGTATTGACAGATCACCATATGCGGAACAGTCAGGATTCTTCCAATAAGCAGACAACTCCAGAGCGGAATGGTCGCCAGACTCAGCAGAAGACTTACGGTTGAAATCGCGACGGCCAGATTCACATTTCCGCCTACCATCTTCGTGTACACCGGTCCCATTCCGCCCGCAGGTATCATTCCGAAGATCAGCAATCCAACCAGCAGGCCGGAATCCATCCCGTTCGAGAACAGCGATGTCAGACCGTACATCAGGACCGGCGACAGGATAAAATTGATCATCATCGCCGCGAGCAACGCACGAGGCCTGGCTACAACATCCGTGACCTTTCTCCCTTCCACGTCCAGAAATGCAGGGTACAGCATCATGAACAGGCCGAAGGGAATCAGGTACTTCAATGATACTCCGTGACATATCCTGCTGGTGGCAAGACCAGCCGCGACGGCAGTAAGAGTGTACAACCCCAGATGCCGTCTAATGCTCCTGCCAATTCCCGCAATGATCATCTGGATGATCGAACGGGGCATGGCTATCCACAACGATTCCAAAGTCTGCTATTCATCTTGCTTGCTTCTCGTTTGATCCAGTATGTCCGACAATATCCCTGTTGTCTTTGCGGTCAACTGCTTGCATTTGATGAATTTTTCCTGTTCTCCCAGCTTATCCAGTATGGCCGCACAGTTATTCGAACCGAAGGTCTCAAGGAACTGCCTGCGAAATTCTGATACGATCGAACTGGCCTTATTCAAGTCCTTTCCCTGCTCCGTTCTGCCATATAGGTAGCCGACTGCTATTACCGCCCCTGTGAAGGCCCCGCAGATATCTTGATGGGTCCTGCCCACTCCGCCGCAGAATGCAGACGCAACGTTCACAGGATAACCTTCAGGTTTCTCCGAATAATGATCGATGATCGTCTTCGATAATGCCTCGGAGCAGCAGAAACCGTTGTAGAAGTAATCGAAAGCCTTTTTCTCCAATTCTTCCCTGGACATAGTGAAATCTCCTTTCATTTAGGACTCGGGAGGGCTCCCTGGAAGGGCGAACCCCCTTGTGAAGGGAAGTACGGGGGGTAAAATCCCTATCCTTGAAAAACCCGTCTATTTACCGGCCACACACAAATGCGAATTCAAGAATCAAGATCTGGCTCTTCGGACTTCCCGGGTCTTACGGGCACTACGGGAAATGTCGTTCCGGCTCTACTCGATCAGCAGGAAAGCGTATCTGTTCATGGCCTCGTCGTAGTTCTTGAGAACCTCAATGGGATAGCCTATGCTGCGAACGCTCGTGTACACATCTATACCCATTGCCTCCGCACTTGGACGAGCAACCATGGGGTTCCTGCAGTTCCTGCGATCTGGTTCGCAGGTCTCGCAGGACCCGCATGCGGCAAAAGAGAGAAGGACGGCCTTGTAGTGACCGGCAAGGAACACCTTTCTTTCGAGGTCCACGAGTTTCAGGAAGATTGGCCTGCTCCACGCGTTGCGATCCTCGGGTTTGTCCAGCTTCTTCTCAAAGTGGAACACCGCCGCCTGCCTGTACTCCGAGATCATCTGCCTGCACTCGTCAACGGATGGGACATTGGGGGGACAGGTTGCTCTCTTGCCGTAATGGGGACAACCGAACATGCATCTGAACCGGACCCATTGGGCCACCACGATATCCTTTGCCTCGATCCATTTGAAATCGGAGAATCCATGATCCCTGAACAGTTTTTCCAGTGCAATCTTATCCATTGGTTCTTCCTCCCGGTGGCTGGTGAGCCAGCCTGACGGTCAACGGTGTTCCGGTGACATATTCGCGGCATATTGAAACGGCAATACACGCACCGCACCCTATCCGGTGATCGCCAGATCGATGGGGCAGCTGGTCTTCAGGGTATTGTGGAGTATGCAATTCTGTATGTGTCTTATAAGTCTCCCACGACCCTGCTCGTCGAGGACCATGCCCTTGAGACTGATCTCCACCCCGATGCGGGCCAACCTCTGCCGGTCTTCTGTGGGGGTCGCCTCGGCCTTTACTGTGAACCCAGGATTGTCCATCTTTTTCCCCTGGAAGTAATCACGTATCCAGTGGCCCAGGCATCCGCACAGTCCGGCGAGGAGCGTCTCCACAGGGTTTGCACCTTTCCCCTCGGTGTCGATCACAAAGGTATGATCCTTTGTGGTCGCGTAGTGCCGTGAGTCTCCGTGGTTGTCAGTCATTGCGGTGTACATGCGTTCCTCCTTTTTTTGTCTGGTCTGTTTTCCGTGACCCAATTAAAACACAGGAACCGGCGTGGGAACAGTCACAGGAGCGCAGGTTTGCAGTGCCAGCAGTGAGGGGGCAGATTCAACTGTGCCCCTTCGCAAGAGGGGAAACTGTATTTGTCTGGTTCCGGGCGTTGCGGTATAATGGAGTCGCTATGGCGAGAAGTCAGGAAGACGTTGCGGTGACAATGTCGAAATTGGCCCTCTACGAAGAGGTGGCGGAGGGCCTTGCCTCCATGATCGGGGACGGGACCTACCGGCCGGGAGAGCGCATCCCGTCGATCAGGGCTATGAGCAGGAATAAGCGGCTTAGCATGAACACGGTGATGCGGGCCTATGCTCATCTTGAAAACATGGGCCTCATCGAGGCCCGTCCTCAGTCGGGATACTACGTCAGGTGCCGTGTCCTGGAACCCGAATCCGCTTCGGTGCGAACAGTGAGGGCCGAGGACATTGCACCCAGTCCCGTAACGATCCGTGACATCTCGTTCCAGATAATGCGCAGCCTTTCCGATCGGTCACTTGTTCCCCTCGGGCGGGGTGTGCCGAATTCCGAGCTCTTGCCCGTTGACAAGCTCAACCGCATGCTCGGAACCGAGTCGCGCCGCTTCCGCATGCAAAGCATTTCCTATGAAGATGTGGCGGGAAGCGCGCGTCTGAGGGCCCAGATCGCCCGACGCTCCCTTAACGCCGGCTGTACCTTGTCACTTGAGGATATACTTGTCACCTCCGGCTGCCGGGAGGCGGTGAGTCTCGCTCTTCACACCGTCTGCCGTCCGGGCGACACGGTGGCGGTCGAATCCCCGGTCTATTACACCTTTCTCCGTATCGCGGAATGGCTTGGACTCAAAGTCCTCGAGATCCCGTCGAGCCCCGGTGAGGGTATGAATCTGGATGTCCTCAACTATGTCATCAGGCACAATACTGTTCGCGCCTGTGCAACGATCCTCAATTTCAACAATCCTTTGGGAAGTGTTATGTCCGAGGAAAAGAAACGTGAGCTTGTCGCAATGCTTTCTGAATACGACATCCCGCTGATCGAAGACGATGTCTACGGGGATCTCGCCTTCGGCCCTGCCCGCCCTGTAAGTGCAAAAGCCTTCGACGAGAAGGGGCTGGTCCTTGCCTGTTCCTCTTTCTCCAAAACCCTTGCACCTGGTTACCGCGTCGGTTGGATCATCCCCGGAAGGTACCGTCAGGAGATAGAGCAGTTGAAGGCCCTCTTCAATGCCGCCACTGCCTCCCCCACCCAGCTTGCCATCGCCGAGTTTCTCACCAACGGAGGTTACGATCATCACCTGCGGACGATCCGCAGGGTGTATTCACGCAACGTGGAGGGAATGCGGGGTGCGGTCGCGCGCTATTTTCCACAGGGTACCAGGGTTACGCGCCCCCGTGGCGGATTCATCCTCTGGGTCGAGATGCCGGAGCAGGTTGACGCGATCACTCTCTATGAAAAGGCACTCCAAAAAGGCATCAGTGTCGCACCGGGCCCGATCTTTACCCTGGGTGACAGGTTCCGCAACTGCGTGCGCCTTAATGCTGCCTTCTGGTCTGAGCAAACAGAACAGGCCCTGGAAACCTTAGGCTGGATAGCCCGCGAAATGGTTTAAGGCGGCTTACGGCTTGCCGGTTGCCGCAGAGGTGCGGCTCGGAGACGTTCTGAAGAGATCAGGTCAGTACTCACAAGACCTCAGAATCCAGGGCAGAAGGAGCGAGTTTCTCAATTTCTTCAGAATGTCCCCCTGGCTCCCCGTGTACGATCTTGAAAGGCCCGCCCGTATTGAACAGGTGAGGTTCAAGCACCTCTTCGCCGTCGCCGGTGAGATGGCCTACCATAAGCAATCGATGGAGATCGGTCTCTTCTCGCGGGAAGAATACCTCGGGGCCTTCGTGAATGGCAAGTTCCAGGGCAAGGGAACCTTTGTAACGGGTAAAGACAACAGATACTCGGGAGACTTTGCGAATGACTTGCCCAACGGCAAAGGAACCTTCGTCTGTCCAAACGGCAGACAATTCACGGGGGATTTCAAGAACGGTATACCCGACGGGTTTTATGTGCAATGCGATTGATGGTGGAACGTAACAGATCCTCCGGGGGAGCGCACCCGCAAGGATCATGATCAAGAGCACATCGTGGTTATAATAATGTTATGATCCTTGCCGCAGCCCGTTCCCGGCTTGCATGGATGTCCGGCTCAAACGTGCGTTCCATAGAAACCCCTTCTACTTCACCGGGTACTTGAAGGACGTGAAGAACCGTGCCGCGGCGGGGTTGGTTATCTGTTTCGTGTTCGTCGTCAGGTAGCTGAGCTGGAACTGTTTCCCGTCGATGAAGGCGAACCACGTCTCGGAATAGACCTTCTCGCCGCCGGCATCCATTGAGTCAAAGAGGACGAGGGCGGGTTTTCCCGCGAGCTTGCCCTTGCTTTTTGACAGGACCTTTCCACGCTGTGAAAGCTTGGCGCGGGCCATCTCGGACAGTTCGATCGCTTGCTGGTCAGTGACCTGCTGCTTACCGTGATCGATGATCATGACCGTAAAGCCCATTGTCTTCGTGAGAGATTTGTACACGTGGATCTCTCTCTTGCCTGCCTTTGTATCGAGCGGTTCGCTGGAGTACTTGAAGTCCTTGAACTCCTTCGGCACCTCCACGGAAAAGTTGCCCTGGTTTCCCACGAAGACAAAAGAGTCCGACTTCTGCGCCGCCACATTGCTCACGATCCCGGGAAGAGAAAGAAAGAGCGCTACGAGGACAATTCTGACAAAGCGGGAACTTTTCATTGGATACCTCCGACGTTTTTGCGCACAGCCGCCGCGCTTCTAAGTGTATGGTCGGCCGCAAATCGTTTTCCATAAGACCGATGGGGACGGTCCTGCCGATCTTTCCGCCAAAGGGCTCTTCCCGTCGGGGCAGAATGTCCTGCGCCCCCGATTGGGGTATGCAATGCAGAACAGTTGAGACAGCATGATCTGCGAACAGAGCAAGAGCGTGTTCCGGGAAGCGGCCCCATATTTGCGCATCATCGAGAAGGCTCCTTTCGTGAAGTTGCAGACTGTCAGCAAATGGTTGCAGCAGGAAGTTCACGTCTATCATACTTTTATATGAGGGAGAACACAACCTGGATCGAAGGCCGCCTGAGACTGGACTTCTCTCTTGTGCCTTGTGTTCCGCCTGCCGTTGCCTGCATCATCCTTGTCGAGCATGGATTTCAGATGATTCACGAAGAGGGTTATGGGATTGTTTCCCGGCAGCTGGATATCGACGACAAGGCAGTCACGGCTGAACAGGTAAGAATTGAGTTCTGTTGACCAGACATCCGCGTGGGTCTGGACATTGCCAAGGGGGTAACGGCTCATGACCGCCACATCGATCCTTCTTGGATCGTTCCCGTCCACCACGAGGGTGTAGGGATAGCTCTTTCTCCCTCCCAGGTAGTCGGTGCGAAATTTCCTGAGGGTATCGAGGTTCTCCACCTCTTGCAGGGCGGTCACATCAGCGTCAAGTGCCTTTATAGTCTCTCCCGTGATCGATTTTTCTTTCTCGTTGAAGATGGAGAAATAGACGCTGTTAATGTTCCACCCATCCTGAATGACCTTTTCGATCTTCACATTCCTCTTGAATTGGAAACGGGCAAAAGGGTTCTCTGCGTTAAACGTTGCTATCTTTACTGAGAACATGCCTCACCTCCTGTGGTGCCATGCGCTTTGGTTGCTGCGCTGTGCTTAAGGTAATCTTCAGTTGTCATGCGACTCTGCTTAACAGTCTGGGGGCAGACCGTCGTTTTCTCCCCGTCTCCTGCTCTCGACAGCGTTGCTGATCCTGCAACTCAGTCTGAAGAAATACCTCTTCCCTTGATGCGGTCTCGGGGTGTGTCTGTGTCGATCGGCGGGTGAAGACAGATGCGGGCATCCGCTGGGATAGGGAATAAAGAAGGGCTTGACGATCCGTTCATACCATTCCCTGTGATGAGGCGTTACATCTTCTGGATTGACAAGGTGTCTATACAATAGAATTCTACCACCGGCAGAAAGCGCTCTGTCAACAAAATAGTATTATAGTTCTGTAATGTTGATATGTTAGCGATGACAGAAGAACGAGAAGCCTGGCCGGTGCCGATCGCCCCGGTCTATTCCCGGATCCTGCCGGGGTTCATGATGTCGTTGGGATATCTCTGATATTACCGGTGTGACCGGCATCCTTTCCGTGCGCGCGATCCTCATGATGGCAAATATCTCCTCCGCTGTTAACGGGAACAGGGCGGCGAAGGACGCAAAACACCGTTTCCCTGTCGAGTGTACGACGGCAGACAGGGCTCGGAAAAGGGCCTTGAAGAAAAGCTCTTGTTTCAAGACCCTCTGAATCTACGGCACATCGGGATTTAAAGCGGCAATTGTCCTCTAGTTCGCAGGGACCTTGTCGAGCGCTTCCGCCATGTCAATTCCCACGAACTTGGTGCCTTTCTTAAAGACGGTGCCGGGCGGTACTCTGATTATCCTTCCGGTTTTCATGGTTATATCCGAGTTCTGGACACAAACCCAGGAACCATCGGGTTTCTTCTCGAATTCCTTCAGATTGACTTTTGCTATCTCGTCTTCCATTGTCCCACTCCTCTTTAAGATTGTTGCAATCATATTATATAGTAAACAAACACCGCCTCTGTCAAGAACCAAAGTGGCCCGGGGGCTTCAGGGAGCTCTATGGGTCCATGTATGTCCAACATAGCATGTCACGGATAAGGACTTCCGGGTGATTCCGCCGGACACGGCGATGACGGCCCTTTTGCCCCGGGGTGAGTGCTCCTCGTGATTTGCCTTTTATGGCAGATGCGATAGACTTGATTGAGAAGGCCGTTACGGCGGGGTGGTGCACAGACGAGACGATGAGATGGTGAACCGGCGCGGTACGAACAATTCAATCTGGTGCGCATGTGCGCTGGTCATCGTGTTTGCGTTATTGTTTCCTCACGTCGCGGGTGCCCGGCAGGGCGCGAAGGTCCTGCTTATCAATTCTTATCACCACGGGTTTAAGTGGTCTGATGACGTCGTCTCCGGGGTGAGGTCCGTCCTCGATAGAGGCGACGATCTGAGGATAGAATACATGGACGCGCGCAGGGTCTCCACGCCGGAGTACCTGGACAACCTGCGCAAATCCTTCCGCATCAAGTTCAGGGGCCATCGATATGACGTGATCATCGTCTCCGACGATCCTGCCCTGGACCTGATGCTGGACCTGGGGGAAGACCTCTTCCCCTCCACGCCTGTTGTATTCTGCGGCATCAACGACTTTTCCGACGTGAGATTGAGGGGCAAGCGTTCCTACACGGGTGTGGTCGAAGACATAGACATAAAAGACACCCTGGAAGTGGCCCACGCGCTGCACCCGAGGGCCCGCAAGGTGATCGCTCCCGTCAACTCCAACGCGACGGGGGCCTCCAACAGGCATCTGCTGGAAGGCGCCATCCCCGCGTTCAACGGCATATTCGAGTTCGAGATAGTCGAGGACCCGGAGCTTGAACCGTTCCTCCGGCGCCTGAAGAGCCTGCGAAAGGATGAGTACGTCATCCTGCTCACGGGGAGGTTCAGGTCGTCGGCGGGAGAGATGGTACCGATAGAGACGAGCACGCCGGAGATCGCGAAGGTGGGGATTCCGCTCTACAGTATGTGGGAGTACTACCTGGGCCATGGCATTACAGGTGGAATGCTGACCAATGGTTTCTACCAAGGGAAGACGGCTGGTCAGATGGCCCTGCGGATAGCGAACGGCGAAAAAGACATTCCCGTGGTCAGGAAGAGTCCGAATCAGTACGCCTTCGATTTCAGACAGCTCGAATCTTTCGGGATCAAGGAAGACGAACTGCCGGCCGGAAGCGTCGTTGTCAACAAACCGGTGTCGTTTTACGTGAGGCATGCCGATGCCGTTCACGCCGCCATCGGCGTTGTCCTCTTCTGCCTCGGCATCATAGTTTTCCTGTCGATCATAGTGGTCAAAAAGAACAGGGCCGAAAGGGAACTGCGCCGTTATCAGGACAACCTGGAGGTGCTGGTGGAGGAAAGGACGGAGGGGCTGAACTTCGCCAACGCTTCATTGACAGCCGAGATACAGGAACGTGAACGGGCCGAGGCCGCGCTCAGGGAGAGCGAGGAGAAATACCGGGCTCTCATCGAAAAGGCAAACGAGGGGGTCGTCATCGTGCAGGACGAGACCCTGGTCTTCGCCAATCCAAGAATGCACGAGCTCGCGGGCGTACCGGCAGGGACCCTGGAAGGAAGACCTTTCGTCGATTTCATCTGGCCCGACGACAGGGACATGGTCATGGGGAAGTACAGGAGGCGGATCGCCGGCGAAAACATCCCCGACGCATACGATTTCAGGTTGATCGGTCCCGAAGGCGCGTTCATCTGGGTTTTCCTGTCCGCAACCACGATCCTGTGGAGGGGCCGGCCGGCAACACTTAACCTGCTGACGGACATATCAGACCGCAAGGTCGCGGAAGGGGAGCGGGAAAAACTCATCGCCGAGCTTCAGGAGGCCCTTTCCCAGGTCAAGACATTAAGCGGGCTGCTCCCCATCTGCGCCACATGCAAGAGGATAAGGAACGATGAAGGCAATTGGGAACAGATGGAGGCGTACATAAGGGACCGGTCGGAAGCAAAATTCTCCCATGGTATCTGCCCCGAGTGCGCCGCGAGACTGTATGGGGCCCAGTCCGGGAAGAAATGAGCCTGCCCCGTGAACCCTCCATCGTCTATTTCGTCAGTTCTTCCTTGAGTGCCTGACCCAGCTTTGCGATGGTGTATGGTTTCTTGATGAAGATCCCCGCTCCCATGTGCTGGGCCGCGACGACGTCCTCGCTCATGGAATAACCGCTTGCTATGACGGCCTTCTGCCCGGGATGGATCGCGCTGATCCTCCTGTACGTTTCCATGCCGTTCATGCCCGGTTCCATGATCATGTCCAAAAGGACGATGCTGACGGAGTGGTCACTGAGGTACTCCAGGGCCTTCTCGCCGCTTTCCGCCGAATGGGGCACGTAACCGAGCTTTCTCAGTATAGCGCAGGCGGTCTTCCTCTGGTCTTCGAGATCGTCGACGACGAGGACGGTCTCGCCGTTCCCCCTGTAGTCGTCAAATCGCAGGAACGAAGGGGCATCGGCCAGGGCTTCGCGGATGGCGGGGAAGTAAAGGAGGAATTCCGTTCCGCCCTCGCCCGTCGTCACGTCCACGTAGCCCCCGTGGTCCTGCATCACGTTCCAGACGATGGTGAGGCCGAGTCCGGTACCGCTCCTGCCCATCCTCTTCCTGGTGTAGAAGGGTTCGAAGATGCGCTCCAGGTCCTCCGGCGAGATGCCGCTGCCGTTGTCACGCACGGAGACGACGGCGTACTCGCCTGCCCGCACTTCCGTGTAGCCTTTGAGGGGCCTGTCGACGTACCTGTTCTCCGTTCTCACCAGAACCCGCCCGCCCTCTGTTCCCTGCAGGGCCTCGACGGCGTTGTAGGCCAGGTTCATCAGGGCTTTGGTTATGTGGATGGGCGAACCCATGATGTTTAGCAGGTCGCCTCCGAGTTCTGTCTCTATCACGACTCCGTCGTCGGCCTCAAACAATCTCTGATGTTCCGGCGACAACAGGTATTCGTCAACAACGGCGTTCAGGTTGAGAGGTTCCCTGGGGCTGGCCGCGCCCTTTGCCACCGTCAACAGGTCGTCGACGACCGCGGCTGCGCGGAGCCCCGCGTCCCTGATAGTCTCGATCGCCTCCCTGTACTCGGGACGCATGTCTTCGTCCATGAGCAGGAGGTCCGGATAGCTTACGATGCCCGTCAGGATGTTGTTCAGGTCGTGCGCCACTCCCCCCGCGAGGAGCCCGACGGCCTCCATCTTCTTTGCACGGGAAAGCTTCTGTTCACTTTCCGCAAGGCGCCGGTTCAGTTCGGCAATGCTCGCTTGGGTCTCCAGTTGCTTCTCGAGATCGGCGAGCTTTTCGTCGGATTCAAGCTTCTGCAAAGCCTGGGTCGCCAGCATCGAGAAACGCCGTGCCAGGGTCACGTGGTTCTTGGAGAAACGCGCCCGGTCCGGATGAGTGCAGACCATGATGGCGTTCCTGTCTGTCGTTCGGATCGAGAAGTGAAGCGCCGAGCGGGCGGCCCCGAGCACCTCTTCCGGCTGAGTGTTCCATTCTTCGACGAGACGCGTGTCGAACACCGCCACCGGCTGGCCCCCGAGGACTCTTCCGAGCATGGCCCCGGGCCGCCAGACCCTGTGGGCGAAGACGGAGCTGGAGGTTGTGAGCGTCACGAGGGCCCCGTCGTGGTTCTGAAGGAGGACAAAGGCCGAATCGAATTCCAGTGGTTCCTTCATGGCGTCGAAGAGCCGGGTGAACATCGTGTTCGGATCCTTGCTGGTGACAAGGGCATGGAGCCCCTCGAGGAGCGCCTCGGCCATCCGCCGGTGGAGCGCCTCCTTCTTCCGGGCCTCCTCGAGATCAAGCAGGGCCTCCCGCAGTTCTTCCGACGTGCTCATAGGTCACCCCGTCCTATTGGATCCCAGAAAGAGGGTGGCAATCATCAGATTGCCATGGCGGTTCTCTCCGCCGATGAAACACCCTTGCTCTCCCAGTGTGAATGAACAGAGAAAGGACTTGTTTGGCAGGATGCCCTTCAGGTCCGAGACGATCTCGTCCATCCGGTCCCGGACAACGAGCATGCACCCCGCGCAGAAGAGCATCAGCGCCCCCTCCGTCTCGCTGCCGGAAAAGGGGGCATTGTGGATCGCCGCCTTCGCCACCCTCCCGGCCCTGCTGGCGAGGCTCGCGGTGGTGCCCTTCATCAGCACGACCTCAGAGCCCTGCTGGATCTCGGCGAAGAGTTCCAGCCCCTTATCCGGGAGCGAAGCGGTAGGGTAGGAAAGCTTATGATAGGTGACCCCTCCTACCTGCCCGACGGGCTGGCCGAGGGGTGTAAAGCTCGTCGTGGGCACGAGACTGCCTCCCCCGGGCAGCGTGTCCGCGATCAGGCCGTCCGTCCATTCGTTGTAGACCACCGCGGCGGGCCGCCTGTCTATCTCGTGAAGAACGCGGCCTGAGACACGGGTCGCCCGTCCCCCGTGGCCGGTGGGCTCGTAACCGCTGTGAAAGGCATAGCTCACATTCCCGGAGGGAAATAAGACGGCCACGGAGACTCCATCGCGAACAACGGAGTCGTTGGCGAATTGCTGCCATTGACCGGTCATGTCGTTATCCGCGGAGGTGCCTCCCAGGATGGGAACGTCCGTTCCAAGGTAGCCTTCGATGGCGCGTATCGTCGTTTCCTCGTTTCCTGGGCAGCTCGTTATGACGACAGCCACCGGCAGTTCCCCCGGTCTGCCGGCCTGTTCGAGGGCCCGGGAAAGGGCCGATACGGCAGCCTTCGCGGGATTGTCCCCCTGTCTGGCGATGCCGGCGCCATAGCCGCCTTCGGGATCGCACACGCCAAGAAGGCCGAGCCCGAACTGGTTGTCCCCATGGAAACCTTCCTCCGTGAGAACGCCGAGGCACGTCGTTCCTCCCTGCAGGGGTACGGCCGGAGCAAGTGAACGGAGATGCTTCAGCACAATGGTGTTGTCATAGGCACAGGTACTGTGAAGAAGGATGAGATGCGGATGAGTGCCGAGCTTCTCAGACATTCTGCCGAAAGCTTCTTTTGCTGCCATCCCCGGGTCGGAATTGGTCGACCAGCCTGAGGCAAGTTTCATTGCGGACCTCCAGTATACTTTCATCAACTTACCGCCTGTAAGTATACAATGTTCTCACATTTGAAGTATATCGGAACGACAAAGTATCATAATTCTCGCGCTCTTACGGGTGCTGACCTTAATGGGGCCAGACGGGTCTTTGCCGGAGATCCGCGGGAAGGCGGGATGACCCGGAAGGTCTGACAATGGGGGTCGTATTCGCAAACAGTGGAAAGATGGACATGCCGGCGGTACAATAGGGGTGTGTAAAGACCGGTGCTTTCGCGGATAGCCGGGTATCAACGAAGGAGGGGGACATCGAGACCCACAGGATAGCGGTGATAGGTGGCGACGGGATAGGGCCCGAGGTGTTGGCCGAAGGGATCAAGGTCCTGAAGACGGTGGAAGAACTCGACGGCGGGTTGAGGTTCGACTTCGAGCATTTTCCCTGGGGCTGCGGGCATTACATGAGACACGGCAAGGCGATGGACGATGACGGGATGGAAAGGCTCGCGAAGTTCGACGCGATCTACCTCGGCGCCGTAGGCTCTCCGTCCGTCCCGGACCATATCTCCCTGTGGGACCTGCTCCTGAGGATCCGGAAGGGATTCGACCAGTACGTGAACCTCCGGCCGGTGAAGCTCCTCAAGGGGGCTCCCTGTCCGCTCGCGGACGTGAAGAGGGAAGATATCGACATGATCGTCGTGCGCGAGAACAGCGAGGGAGAATACGCCGGGGCCGGCGACAGGCTCTTCAGGGGCACGGACAGGGAGGTGGTCCTGCAGACGGGGGTCTTCTCCCGGAAGGGGACGGAGAGGATCATCCGCTACGCCTTCGAGCTTGCGCGGAGGGAGAGGAAGACGCTCTCGAGCATAAGCAAAGGCAATGCCCTCAACTATTCCATGGTCTTCTGGGATGAGGTGTTCACGTTGGTGGGGAAAGAGTATCCCGACGTCGAGACGCGCTCGTACCTCGTGGACGCGGCCGCCATGTTCTTCGTGAAGGAGCCCTGGCGCTTTGAGGTCGTGGTCACGTCGAACCTTTTCGGGGACATACTCACCGACCTCGGCGCCGCGATAGCAGGCGGGATGGGGCTCGCGGCGGGCGCGAACATCAACCCCGAAAGGAGATTTCCCTCCATGTTCGAGCCCATCCACGGCTCGGCGCCCGACATAGCGGGGAAGGGGATAGCAAATCCGCTGGCCGCGATATGGTCCGCAAGCCAGATGCTCGACTTTCTCGGCCGCGAGGACTGGGGCAAGAGGGTGCTCGACTCCATTGAAAGTGTGCTGGTGGAGGGGAAGACCTTGACGCCCGACCTCGGCGGAACCGCGCGCACCCCCGACGTCGGGGGTGCGGTGATAAAGAGCCTCAGGGCCGCCGGGAGATAGGCCCCGGCGATTCATACACCATACCCCGCGATACCGAGCACCGCATCGAGATCGTCGAGCCCGGGCAGGTGCTGGATTTCTTCAGTCCCCCCAAGGAAGGACTGCCTGTGACTCGCCCCGTCACGCCTTTCGCTTGAGCCAGAAGTCAAAGGACCGTCCGGGGATGAAGATGTCGATGCCGACGGACGGTTCGTCGAGGGGGTTCGTGACAACGTGCGGTTCGTTCCCGGGGATGTAGACCGCGTCGCCCTCGTCCAGGGTCTCTTCCTCCTTGTCAGTGGTGATCGTGAGCTTGCCCTTCAGGACTATCAGCACCTGCGAGTTCGGGTGGTCGTGGTTCGGCG
This sequence comes from Syntrophorhabdus sp. PtaB.Bin047, assembly GCA_002067235.1. GTDB lineage: Bacteria > Desulfobacterota > Syntrophorhabdia > Syntrophorhabdales > Syntrophorhabdaceae > Delta-02. The sequence goes on from MVQP01000009.1 coordinate 18,124, forward strand.
ATGCATGATGCGGCGGTTTCACGAAGTGTTCGATGGAGATGTCTTTTTCCGCGCAGAGGCTTACCCGCTTCCAGTCCTTCTCGGGCTCATAGCTTTCGGCACTCTTGAAACGAACTACCTTCATTCCCGGCCCTCCTTGATGTTCTCCGGGACTTGAGAGCCATTGTCCCGCGAGATGGGAATTGCACACTTCCATTCTCGTCCCATCGTGGGGAGAGGTCAACGAAAAAAAAGACGCCTGCGATGGGGTGGGGGAGGTTACCGGCATTCGAGGAAGTGGTATCCCCAGGGTTCAAGTTCGACGTAGAGCCCTTCGCCGCTCAGTGTGCGCTCGTAGACCTTTGAGGTGAAGACATCGGTGAGTTGCCAGGTCCTGCGGGCGGCGTCTTCCCAGGGAACGGCGACGAGGCCCTGCGAGGGCGTCTCGGAGAGGTTCACCACGACGAGGCACCGGGACGGGCCGCTCTGCCAGCACCACGATACCAGGTTCCTGCAGCTCTGGTTGTCCGGCCAGCCCCTCAATTCGCACAGCCGCCAGTCTCCCCGGGTGAACTTTCCTGTCCGGAGTGCCTCGAGGAGCCGTTCGTAGAAGGCCCGCATCTCAAGGTCCGGCCCCTCCTCGACGCGCCGCGCCAGAAAGACGGGCACACGCACCTGTCTGCCCTCGAGCTGGCCTTCGTGGACGAGCCTCGCGCCCGGCAGCGTCAGGGCGGTAAGGGCCGCGGTCCGGTGCCTGCGGGGGTGGAACTCGGCCGCCGCGCGGGGTTCGTCGTGGTTCTCTATGAACCTGACGAGCTTCTCCTGGTAGGCAAGGTCCGCGCAGAGGTGAAGGCGCACGCTTTCGGCGGAGTCCTGCCTTAAGCGGTCATAGAGGCGCTTGTCGTAGCACAGGTCGAACCCCTGCTGCTGCAGTTCCCACTCCGTGTCCCAGTAGGCCTCGGCGATGAAGATGAATCGGGAATGTTCTTTCCTGACGGCGGGGATGACCTCGGCCCAGTACTCCCTGTCCGGGATGGGTCCGGCACGGCCTCCCCAGGTCTTCGCGAAGACGGAGTTCACGAGGAGCATCGCCATGTCGCAGCGCACCCCGTCGCACTGGCCGGCGATATCGGAGACGGTCGCCGCCGCCGCGGCACGGAGGCCCGCGGCGAAGGCGTTCAGCTGGAGCACGTCGGGCCAGGCCGGGAAGAAAGGGTCACGGCCGCGGGCGAAGACCCTCCCGTTCATGTCCGCGAATGACCCGGGGTCGGCCGCGAGATCTTCCCCGTTTCCCCCGATGAAGTAGCCGGGATTCTCGATGACCCAGGGATGATCGGGGGCCACATGGTTGGGGACGAAATCGAGGATAAGCGCAAGGCCCAGGCGGGAGAGCTTCTCCCTCGCGCGGGCCAGCCCTTCGGGGCCTCCCAGGCGGGCATCGACGACGTAGCGCCGCACGCAGTACGGGGAGCCGACGTTGTCCCCGTCGGTAAAGTCGGGCAGGGCCCGCCGGAAATCGGCGAGAAGGCCGCCGTTCTCCATGGAGATCCGCCGCCCTTCGGGGCTTCGCTCCCAGACCCCCATGAGCCAGACGGCATCGAAGCCGAGGGCCGCAATCCTCTCCCACTCTTCGTCCGGGACGGAGGCGAGGGTCAAGGGACGCCCGGCCCTGCTGCCGAGTTCGCCCAGCCAGACCCAGGTGTTGATCTCGTATATGAGAGGATTGGGGGCCACGTGCCGGGTCTTCCCCCGTTCCCTCACGGTTGCCTCACGAACACCGTCGAGCTGTCGGATTCGAGCATCGTCCGGGCGTCGACGGAATGGAAAAGCTGGATGAGCTTTGCCACTATCCCGGTCCAGCCGGTCTGGTGGCTTGCCCCGAGGCCCGCGCCGTTGTCGCCGTGGAAATATTCATAGAAGAGGATATTGTCCCGCCAGTGCGGGTCGGTCTGGAACTTCTCCGTCCCGCCGTAAACGGGGCGCCTGCCGTTGTCGTCGCGGAGGAATATGCGGGTGAGGCGGCCGGAGATCTCCCGGCTCACCTCGAAGAGGTTCATCATCCTGCCGGACCCCGTGGGGCATTCGATGGTGAAGCCGTCGCCGTAGTACCGGTAGTACTGGAGGAGGGCCCGGATGATGAGGATGTTGACGGGCATCCAGACGGGGCCGCGCCAGTTGGAGTTCCCCCCGAACATTCCGCTGTCCGACTCGGCGGGTGTGTACTGGACGCGGTATTCTTCGCCGTCCACGTGGATGACATAAGGGTGCGCGAGGTGGTGGCGCGAAAGTGCCCTGAGCCCATAGGGTCCCAGGAACTCTTCCTCGTCGAGCATCCGGGCGAGGATGCGCCGCAGCCTTTCTTCGTTCACGAGGGCGAGGATACCGCGGTCGAGGACGCCCCGTCTGCCCGGCCCGGTGGCGTGAATGCTTTCCCTCAGCTCCGGCATGCGTTCGAGGTGCCGCGTCAGCCTGTCGCTCACGTGGGGTATCCGGTCCCTGTGGGCCGCCTCGATGACCGTCGCCGCGCACAGCGGAATGAGCCCTACCATGGAGCGCACCTTGAGCCGCCGGGAGCTTCCGTCGGGCAGCCGCATCAGATCATAGTAGAAACCGTCCTCTTCATCCCACATGGCGTCGTCACCTGATCGGTTGATCCCCGAGGCGATCCACAGGAAATGCTCGAGGAACTTGTAGAGGAGGTCTTCATAGACGGGATCGTAGAGGGTGAGCTCCATGCTCATCTCGACCATGTTCTGGCAGAAGAAGGCCATCCAGCCCGTGCTGTCGGCCTGTTCCAGGTGCCCCCCGCCGCTAAGGGGCGCGCTCCTGTCGAAGACGCCGATGTTGTCGAGCCCCAGGAAACCGCCTTCGAAGACGTTCCTGCCGAAGCGGTCCTTGCGGTTGACCCACCAGGTGAAGTTCAGCATGAGCCTTGCAAAGGAACGCTTCAGAAAGTCGATGTCGCCCCTGCCGTGGAGGGCCTGCTCGGTCCGGTAGAGGAAGAGCGTCGCCCAGGCGTGGACGGGAGGGTTCACATCGCTGAAATTCCACTCGTAGGCGGGGACCTGACCGCCGGGATGGAGGTAGCCGGGATCGAGCATGAGGTCGAGCTGTTCCCGGGCAAAGTCGGTATCCACCAGGGCAAGGGGAATGGAATGGAACGCCAGGTCCCAGGCGGCGAACCAGGGGTACTCCCAGGTGTCGGGCATGGAGATGATGTGCTCCCCCAGCATGTGGAACCATTCCCTGTTCCTTGAGGGGCGGTCCTGACCGGCGAGGGGATGCGCGTGGTGTTCCTTGAGCCAGTGGCTGACGTCGAAGAAGTAGTACTGTTTGCTCCACATCATGCCCGCGAGGGCCTGGCGCATCACGTTGGCTGCATCCTCTCCCGAGCTTTCCGGGATGACGGACCGGTAAAACAGATCGGCCTCGCGAAGGCGCGCCGCAAAGACCCCGTCGAAGGCGGCGCCGAAGTCATCACCACCCACGGCGGCGGGTGCGGCAGAGAGCCGCAGTTTGACGACGGCGCTTTCCCCCGCGCCGACGTGGAGACGGTAGCGGGCGGACACCTTCGTCCCCGTACCTTCGGGATTCACCGCATCGCGCCTGCCCCCGACGACGCAGTCGTTGATGCCGTCTTTGAGGAACGCGCCGGGGTTCGGCGTGCCGAATACGCGCGCGGTGTTCGTTTCGTTCTCCGTGAAGAGGAGCTCCGGTTCGCCGTCGCAGCGCAGGATGTGATCCCCCGGGGTTTGCCGGGCCAGCGCGCCGGCGTGACGGGCGAGGACAGCCTGGTGCTTCTTCCCCCCGGCGCGGGAAAGGGAGGGTCTTGGGCCGCCCTCCGGCCATGACCAGGTGTTGCGGAACCACAGGGTGGGCAGGACATCGACGGATGCCGCTTCAGGTCCCCGGTTGCAGGCGGTTATCCTGATGAGGATGTCCTCCGGGGCCGCCTTGGCGTATTCGACGAAGACATCGAAGTAGCGGTCACCGTCGAAGACCCCCGTGTCGATAAGCTCGTACTCCATCTCTTCCCGGGAACGCCTGGCGTTCGTCTCAACGAGGTCCGGGTAAGGGTAGGCCGCCTGCGGATACTTGTAGAGGAATTTCATGTACGAGTGCGTCGGGGTGCTGTCGAGGTAGAAATAGTATTCCTTGACGTCCTCACCGTGGTTGCCCTCCGTGTTGGTGAGGCCGAAGAGGCGTTCCTTCAGTATGGGATCCCTGCCGTTCCACAGGGCGAGAGCGAAACAGAGGACCTGCCTGTCGTCGCAGATACCGCCGAGCCCGTCCTCTCCCCAGCGGTACGCGCGGGATCGGGCCTGGTCATGGGAAAAGTAGTTCCAGGCGTCCCCGGAATCACTGTAGTCCTCCCGGACGGTCCCCCACTGGCGTTCGCTGAGGTAGGGCCCCCATTTCTTCCACGGAGCTTTCCCCTCCCGGGCCTCATCGAGTCTTACCCGCTCGGCATCTGCCCCCTTTCCCCGGGGGCGTTCCGTCCTTTTCGGCATGGGATAGAAATAACACAGGCAGGAGAAACTATCAATCCGTAATGAGATCTCCCCGTCCGCCGGGTTCCCGCGGCAGCAGCAGCGGGTCCCGGGTCCCGGGACCGAAGGGTGCGCCCGCCGCGGACTTGCCCGGCATGTCGTCCGCTGCCGTGTCTCCCGACAGGGGATCGCCTCACTTCATCTTGCGCTTCTCCTCGAACTCCGCCTCGTAGCCATAATCCTCGCGAAAGGATCCGCGGTCGATATCAGAGGGTTCCACAGATTGGTACGAAGGAACTTCTTCTTTCCCGGCACGCATATCCTTGACCGTTCCCTGTTTTCTCAGGGGAGATACCTGCAGCAGTTTCTCGATGTCCATGCCCAGTACGGAATATATATTACCCGGGGCACCGGCCGGGTCCACGACCACCTGTCGGCCGTCGTTGTCCTCCCGCATCTCGAACCCTTCCCGGAGCAGCCCGATAAGCTTTGGTTTCGAGGCCCATCGGGAGGTGGTGGTCTCTGTCTCGCCCCACGCTATCCGCTGGAGAATGTCCAGAAGCGTGCGGTCCGCGGCGAGGTCGCTGGCAAGCAGGGGCCAGCGCAACATGAGGGCGACGAATTTCCCCAATCTCTCCAGGGTGAGCGGCACATAAGGGGAGCCCGGGTCGGGCCGGGCGAACAGGCCGGTCCTGCTGGCAATATGGGCCTTCAATCTAAAGAGGTTGACGAACTGTTTTATCCTTCGCGGGTTGAAATCCAGCGCGGGTGCGACGGTTAGGACGATATTCTTGAACCTGGGAGAGTCCCTGTCGTTCAGGATCTCCACGAGGTCCGGACGTTCGCTGACGGCTTCTTCGTCGGGACCTTGAAGGCCGCCAGGTCCGCCATCTAGGGTGCTTATGAATCTCCTGAAGTTCTCGCGGGAGGGCTGAGGGACGAGGAACGGCAACTGGATGAACTTCTCGACGAAGTTGTAGCCGTATTCAAGGCCGGACAGGGGATCGGGGGCTTCACGGGCCTCGTCTCGACCCGGCGTTTCCCTGGAGGCAAGATAGGGCAGCAGTTTTTCAAACTTTACAGCAAGCCCGGCCGCGATCTTCTCCCTGTCCATACCGATAATGAAGAACAGTTCAGAAGTATCCGAGATCATGAGGTTAATGGCCTGCATCAGCTCTGCCGCCCTCGGCACTTCACAGCGGTCCAGGTCATCGATGAGCACGAATACCTTCTTCCCCCGGCCCGCGTATATCTTCACCACCCTGCTGAAATCGCGATGGAATCTTTCAATGAAAGAGCAGTTGCCCCTGTAATCGGGCATATCCAGATACTTGCGGAGGTCGATCGTCAAAGGGGTGACGGCAAGGCTGAGGGCCTTCTTCAGGATGTAGAGAAAGGATACGACAGACCCCGCGAATCCCCCTGTAAGCCCGATCGCCTTCAGGATGTCTCCGGACCGTGCCAGCCTCAGGATGTTCTGCCATCCACCGGTCGTGAGGTAGATGACCGTCAGCCCGATCGCGAGCGCAAAGAAGGCCGCTCCGGTCAGAAAGAGAAGCGAGTTGAACCAGCCCGCCTTCCAGTCATACCGGATCCAGGCCAGTCTCAATTCGGCCAACCATCGACGCGGCCATGACATCTGCCGGGACAGGTCCTCGACGAACTTCAACACGAAAGCCGCCCAGAGGGCATCGAACTTCTCATGTCGCCAGGCGTTGAATTCAACCACCTTCCCATGGCCTTCGCCGAGCGCCGCGGCCAGTTGCTGCATGAAGGAGGACTTTCCCGTGCCCCACTCTCCCTCAACGGACAGTGTCAGGGGCCCCCTGGTGCTGTCATTGGTCAGGAAGTCCTTTATGGCAGCGACGTAAGGTTTGAACCCAAGGCTGTCGTCTCGCGTCGGCCGGTCACTCACGTTTGAACCGAGAACGGATTCCCTTTGCGCATCCTTCTCGGGAGACTCTGCTTCCGCCATGGTCACCTCGCCTGTGTTTGAGGGCCTTCCGCCCGCGCGAAGGGCCCCTGTCCTCATCACCGTCAGGCATTCCTGAGGACGATGAATCCATTCGCCGGTATGACCACGTTGATGCCTCCCCACTCGGCGTAGATGTCCCTTGTCCCGTTCCCGACGTTGTTGCCGCCATAGTAGGAAGAGTCGCTGTTGAAGACCTCCCGCCATCGGGCGTCCGGCACCCTCTCGGCGCTCACGCGATACCCGTTGGAGAACGGCGTGTTGTTGAAGCTCGCGAACACCAGCAGGTGTTCGGTGCCGTGGAACCTGTGGAAGATGATGACCCGGTTGTCGTTGTGCACGTGAAGCACATCGATGTTGGGGGACCGCGCCGCAACGCTCCTGCGGCAATTCTTGATCAGGTCCTGGTAGAAGCGGAACATGTTCCGCCCGTTCCCGTTGCGTTCGGCGGCAAAGTCCTGTCTCTGGTTCAGAAAGCCGTTGTAGGAGTAATCATTCTGAAAAGCCGCCTCCTCGCCCATGAAGAACATGGGGGTCCCCGGCGACAGGAGGGACAGCCCTGCGACGAGCCTGCTCCTCGCTTCCGCATACCTTCGCGTCTCTCCCACCAGGGCGGCACGGTCGACGGCAACCACGATGGTGCGGTGCGTACCGCCGCTGTTGCCCGCCTCGTCATGCGATTCGTGGTACACGACGGAGTGATTCCCGGCGTACGCCAGCGCACCGGCGAAGTAGTTCATTGCCAGAGGCCCGCTGTCGCCCATCCCCGCGGTTTTCAGGAGGCGAGCGTCGGAAGGGCCCCTGTTGTCGGCATCGCCGACGAGGTGGTGATAGAAAGCGGCGTACCAGACGGAATCGAATCCCAATCCCCCGTTGTCGGGAGACAGGGTGATGCGGGTGCGGAAGTCTCCTTCCGAGTGGTCCTCGGCCATCAACATGACGCTTGGCCGGATGAGCTTCAGCGTGCGCGTCAACTCCCGGAGGAACTTCTGGCCGAAGATGCGTGCGTCGTCGGCAGGCGCCCCGTTGGCATGGAGGACGGCGTAGCCGTGGATCGACGTCGTCTGGTCGACGCGAAGACCGTCGACATGGAATTCACGGACAAGGGCGGCCGCGCTGCTGATGAACAGCTTCCGGACCATCTCCTCCCAGTAGCGGGGAGCGAACCCGGTCGACATGTTATCGATGTATCCGCCGTCGGCCCGGGCGTAATGTTCGCTGCGTCCCTCGTACCAGTAGTAGATGTTCTTCTCGGGCGTGCCGGCGTCGTACATCCATTCAGCCCTTTCGGCCTCGCGGATGTAGTGATTGTAGACGACGTCCTGGATCACGGCTATCCCGCGGCGATGACACTCCCGGACGAAGTACTTGTAATGATCGCGCCCGCCGCCGGAGAACTCGACGGTGGAGAAATGGGACGTCCCGTAGCCCCACGTGGCCCATCCCTCGAACTCGGCCATGGGGAGCAGTTCCACCGCATTGACCCCCAGATCGACGAGGTAGTCCAGCATCCCGATGGCGTCCCCGAGTGTTCCGGGAAGGGGGTTTCCACTGGCATCCGTCCTGCCGGCGCCCAATCCGCCGACATGCATCTCGTATATGACGAGGTCTTCCATCCGCGCGGGCACCGGCCTTAACGGATCGAACTCTCCCCTCCAGAATTCATCCGCGTCAAGCCATTGTGTCTGGGGAAAGGGTTCGTCGAAAACGGCCATGACCCGCTCGGGGTCGATCACCACGGAGCAGCTCACGGAGCCGTCAAGGTCCTGGCGCGACCCGGTGTAATGGCCACCCTTGGGGTCGAACCTGCCGCTCCCGATCTGGCAGCGTGAACAGAGGTCCGTGCGAAAAGCGACGGTCCCATCGTCCCTTGTTATGCGGAACATGTAAGGGGTGTGGTCGAAATCCGAGAACCTCGCGAGACCCTGCGACATGGTCGGGTCGATCCACCAGATGCCCGAAGCGGCGTCTTTGACCATGGGGAAGCCCCCGGGGGAGCTTGTTGCGCCATACCCGTCGTCCGCGATGTATCCCGACGCGATATCGCCGCGGACCATCTCCACCGCCTGCGCGTTGGGTGCCCACACCGCGAAACGGATGCCCGGATCGTTCTGTCCCTGCACGAGGTGCTTGTTGGCCCCCAGCCGCCTGCAGTGGGTGAGGTGGTATTCCTCGACCTGGCCCGGCGCGGTGAGTGTGAACTCCCGATGTCGGTAGGTTGAGTTTCGATCGTTCACCTCCGTGGCGATTCCCCACCTGTTCGCACCACCGGGGGTGTCAAGGAGAACCCCCCAGCGGAACCGCCATCCTCTCTGACCCTCACTCAGCTGAACGGTGGCCCTGAACACCTGGCCGCCCGACTCCGAGCGTCCCTCGGCCATGGGAACTTCCGTCCACGTGTCGGAATACATGCCGCTGCTGTCCCAGCTTCCGACCAGCCGGGCATTGCGGAATATCTGTCCCACAAGACCGACATGATAGGTTATGTTCACCGATAGTGGAGCCATGGGTCACCTCCCTTTCCCTTGCGCTCTCCGGCCGCAGACATATCAAGGCGAATGGGCGCGGATGAGGTCCCGGGTTTCTTCGGTCACCGAGCCGTCGACCTCGACATCGATCACATGCACCCCTCTGGTCCGAAAGGCCCTCGTGAGGGCCTCCGACAGTTCCTGCGCGTCCGTCGCCTTCTGCCCCTTTGCGCCGAATCCCTCGGCGATCGCGGTGAAATTGACCTTCGGGTCCGTGAGGTCCATATAAGGGAAAGCCCTTGCCTGCACCTTCCTGTCGGCCCAGTAGTGGAGCAGATTGACCTTCAATATCCGGTAGGCATGGTTGTTGGCTATGACAAACACCATATCGAGCTTCTGATTCACGGCGGTCCAGAGGGCCTGTATCACGAACAGCGCCGAGCCGTCCCCCGAGGTCGACAGCACGGGCCGATCGGGCAGCGCAACCTTCGCCCCGATGGCCCCGGGTATCCCAACGCCGATGCATCCGCCCCTGCCCAGGTAGTATGAGCCGTCCCCGTCAGGCTGCAGGTAGTGGATCAGCTCGTCCGTTGAGGTGATGAACTCGTCGAAGACGAGGGTGCCGGGGGGGATCGACTCCGCTATGGCCTGGCACATCTCCGAGACCGAGAAGACACCCTTGTTGTGTGTTGAAGAAAGTGATCGCTGGCGGGTCTCGCGCATCTCCTGTTTGCGGCGGACCCATTTTTCGCGCCGGGAGGCGATGGCGGACATGTCAGTTCCCTCAAGTCGGCCGTTTACCGCATCGATGATGGCGGACAGGGCCTGCTTTGGATCGGCCTCTACAGCCACGTCGGCATGGAAGTTTTTTCCCAGTTCCCACGGGTTCGTGTCGATCTGGATGAGTTTGGCCCCTTCCCTGAAGTAGGGGCCGTGAAAGGGGAAGAGCTCCGGGAACAGCGGGGTGCCGACGGAAAGGACCACGTCCTTCTCCGACGTGATCCGCATTGTCTGCGCTCCGAATGTGTGGCCGATGAGGCCCATGAACAGGGGGTCGCGGAAAGAGGCGTTCGGGTCGGCGTAATCCACGCCGTAGACGGGCGCGGCGATGAGTTCGGAAAGCCGCCTCACCTCGTCCCGGGCATTTGCCAGCGCGACGCCGTCACCGATGAGGATCAAAGGGTCGGCGGCCTTGATGAGGTATCCGGCGATGGCATCGACGGTACCGCTCGACGGCGCAGAGTGCCAGTCGACGATGGTGAGAGGCCGGATGTCGGGTTCTATCGCAGCATCCAGGATGTCCATCGGGAACGACAGGAAGACCGGCCCCCGGGGCGGAGTGAGGGCCACCTTCACGGCCCGGCGCCACAGGCGAAGGAGCTGGTTTGGATCGGTCACCCTGGCCGACCATTTCGTGACGGGTCTCGCCATTTCCACCACGTCACCACAGAGAAAACCGTCATACCCCTCGTCGGCCAGGGACACCTCACAGAGAAAGGCGACAAGGGGCGTGAAGCTCCGGTGTGCCTGGTAGAGCATGGCCATGGCGTTTCCCAGGCCCACTGCGGAGTGGATCTGAATGACTCCGGGCTTTCCCGTCACCCGCGCGAACCCGTCCGCCATCGCGACGACGATGGACTCCTGAAGGCCCGTCACGTACCTCATCCGCGGGAAATCCGTCAGGGCGTCGAGGAAGCTTTCTTCCGTGGTGCCGGGATTGCCGAAGACCACCTCTATGCCGTCCTGCAGCATCTGCTGCAAGAGGGCGTTGCTTGCAGTCACCGTCGTCATGTGCGCTCTCCTTCCCCGGGATATGTTCTCACCAGCCCATGCGCCGCGCGCCGTGCTCGAGGACGTCCACGAGCGCCCTTCCCACCGGGTAGCCGTCAGAGGTGGACCGGCCGGTTATGAAGGGGTAATCGACGATCGTCGACGTGTCACGGCCGAAATTACCGAGAAACAGCCCATCGGGGCCCACGGCGTCCCTGAGAAGATACTCCTGGGGATAGGGCGCCGCCCCAAAACTGTAATCGATCCAGCCCCAGAAGGCCTTGTAGTCGTATTCGAGGCAGTGCCCCGTAACGGTCCTGCCCCGAAGGATGCAATCACGGCCCGTTATCTCCCGGGCGAAGGCCAAACACCCGATGGCATAGCACTCGGCGGCGATCGGCTTGCCCTGGTAGTAGAATCCGAGGATGAGGTCGTGAACGCGCTGGTTGTTGACCATGTCCACGACGGGTCCGCTGCCGCCTACGAGGAGGAGGGCGTCGAAACTTTCGAGATCGCGCCAGGCGCGATCGCGCTCGCCGTAGTACGCCTCGAGGGCATGCACGAACGCCGGGTGGCAGATGTAAGGACGCTCGGGCATCATCGTCCTCAGGTCAGCCGGGCTGTCAAGCATGCGCGAGTATGGGTTCCGCGGCTCTCCCGTGCGGTCCAGTTCGCGGACCTTTGCCGCAACCGTCGGGGATGTGACGGGCCGGCCGAGGGCCGGGTCGATGTAGTTCTCGTCGTAGCTGGGAGGCAGGGCGACGGGCCGCCTGCCGTCGGGCGTCACGAATGCCATCGTGTATCCTGCCTCGTCGAGAACCTCCATGGGCCCGATGAGTTCTTCCCCCCAGTATCCCTTGCCCGAGACCACGATGAGAACATTGCGGTCTTTCCCTGTCTCCCTGGCCGGTGGTCCGGCGGTGCCTGGCGCCGCACCGACGTGGCCTGCGGCGATGAGCTCCGCTATCCGGTCGACCAGTTCCTCTGCTTCATGATATGTTCTGCCCGTTACGAGGTCTCTGTCCACGACCACGTTCGACGGGCTTGGCGTGTACAGCGCGCCCGCGTTGGCGATATCGGAAAGGACGACCTCGTGGCAGATGACCTTCCGGCCGGCAAGCAGTTCCGGCATAGGCGTGAGCAGCCACAGCCCGTGGCACAGGGCGCCTTTGATCATCGAGGTGTTGCGCATGGCGCGGGCAAAGAACTGTACGGCGGGCGAAAGCCTCACCATGTCGGGAGATATCGGGGCGGGACCGGAGGCGGGGTCCGCGGGCGGCTGGAAGTAGCGCAGGCGGACGCTGACGTAGTTCGCCGCGATGATGACGGCGGCATACTCCTCGAGCACGACATCCCGGAAGTCGATGTTCACCGTGAACACCTCGGGTGTTTGCCCCTGCTGTTCGACCTCGCTGACGAACGTCATCGACGGCTGACCCCAGAGATTGGACATGAAATGGACCTCAGCGTCGTACAACCCGAAACGCTGCCGGTATGTCCTGATCTCCTCGGGAATGTACTGGTTCTCCACCAGAACGGCAACCTTCTTCCCGTTCAGATCGAATTCGGCCATCACGCACCTCCTTTTCTGCACCGGTGGGAATAGAACTCCACACATACCTCTTTTCCGAGGTCCTCCGGTTCGATGGGGATCTGGAACCTGTTGTGGGCGACATACTCGCGTGCTGCTCCGTTCACCTTGATGCCGACGATCTGAAGGGTGTCGGGCCGGAAGAAGTCGGGCAGGACATTGAGGGACTGCACGTTGTCCTTGACGGAAGGGCGAAAATAGAGGCAGAAATGGGCCTCGCTGGTCTGCGGGCAGGTGACGTAGGTACGAATATAGATGTGCGCGAGATAGTTCAGTTCGAAGGAATGGTACCCCGCTATGTCAGACCCCGCCATTCCCCTGCCCGAGATGAAGGGGTCCCCGTTGTCGTTGACCCGGAAGAAGACGCCGCGATTATCACGGTCGAGCTGGAACATGTTCCACCACGCACTCATATCGCGGTAATAATTGAGGTAATTCCGTTTGTGCGTGTAGCCGAACAGCACCAGGTACGCCAGGATACCCTGCTCCTGCTGCCAGAAATCCTTGTGGTTGCCCCACACGAATTCAACAGGCAGGTGGTTGCCCGGATTGCGCTCAACGGCATCAAAGCAGCCGCCGCGCAGCGGGTCAAGACCGTTTTTCACCATCGCGTTGCCGAGTTGTTTCGCCACGGTCATCGCCGCCTCGGCCTCTTTCGTCCTACCCTGGCACATGTAATAATTGGCAACCCTGGTCAAATTCCAGGCTATCTTGAGGTTGTGGCCCACGATGGCTCGATTCTGCTGCCATCCCCAGGAATGATTGGGTTTCCAATTCGCATCAAAGCGTTCGTTCACATAGGGCGATGTTCTGTCGGGGAAGTGCTCGACGATAATCCTGGTGAGAGAATCGAGCATGTCCTTGCAGTCGGCCACGAATTCCTCGATCTCCTGGCATGCGTTGCGGGGAACGGGGTCGAGCGCCAGCAGTACGTTGATCAGGTAGGCCGGGATGTGATCGCCGATGGAATTCCAATTCTTCTGTAGCTTGTTCTGCCCCAGTTTGTCATTGCCGGGGTCCATGGTAACGGGGTCGATGTGGCTGAAGTACCCTTTACTGCGGTTGAGGTGAGAATCTGACCTGCCGTTGTCGAGGAAGAAGGTGTCGAAGGCACGCACTGTTCGCTTGATATCGTCGAGAACCTCCATGTCACCGGTGATGCGGAAGTACTGACTGAGACCGGCCAGAGCGTAGATCTGCTCGTAGATGGGTATCGTGTTCTCCTCGCCGGGGTTCCGGGACGCGACCAGCGTCAGCGTGCCGTGCACCAGCCTCTTCCGTCCATAGCTCCAGAGGATCGTTCTGCCATCATGGCTCAGGGACCGGAACGCGGTCCTCTGGAAGTCCACTCCCGCCCTTGCCGCGTCGAGGTAGCGCCGGTCGCCGAGGAGGAGATAGGCGGACGAGAGTCCGTAGATGAATCTCGAGAGCGTGGCCATGAGCTGTATTTCCTCGTCCGTTCCGCCGCCGTAGATGTTCAGGTTGCTCCGATAGAGGCTCGAGAAATCGCTTGCCCGGTAGTCGCGGCTGTCGCCGAAAAGGTCCTGGAGCCACTCATCGGCCATCACGCTGATCTGGGAGAGCCACCAGTGGGTGTGCTGTTCGAAGAGGAATTCACCCGGTTTGTGATGGAGAAGGGTTATCCTGGTGGCCGTGTAGTGCAGCCTGTTGCCGGCCCTCTGGAAAACGCCCTGAACATAGATACGGTCTCCCTGGCGCACATACTTCCTGATCTTGTATGCGACACCGTCCTTCGCCGGGCCGCCCTGTGGTTCCGGCACGCGGTCGGTGTCCACGCCGTCAAGGTTGCTCAAGACCCTGCAACCGGTCTCGGGTCCCACGGAGACATCGATATCATCCCCGGAACGAAGGCGAAGCTTGAAAGAGCGTCCCCTGACATCCACATCTCCAACGTCTCCGAGGAACGTCACTGTTTGATTGAATGATCTCATCCTCGTCCTCCCTGAAACGGCAAGACGCATCGCGCCGACCCTGCGTGTGACCGCAGCCTCAGTGATCCCTGGCAACCGATCTCTATCCTGGATGCTTTTGACGGCGATGCTGATCGCGCAACTCAGCCTGATGAAATACCCTTTTCCTTGATATGATCAAGCGCTGTGCCTGATCGAATCGACGGACAAAGACAGATGCGCAGCATGTATGTGGAAGGTAAGAAAAAAGATCGTCGTGACCCATTCATGGCATTCCCCGTGGTAACGTCTGAAATTTTCCGGGAAGACCGAATGACCGTATAAGTGAATATTACCACGGGCGAAAAACCATCTGTCAAGAGCATACCGATATGTTCCTTTAATATCGCTGCATTAAGAATGCTATGCTCGCTGGGTTATGGCCGGGACGTCCCCTGGGGCGGCCGTCGGATGCCGCTACCCCCGGCCTGAAGAATGCCGGGTGCCGTCATCCATCGATCACGCGTGCTTCTGTACCTCTGCCGCCGGCAGATAGATGTTGAAGGTCGTTCCCCCGTTCGGTCTGCTGGAGACGTTGATGTATCCGTTGTGCTGCTTCACTATGCCGTAGACGATGGCAAGGCCGAGGCCCGTTCCCTTTCCCGCCTTCTTTTTCGTATAGAAGGGTTCGAATATCCTGTGGATTGCCTCGTTGTCAATGCCTTCTCCCGTATCGGTCACGGTGATGAGGACGTACCTGCCGGGGGTGCCGTAACCGTGCAGCCTCCGGAAATCCTCGTCGAGGTTGACCGTTCTCGACCGTATGGTGATCCTGCCGCCCTGCGGCATGGCGTCGCGGGCGTTGGCGACGAGGTTCAGCAGGACCTGGTCGATCTTTGATATATCCGCGAGGACCGTCACGTCCCCTCCTGCGAGCGCCATGTCGAGGCTTATGGTCTTCGGCAGCAACCCTTCCAGGATGCGCACGCTCTTCCGGACCATGGCGTTGATCGCCACAGGTTTGAGCACGACGTCCTGTTTCCTGCTGAAGGCGAGCAGGCTCTTTGTGAAGCTCGATGCCTTCTCGATCGTGTCGGCGATCCGTCTTACGCGTTCCTGCAGCGGACCGTCCTTCGGGACCTGCATCTTCAGAATGCCGCAGTGCCCGAGAAGGACCTCGAGGATGTTGTTGAAATCGTGGGCGATGCCTCCGGCCAGCTTGCCGATGGCCTCCATCTTCTCCGATTGGCGAAGCCGCGCTTCGAGCTGCCTCTTCTCATCTTCCATCAGCTTCCGGTCCGTGATGTCTTCCGCGGTCCCTTCGTAGTAAACGATCTCGCCCGCGCTGTTCCGCTCCGTCCGGGCGTTGAGAGAAACCCATATCGTGCCGCCGTCCCTGCGGCGCAGCCGGGTCTCGAACTTTTCGACGACGCCATGTGTTTGCAGGGTCTCCCGGAATTGCCGGTGGCTCTCCGGTTCCAGGAAGAGCTGCCGTCCTATGCTGGTGATGTCCCGGACCATGTCCTCCGACGTATCATACCCGAGCATTCTTGCGTGCGACGGGTTTGCACTCATGAAACGACCGTCCGGCGCCGCCCGGAAGGTGCCTTCGATGGCATTCTCGTATATGGTTCGGTACCTGTCCTCGTTGTGCCTGAGAGCCGATTCTATCTGCCTCTGTTCCGTTGCGTCGGTCAGGGTTATGATGGTGAGCTCCTCGAGGCTGGTTGCCCGCAGCGATATGACCTTCTCCCGTCCGTTCTTGCAGGCGATCGAGCGCTGCCCGGCCTCATAGGTGTCTCCCGGGGAACGGTTCTTCTTCCAGGCCTCAACCACCTTCTTCCGGAGTTGTTGGTCGGGGTACGCCCGGACAGCCCAATCCTTTTCAGTAGGCACATCATCGAGGGTGTAGCCGGTGATGCCGGTGAACTGCCGGTTGACATACCTGCCGGTCCCGGAACGGTCGGCAAGTATGATACCGAGGGGCAGGTTCTCGAGGACGGTGAAGAAAGACCTTCCCAGTTCGAAGGGGACGATCTGCGTGAAACCCCCCGGCCCGTCGGTACCCCGACGGGGCCTTCCGGCCATGTGTCCCTGTTTCGGCGCATCACGGCAGAACGCGACAAGATCCTTCCCGGAGCCGGTGCCGATGCACGTGACGTTCATCTCGACAGGCGTGGTCCCGCCCTGCCCGTCCGTGTGGTCGATCTCGACGCTTCTGGCAAAACCTTTCTTCAGGCATCCGGCGAGTTCACGGGAAAGCCTGTCCCGATCGTGTTGCGCGGTCCAGTCGAGAATGCTCTTTCCGAGTACATGATCGATATCGCGACGGCCTGCAAGGCGGGCGTATTTCGTATTCGCCTCTACAACGACACCTTTCTCGTTGAGGACCACGAAACCTATGTCCCCTGTTCCGATCAGCTTCCGATACAACTCCTCGCGCTGCCTGATGGTGCCTCCCTCCCCGCTTCTCGTGCCGCAGATCCCTCTGACGTGAAATGCGACAAATAATGGGGCCGTCTCATTTGAAGTAGTTTGGATACGTCTTCTTTGCGCATTCCGGACAAATGGTGTGGGTGAACTCGGCTTCGGAATGGTCCCGTATATAGTCTTCCAGCGGCTGCCAGCGCCCCTCGTCATCGCGGATCTTCTTGCAGGAACTGCATATGGGCAGAAGGCCGCTCAGGGTCCTGACCCTGAGCAGGGCCTCCTTGAGTTCCACGATGAGCTTCTCGCGTTCTTCCTCCATGCGCTTGCGTTCCGTGACGTCCCGGGCGACGCCCTGGGAATAAAGGAAACGTTTTCGCGGGGTTGATATGTCGTGATCGGAGACGTCCCATTTTCCCCTGGCGGTGACCTCGACAGTGACCTGTGCGAGGGAATAGTCCTGGACCCCCTTGTTCTTCTTCACGAGGCGCATCTCCAACCTTCGCATGGACCTCGAGCCAACGCGTCTTTCCACAAAATGGACCGGCCCCTTCCTGCGGTCCTCGGGGTGGACGATGTTTTCGAAGGGCTTTCCGGTAAGCTCCTCGGGGTCGTAGCCGAGTTGCCTGACGGCATTGGAGATGAAAAGTATCCGCCCGTCCCTGTCCAGACGGTAGATAATGTCAGGACTCAGGTCTACGAGGGAACGGTAGTGGTCTTGGCTCAAGAAACACGTCCTCTCGAGTACACGCGATATTCTGCTTTCATTGCAGCGAATTTCATCTGTTCTGCTTGCGGGCGAACCTGATGTGCCGGAGTCCTCTCGCCAGGTATCCCGGCATCACTTTGGGTCAAAGGGGTCAGACGGCCCGACGTGATCGTTCTTCTCGTCGGTGATGGGACTGCCTGTCTTCAAGTACCCCGATCGAAAGGAACCCCTGTCCTTCTGACACCCGGAGCCTTCCATTGCGCCCTTACTGGTTCCTTGCCGTTGTGATTCGTAATTGTATGCAAAAAGTCAGAAGAATGCTATAGCAAATAACTTGCTATGGAATACGTATGATTAATTAGTAATACTGCGGTCGGAGACCAGCCGCCGGGCACCTTGTCTGTGACAGCCGGACGGGCTCCCTTTAAGTAAAATGTTGTACCGGCCGACCATTATATAATAAGATTCCAACCGTGTCGTGACGGCGTGCCAGGATGGAGGTATGCACCGGAACCATGTGTGATACAACCGGGAACAAAAGGTCAGAGAAGGCCCTTCCTGAGGAGGAGCGAAGATTTCGCGCGATATTTGACCATACCCTTCAGTTCATGGGGCTGCTGACGCCTGGCGGCGATGTCCTGGAGGTCAACAGGGCCGCCCTTCTGTTCATCAAGGCCCGGGAAGAGGACGTCGCGGGCCGAAAGTTCTGGTTGACGCCATGGTGGTCCCATTCCAGGAAACTGATCAACACCCTGCGGGATGCCGTGAGAGAGGCGGCGCGCGGCAGGCTCGTGCGTTTCGAGGCGACCCATATCTCGTCGGAAGGCGACCCCCACTACTTCGATTTCTCCCTGAAGCCTGTGCCGGGCAAGAACGGGAAGGTCATTTTCCTCATCGCCGAAGGTCGGGACATAACTGAACGGAGGGAGGCGGAAACGTTGCTGAGGGAGTCGGAGGCGCGCTACCGGACGGCTATCGAGAAATCAAATGACGGCGTCGCAATAGTCAAGGACGGCCTGCACCTCTACGTGAACGACAGGTTCCTCAGGATGTTCGGATATGAGGACGCAGCGGAGATAACAGGACAACCGATAATGATGGTGGTGCACCCCGATGACCGGAAGACCGTGAAAGGTTACCACAGAGGGAGAAGCGACGGGGGGCGGAGCCCGTCGCGATACGAGTTCAAGGGTATCCGAAAGGACGGGACGGCGATATGCGTCGAGGTGTCCGTTTCCGCGATACGGTACCTCGGCAGTCCAGCACTGCTTTCGTATCTGAGAGACATAACGGACCGAAAGGTGGCCGAGGAGGCATTGAGAAGGAGAGAGGAGGAACTTCAGTTCAAGACGCGGAACCTTGAAGAGGCGAACATAGCCCTGAAGGCGCTCGCGAGGCACATCGAGGAGAGCAGGCAGGAACTGGAGAGGAACATCGTCCTCAACCTCAGGACACTTGTCTTCCCGTACATCGAGAAGGTGCAGAAATCGAACCTCAGCGTCAGGCAGAAGATGTTCATGGAGATCATCGAGAAGAACCTCAACGACGTGATCTCTCCTTTCCTCAGGGCCATCGGCCACTTCGGCCTCACGCCTACGGAAATGCATATCGCCGGCCTGATCAGGGATGGAAGGAAGACAAAGGAGATCGCCGAATCGCTCCACATATCCCGCCGGGCCGTCGAGGTCCACCGGTACAATATCAGAAAGAAATTAAAGATAAACAGGAACAGGCACAACCTCTGCGCCTTCCTGCGCTCCCTGGGCAGTTGAAGAAATTCCGCTCCCCGCCGATTTTTCTGTTGACAAATTTCTTAATATCATAATCTAATATATTATCACCTTCAGAGATTAACACAATAACAGAAACAGATGTAGTAAGTCAGGTCATTAACAACCTTTCTTCGGGGATACTAGTGTGTTTCATCAAATAAACACTGTGGGGAGGTAATCATGAAAAGGTTCTTAGTACTTGCACTCGCATTATTCTGTTTTTCCCTCTTTTTCTACGCATCACCGGCAATGTCCTATGACACGCTGAAGATAGGCGCGCCGCAGCCCATGACCGGTTCGGACGCCCCCTTCGGGGCGAAGTTCAAGAAGGCCTATGACCTTGCGGTCGAAGAGATCAACCAGGCCGGCGGCATCAACGGCAAGAAGCTCGAGGTGGTCATAGAGGACCACCAGGCAAAGAACCCGCTTGCCGCGACGGTCACGGAGAAACTCATCAACCAGTACAAGGTCCTCGTGCTGACGGGCGGACGTGCCTCGGGTCAGGCGGTCGAGATCGCCTCGGTGGCCCAGAGGCTGAAAACGCCCTACGTCGTCGATCACCCTTCGGCGGACATCATAACCGCAAAGGGGTTCGAGTGGATCTTCAGGAACAACCCCACGGGGACGATCTATCCCCAGGCGTTCAACAAGTTCATCAGCGAGACCCCGGGCGCCCTGCCGAAATCGGCGGCAGTGGTCTACGACAACACCGTGTTCGGGAAATCCATCGCCAATTCCGCCATGTCGTTCCTGAAGTCGAAGAACGTCAAGATCGTCAACGACGAGGCCTATCCCGTCAACACCCTTGATTTCAAGCCCATCATGACGAAGGTCAAGGCGAACAACCCCGACTTTCTCCTTATGGTGGCCGTTTCAACGACCGATGCCATCCTTCTCACCCGTCACGCGAAAGAGATGGGTGTTTCCCCGAGGGCCTTTGTCGGCTTCGGCGGTGGCTTCGGCGTCGCTGACTTCGCCACGGAGCTTCGCAAACTGAGCGACAACGTCTTCTCATCGGCTGCCTGGTCGGGCAACCCCAACGATCCGAAGACGAAGGCGTTCTACCAGAAGTTCGAGAAGAAATACGGTTTTCATCCGAAGGAACATGAGGTTGAAGGATACGCGATTATCTACATAATCGCCGATGCCATGAAAAGGACGAAGTTCACCAACAACCTCGAAAAGGACCGCGACCTTCTGCGGCAGTCCCTGCTGAAGACCAACATGTCGACGGTTTTCGGAAAGGTGAAGTTCGGCAACTGGGCAGGCCCTCTCGGGGACAAGTACACGAACCAGAACATCTACTCTCCGGAACACTCCGTGCTTGCCCAGTGGCGTGACGGCAAACTGCTGAACGTGTATCCCAAGGCGAATGCGGAAGTAACCCCTGTGTTCCCTGATCCTTCAGCAAAAAAATAACAAGCGGGTAGAACATGGAGACACTTGTCCAGAGCTTGGTAAGCGGCATACTGACGGGATCCCTGTACGCGATGATAGGGGTGGGACTCACCATAATCTTCGGGGTGATGCGCATCATCAACATGGCCCACGGCGACATGGTGATGCTTGGGATGTACAGCTCCTTCTGGGCGCTGACCCTGTGGCATATCGACCCCTTCGTGTCGATCATCTTCTGGGTGCCCGTCGCCTTTCTCATCGGTATGCTCACATACCGTTTCCTTCTCAAAAAGATCGTGCCCGCGGGTGAACTCAACACCCTGCTCTACACCGCGGGCCTCTCGCTCTTCGTATCGAACCTGGCGCTGCTTGTCTGGACAGGTGATTATCGTACGATCAAACTTGACTACGCGGTCATGCCTTTAAGGCCTCTCGGGATAGCCGTACCGATCCCGCTCGCAGTAGCGTTCGGTATGGCTATCCTGATCACCGCGCTCCTTTACTGGTTCCTTGTCAAGACCGATACCGGCAGGGCCATCAGGGCGACAAGCCAGGAACCCATGGCTGCGGCATTGATGGGCGTGAATGCCGCCCAGATGGAGATGGTCACCTTCGGCCTCGGGACGGCGCTGGCATGCGGCGCGGGCGTTCTTCTGGCGCCTTCGCTCTATCTCTACCCGACCGTCGGCGAGATCCTGGTGGCGAAGTGCTTCGTGATCGTCGTTCTCGGCGGTCTTGGCTCCGTCCAGGGGGCGATCGCGGGGGGGCTTCTTCTCGGGGTGGTGGAATCCCTGGGGGCGGTCTACGTGTCGGTCCCATACAAGGATGCAATAGGTTTTGTGATCTTCTTGCTCGTCCTGCTTTTCAGACCTTCAGGACTTTTCGGGGTTGGTAAATCATGAAAAAAACACTGCTGATCATCATAGGGCTCATCGTTCTGGGAATAGCCCCGATCGTTATCCGTTCACCTTTCTTCGTGCATCTCATGATCATGGTGCTCATGTGGACCGTTCTCGGTGCGTCATGGAACATCCTCGGGGGATACGCGGGACAGGTTTCGTTCGGGCACGCGACGTTTCTCGGAGCGGGAGCTTACACCACCATGATCCTCTATCTGAAGTGCGGCGTCGATCCATGGTACGGGATCTTTCTCGGCGGGCTCGTCGCCATGGTGATCTCGCTGCCGATAGGCTTCATATGCTTCCGCCTGCGCGGCCCTTACTTTTCCCTGTCCACGCTTGCCGTCGCCGAGATCGTGAGGCTCGTGGCGCTCAACTGGGAATCCTTGACGGCAGGCCCCGTGGGCCTGCTCATAACGACGCTTCCCGGGGTGAGCTTTCTGGGCCAGCCCATAAACTGGGAGAGCAAGGTCCCTTTTTACTACATCATCGCCATTATTACCTTGATCGCGTTGATCATGACCTATATAGTGTCGAGGACCCGTGTAGGCGCCTATCTCCTTGCCCTGAGAGAGGACATCGACAGCGCCGAGTCCATCGGGATCAACACGGTGAAGGCAAGGGTCGTGGCGCTTGCGCTGTCCGCGTTCCTGGCCGGGATAGCCGGAGGTTTCTACGCGATGTACCTGCGGTATGTTGACCCCGACGCGGTCTTCTCCATAGGACTTTCCGTCGAGATGCTCTTTATAGCCATCGTCGGCGGGCTGGCGACGGTCGGCGGCCCCCTGATCGGTGCCATCGTCCTCGTTACCCTCGGGGAGAGCTTCCGCGAGCATTTTCTCTCGGGCCATCTCATCTTCTACGGTTTCTTCATGATGGTTGCCATCAGGTACATGCCTGATGGAGTGTGGGGGCGTCTGAACGTGCTCTTCAAAAAACTCCGCTTAAAGAAGGATGTAAATCATGGCACTGCTTGATGTTCAAGGGCTCACCAAATGCTTCGGCGGTTTGAAGGCGGTCTCCGACCTTTCCTTTCAGGTGAATGAAGGAGAGATCCTCGGTCTCATCGGACCCAACGGTGCGGGCAAGACCACCGTTTTCAGCCTGATAACGGGTTTCATTCCCGCCAATCAAGGCAAGATCCTTCTCGAAGGCAAGGACATTGCCGGACTCAAGCCCTATTCGATCGCGCATAAGGGCATGGCACGGACCTTCCAGATCGTCAAGCCCTTCCGGAAACTGACGGTCCTCGAGAACGTGAGCCTCGCGGCCTTTCTGAGGCATTCCGCGAGAAAGGACGCCGAGGCACAGGCGCGCCGGGTCCTGGAGCGGGTCGAGCTCATCGACAAGGCAGAGGCCTATGCCTCGGACCTGACGTTGAGCGAACAGAAGAGACTGGAGATCGCTCGCGCACTCGCGACAAACCCCAAGGTCCTGCTCCTCGATGAACCCATGGGAGGGCTCAACCCGACAGAGGTCGACCACGCGTCGATCCTCGTGAGGGACATCTGCAAAAGCGGTGTGACCATCGTCTGGGTGGAGCATGTCCTGAAGGCCATCATGAATTCCTGCCACAGGGTCATAGTCATACACCACGGCGAGAAGATAGCCGACATGCCGCCGGAAGAGGTCGTGACGAACCCGGTGGTGATCGAGGCGTATCTCGGCAAGAAGGCTAATTCCTACAAGAAGGGCGAACCAATATGCTGACGATCGAAAATCTTGAAGTCTCCTATGGAAGGGCACAGGTGCTCTGGGGCGTGTCCCTGAACATCAACGAAGGCGAGATCATCGCCCTCGTCGGGGCGAACGGCGCGGGGAAGACGACGCTGCTGAAGACAATATCGGGAATCGTAAAGAAGAGGTCGGGAACGATCAGCTACGACGGAAAACCATTTGACAAGCTGAGTGCCCGCGATATAGTGAAGATGGGCATCGTGCAGGTCCCCGAAGGGAGGAAGCTATTCCCGGAGATGAATATCCTGGAGAACCTCATGATGGGTGCCTACAAGGTGCCCGGGGAGGAAAGGGAGAAGAGGCTCGATCAGGTATTCACACTGTTCCCGGTGTTGAAGGAGAGGATGAAGCAGCTTGCAGGAACCCTGTCGGGGGGCGAGCAGCAGATGGTCGCGCTGGCGCGCGGCCTCATGGCGGGTCCCCGGCTCCTCATGCTCGATGAACCGTCCCTCGGGCTCGCGCCCTTGGTGGTGGAGAGGATATTCGAGGCTGTCCTGAAGATACACCGGGAAGGGGTGACGGTGCTTCTCGTGGAGCAGAACGTGCACGAGGCGCTGGAACTCGCTGACAGGGGCTACGTCCTCGAGAACGGCAAGATCGCCCTTGAAGGCGCCGGGAGCGAGCTCCTCGGGAATGAACATGTGAGGTGCGCCTATCTCGGAATATGAGCAAACCGTTTCCTTGGAGTTGCTTGTACAGAGGCATGCGGACAGTGGCGGAAGCATCAAATATTCAATAGACAGGAGAGAAGAGATGAAATATTCAACTTTTGAGCCGATCAACTACAAAAAGCTCTCCCTTTTGATCGAGAACAGCATCAAGGACCGCATTCTCGAGGGAGAATTCCCTCCCGGCAGCAGGCTTCCCAACGAGTTCGAGATCGGGAAGCAGTTCGGCGTGAGCCTCGTCACGGTGAGGGAGGCCTTAAAGGGCCTCGAGACCTTCGGTCTCATCGAGAAGCGCAAGGGCAAGGGAGGAGGCATATTCGTCGCCGAACCGAGGAGCGAGTATGTCAAGACCACCCTCTTTCATTTTCTGAATCACAAGAAGTTCACGTCGAGGGACCTCTCGGAGCTCAGGATGATCATCGAGCCCGTGGCGTGCAAACTGGCCTCGAAGCGCATATCGGACGCGGAGATATCCAGGCTTGAAAGAAACATCGAGTACTGCGAATCCCTGATAGAGAAGACAGGCGGGGCGCTGTCGAGAGATGATTTCTTCCGTCTGGAGGAAAGCAACATAGAGTTTCACAGCATAATCGGCGAGGCGACGCAGAACCCGGTGCTGGTGTTGACGATGGATTACGTGCTCGACTTCATGTTCAGCTTCAAGAAGACGACGCTTGCCCCGAGCAGCGAGTTCTCCAACAGCATCATCAAGGACCACAAGCTCATCCTGGAACAATTGAAGAAGAGGAAAGGAGCCTCCGCCGAGAAGATGATGATCTCACATCTCCAGAACGTCGAGTTCTACCTGAGGGAGAACGTAAAGGAGAACGAGGACGACTGGCAGAGTTTGCGATAAGGGTGGAGCAAAGCAAATAAAAGATAAAGGAGACAGGACAACATGGCCATTTTGGAAGAACCGATCAAGGGTATCAAAGAGGTCAAGAACTATATCAATGGGGAATGGGTTGATTCGCAGGGGACAATAGTCGACGTCGTGAACCCGGCTACGGGAAAGGTCATGGGCAAATGCCCCATTTCCACCAAGGAAGAGATAAATGAGGCCGTGGAGGCGGCGAAGGCGGCCTATCCGGACTGGAGGAGGACGACCCCGCTTGCCCGTACGAGGATACTCTTCAGATTGAAAGAGCTTCTCGAGGAGAACTTCGAAGAGGTGAGCCGCATCCAGACCATGGAGCATGGCAAGACGATCGATGAGTCAAGGGGGGAGACGCGCAGGGGCATCGAGAACGTGGAGGTCGCCTGCGGCATCCCCACCCTGATGCAGGGGTACTATTCGGAGGACATCGCGTCCGGTATCGACGAATGGGTCATACCGACACCGATGGGGGTCTTCGGCATCATCGGGCCCTTCAATTTCCCCTTCATGATACCGCTGTGGTCCGCGCCGTACGCTGTGGCGACGGGGAATACCGTCGTCATCAAGCCGTCCAGCGAGGTCCCTTTCAGCCAGATGCGTCTTGCAGAGCTGGCGGATGAGGCCGGGTTCCCTCCCGGGGTCTGGAACGTGGTGAACGGCGGCAGGACCGTGGTTGAGGGAATGCTCGACCACCGGGACATCAAGGGCATCACCTTTGTCGGTTCAACACCGACCGGTCGCGACGTGATCTACAGAAGGTGCGGGGAAACAGGGAAAAGGGTCATCGCCCAATGCGGCGCGAAGAATTTCATGGTCGTCATGCCCGACTGCAACGTCCGGGCGACCATAGCCGCCTGCATGACATCATTTTTCGGAAATGCCGGCCAGAGATGCCTTGCCGCCTCCAATCTGCTGATGGTGGGTGAAGATGAGGCATTCTACAGGGATTTCGTGACGCAGATGGTGGAGATGGCGTCGAGGATACGGGTAGGCTACGGTCTTGATGACAACACGCAGATGGGACCCGTCAGGGATAAGGCGAAGAAGGCCAACATATTGAAATACATAGAGATCGGTATCGGCGAGGGTGCAAAGATGCTCCTCGACGGAAGAAAGCCGAAGATAACAGCCGATTATCCGGAAGACTGCTTCCTGGGGCCTACGATATTCGAGGGTGTCGATCCCAACAGCCGTATCGGTTCGGAGGAGATATTCGGGCCCGTCATGAGTATTATGAGGGCGAAAGACCTCGATGAGGCGATCGAGATCTGCAACAACAATCCCTTCGGTAACGGGCATTCGATCTTCACCCAGAACGGGGGATACTCGCGATACTTCACGTATAATGTCGAGAGCGGCAACGTGGGCACGAACATCGGCGTCGTTGCGCCCGTTGCTTTCTTCCCCTTCAGCGGGATGAAGGATTCCTTCTTCGGCGACCTTCATACCCAGGGCAAGGAAGCCATCCGCTTCTTCACGGAGAGCAAGGTGGTCATTCAGAGGTGGTTCTAGGGTTTTAGCAAGGGAGGGGAATCATGACGATCAACACCTGTTCCGGCGCCATAAGCTTCTCACGGAAGCTGGAAACGGAGTCCGCGGCGTTCTACGAGGCGGCGGCTGCCCGTTTCCCCGAGGACGCCGAAATGTTCAGCGCCTTCGCCAAAGAGAACAAGAAGTTCATCACCCAGATCGAACGCGCATACTATGGCGTGATCACCGACGCCATTGAGGGCTGTTTCAGCTTCGACCTCGAGACCGGCGGGTACGAACTGGGAGAGGCCGTCTCGGGTGCGCCAGACCGGGCCGAAACGCTGAAGGCCGCCGTGGAGATGGAAGAGAAGATCATCACTTACTACAAGGAAGCGGCGGAGCAATCGAAGCACCTGATGGCCGACGTGCCACGATCGTTCAACCTCGTGGTCAAGAAGAGGGCCGACCGCGTTCCACGGCTCAAGGCGCTTCTGGGAACGTAGGACCCGGCCGGCAGTCCGGGAACACGAAGAGCGCATCGGATCGAAGACTCCCCCGTCCCGGGATGGGGTCAATAAAAAAAGGAGGCCCAGGAATGCGTGCGTTGAAGGCAGTAACTCTTATTGGTATTTTGGCCCTCTTCATGATGACCGGTATCGCGATGGCACAGCAGATGCCGAACCCTTACGGCCCGAACGTCAACCTGGCAACGGCAAAGAAGGTTGCGGCCGCGGCCGCTGCTGAAGCGGCAAAGATCAAGATCAACGTCGTGATAGCCGTTGTCGACACGGGCGGCAACCTGGTCTATCTGGAAAGGTTCGACGTGGTTCAGTGGGGCAGCATTGACGTGGCGGTGAACAAGGCAAAGAGCTCCATCATGTTCAAGAGGCCAACGAAGGCCTTCGAGAACATCTTGAGCAGCGGCGGCAACATGACGTACCTTACTCTCGATGGCATACGGGCCATTGAAGGCGGTGTTCCAATCATAGAGAACGGCAGGATCATCGGCGCCATCGGTGTCTCCGGCGGATCGTCCGCCCAGGACGGCATCGTGGCAAGGGCGGGCGCTGCGCAGGTGCAGTGACCCGGCAGAACCGCTTCTCCTCCTTTTATGTGAATGCCCCACAGTGGAAGGGGCCCCCGTTCCGTCGGGGGCCCCTTCAGCAGGGGCCTGACGCGGATGTTGCCGCTCCGTTGCGCGAAGTCCCGGCGGAGCGGCGATAGCCCGTCCCCCGCTGACGCTATAACCCCCGCGAGAGTTCCTGAACCGGTGCCGTCTGCAGCTTTTCGAGGGCGGCCGCCCTGTCGCCGGGGGCGGGGTGGCTCGCGAAGATGTCGCTTTCGTTCCCGAACATGGCCTCCAGCCTTCGCAGTGCGCTTATGGCGGCCCCGGGGTTGACATTGTTACGTTTCATCAGCTGCAACGCGTACTGGTCCGCATCGAGTTCATGCGCCCTGGAGTACTGGGCGTGCGTCAGTTTCTCGGCGAAACCGGCCAGTTCGGATCGTGAAAGGGTGGCCGCTATCTCATTGCCGCTGGAGGCGATGCCTCTTCGTATCGCCGAGGTGGCATAGGCGGTCTGAATCGTCGCTTTCGTGTGGCCGAGGGTGACGTGACCGATCTCGTGGCCGATGACGTAGCAGACCTCATCGTCGGTCATTGCCTTCATGAGCCCCGAGTAGACACGGATCGTCCCGTCCGCCATGGCAAAGGCGTTTACGTCCGGAGCCAGGTAGAGCTTTATGTCCGGACGAAGACCTCTGTCAAGGCTTATACCTCTCGTGATCCTCGCAAGGCGGATCGCCTGCGCGTCCGTGGGCGGTGCGAGCTTGTTCTTGCTGTCCATCTCTTTCTTTGCCGCCGCCGCCATGTTCCTGACCTCCGCGTCGGAGAGGGTGACGGCCTTGAAGGCGTCCACGGCCGCGCCCAGCATCCCTTCGAGGTCAAGGGCGTGAGCCCCGGGAGCAGATGCCGAGATAACAAAGACGCAGATCATCGATACAAAAAGTTTCCTCAATATTTTTGCCTCCCCGTTCAAGCTTCTTCAATTTCTGTCCGAGATCCCCGGATAGATTCCCGCGGGCGACCGGCGCCGCGTGTTTGACCATGGTACGTCCCTGACGGAATGTCATTGAAGGAAAAGTTGCCAGGATGTCCCCTGAGGGGACGAAAGCGCCGACTGTTTCTCGTTGACGGGGTGCCGGTCCATGGTGTACAAAAACTGGTGTCAGGAGGTAGATGGACCCCGTGAGATCAGATATGGAGTCGGCCGAACTTGAAAAAAGGCTCCTTGATGTCATCTCCGATGTCGCCGAAGGGCGGTATTCCGATGACATCATGGCATTGACCAGGGACGATGTGCCTCAGACTGTCCGGACCATAGCCGAGGCGGTGGCCCTCATGATGGTCAAGGTCGAGGCCCGGGAATTCCGGCTCCAGCAGCTTGTGGAGGAGCTGAAGGAACTGAACGAACAGGTGAGGAACAACACCGTGGCCGTGGTCACCGCGATGGCCCATGCCCTGGCCGCCAGGGACACTTACACCGAGGGCCACGCGTCGCGGGTGGCGGAGCTATCCCGCGCCATCGGGTGCGAGATCGGCCTCTCCGGCGAGGAACTGGAATATGTCCATCTGGGCGGGGCACTTCACGACATCGGAAAGATCGGTTTCCCGGACGTCCTCTTCGCCAGCCACGAGGGGAAGCTTCCCTCGGACCTTGTGAAGGAGATAAACCGCCATCCCTCCATCGGTGCGAAGATCTTAAAGCCCCTCGATTTCCTGGGGCCCGCCATAGACTACGTTTCGGCCCACCACGAGAGGCTTGACGGACGCGGTTATCCCCGGGGGCTCAAGGAGGGCGAGATTCCGCTCGGGGCCCAGATCATATCCGTTGCCGACATCTACGATGCAATCACATCGGATCGCCCCTACCAGGCGACGAGGACGCCCGCCGAGGCCCTCGCGATCCTGCGCGAAATAGCGGGCACGCGCATCAGGGCGGACATCGTCGAGGCCCTGGAACGGGTGCTGGCAAAGGGCGACGCTCCCTGACGCATCCGTCGATGACGCCCGCGGCCCGGGTCCCGCTCCACTATTTACTTATTTTCCCACCGGGTTATAATTGTGTTCACAGGGAAGAGATACGCAGCCGGGGGAGGAGCGTGACCATGAAGGATGTTCGTGGGGAGTCGTCGGGGAAGAAGGGGAGCGCGGACGGGATCAGAACGAAGGACATGACCGTACCTTCCCGGATCGTGGATATCTGGCAGGGGATTGTGGACTCCGTTTCGACACTCCTGTCGGTGCCGAGCGTGATGATAAACCGGCTGGAGCCCCCGGAGCTCGAGATATTTCGCTCAAATATCAGCTCCGACAACCCTTTCCCATCGGGAACGCGCATGGAAATGGCGGGTGTCTACTGCGAGGCTGCGGCAAGGAGACGGAAAATGGTCCAGGTGAAGGATGCCAGGGAGGATCCTGAATGGGCCGATTCACCCACCGCGAGGGCCGGCATTTTCTCCTATCTGGGGTTCCCCCTCTTCTGGCCCGATGGCGACGTTTTCGGGACCATCTGTGCCGTCGACACCAGGAAGCACGAGTGGGGGGAGCGATACCACAACGTTCTCGCAGCCTTCAGAGACGCCATCGAGGCACACCTGGCCCTCATCACCGCCATGGAGGAACTGAACCGGAAGAATGAGGAGCTTCGGAACGCGCTCGGTGAGGTCAGGACCCTTCGGGGGCTCCTGCCCATATGCTCGATCTGCAAGAAGATCCGCGATGACAAGGGGTACTGGGACCAGATCGAAACGTACATCGAGAAGCATTCCGGCGCACAGTTCACCCACGGGATATGCCCCGATTGCGTGAAGAACTTCTATCCTGAGCTGGATGAGTGATACCGTCCTGCACGGACGCTACCAAGTCGTTTCTCAGCGGAGTCGGAGCCTCACCTCGGTGAGACCGAGGGGCCGCTTGGAGGCGCGGAAGTTGAGCTTCTTCAGGAGGGCGAGCATCCTGATGTTGTCCGTGAGCACCGTGCCGTGTATCTCCTCGACCCCCCGCTCCTGTCCGATGCCGATCAGCACGTCCACCAGTTTCCATCCCAGACCCCTGCCCTGATAGTCATCATGGATGAGGACGGCGAACTCGCTCGTCTGCCCCGCTCCCACGATGAGGCTCGAAACGCCCCGTATCGCCCTCTTCTGGTCCTCCCTCAACTCGGCAACGATCACGATCTCCCGGTCGTAGTCTATGTTGCAGAACCGGGTGAGCATCTGATGGGTCCAGTCCTTGATGGGGCTGAAGAAGCGTTCTGTTTCCGTCCGCTCCGAAAGGGAGCCGAAGAGCTCGAAGAGGAGGGGCTCATCCTCGGGTCGCACAGGGCGCAGCATGATCTCCGTGCCGTCCCTGAGTCTTGAGGGCATCACGTACCGGACAGGATAGGGCGTGATGACGAGATGGGGATAGGTCTTCCCTGCGGAGGGAGCGGCAGGGCCGAGGGAGATGAGTGCGTGGTCGGCCGCTATTGACGCATCCGATACGGTCAGAGGATCGATGTCGATGCCGGTGATCTCCGGAAAGTCCACTATGAGGTTCGAGAAATTGATGATGATGCGCTCGAGCTCCGCCAATGCCGGGTTTTCCGCCCTCTCCCGCAGCATCGTGTACGCCCGGGAATCCTCCATGAGGCGGCGCGCCAGCGTCTGGTTGAGCGGAGGCAGGCCGACGGCGCAATCCCTGAACACCCTTCTGCCGATGCCGCCGATGCCGAACCTGATCACGGACCCGAAGTCCCTGTCCCTGTCCATGGCCAGGTAGAGACCGTGGGCGTCATCGTCGTGGCCGGGTCCGGCACCCGGCCCGACGGGGATGCCGTAGGTGGCGAGGAACGTCATCGACTCCTCGGGTGTGAGGTTGTCCCGGCCCCCGGCAAGCGCCCTTTTGATGAGGGTCTTGAGGTGGTTCTTCGGCGGTGCCTGGTCGATGGGCAGGTCTTCCGGGGTCTCGTAGAGGAGTTCCAAACCCTTCTTGTACGTGAACATCTGAAGATAGGTCCTGATGGCCTCCTCGGGGGTGCCGTAGGTGGGGATATCCTTCTCGTGGAGGATGGCCGCTGCCTTCTTCATCTCTTCCCCACCGATGAGGCTGACGATCACGGGTTTTCGCGTCCCCCGCGAGAAGGCCGAGATCGCGGTGGCGATATCCTCCGCGATCGTTGTTGCGTGGGGCGTGTAGATCACGAGCACGGCATCGACGGCGGGGTCGTCGAGGCAGGTGGTGATCGCGTCCCTGTATTTCCGCGCGTCGGCTGTGCCGCCGAGGTCGATGGGGTTCTTCCCGTTCCACTCGTCGTCGAGTGCCTTGACGAGGCGGTCGGTGCTGTCGGGACCGAGACGGGCGATGGTGCCGCCGAGCTCGATGAGCAGGTCCGCCGCCAGGACGCCCACCGTCCTCACGTTCCCGAGGATGGCGAGGCTCGGCCCCGCCGGCACGTAGCTGGAATCGAGGACCTGGGCGGCATTGAAGAGGTCCTTCGCCTCATCCACCCTCACGACCCCGACGCGCTTGAAGGCGGCATTGTAGACCTCATCGTCGCCCCAGGGGTCTTCCAGGGCGGAGACGGCGGCGGCCGCGCTGTCCGGAAAGCGTCCGGGTTTCAGGACGATGATCGGTTTCGAGCGGGCGAAACCCCGCACCGAGCTCATGAACTTCCTCGCGTCCCGCACGCTCTCCATGCTGAGGAGAATGCTCCGTGTGGACAGGTCGTCTCCCAGAAGATCGATGACGTCGCCGAAATCGACATCGACCTTCCAGCCGAGGGACACGAAGGCGCTGAAACCAATACCGGCCTCGATGCCCCACTTCAGCGTGGCGTCGCCGAGCTCACCGCTTTGGGACACGAATGCAATGTTGCCAAGCCTGGGATTGACGTTGAGGAAGCTCGTGTTGAGCCCGATCTCGGGCCGTATGATGCCGACCGACCCGGGGCCGATGATCCGGATGCCGAAGCGGCGACGGACCTCGAGCAGCCGTTCCAGGAGCAGCCTGTCCGGAGCGCCCCCGCGGGTGAACATCGTGGATATGATGACCACCCCCCGTATCCCCGCCCGCGCGCACTCTTCGACGGTGTCAGGAACGAGAGGGGCTCCCACGACAACAACGGCGAGGTCAACAGGCCGGGGGATGGCCGCG
Source organism: Syntrophorhabdus sp. PtaB.Bin047 (assembly GCA_002067235.1). Lineage (GTDB taxonomy): Bacteria > Desulfobacterota > Syntrophorhabdia > Syntrophorhabdales > Syntrophorhabdaceae > Delta-02. The sequence continues at coordinate 50,457 of MVQP01000009.1, forward strand.
GCGGAGGGGAAGCACTCCATTCCAAGCAGTGTTTCCCGTGTCGGGTTGACGGGGAATATCTCGCCCTTGAAGAAGTTCGCCAGATTAAGGAGGATGGGCCTCGCCACCGACCCTTCTCTCTCACTCGCTCCAATGAGGGCCACCGATCCGGGTGTGAGCAGTTTCTTCAGGTCCTCCGCCATGCATCATCCTTGCCTGTTACGTGTCAACGTGAGACGGCCGCCGGTATTTCACGGGATTATCGTGCCCTTTCCGGACCCGGCTATCTATTTTCTTCGAAAACCCTGTTGCTTTGCAAGATAAAAAGCGGAGATAAAGCAGGCCCTTCTCCTTCTCACACCGACGGTGGGATTTCCCACCTTCATGGAGGCCTGCTCCGTGCATCTCACCGGTGCCGGGTAACCAGGAGGGGGGGCTCGAAGGGAACGGGGGAGTGCGCTATCAAGGCGCTCCCCCGTTCCTGCCGAAAGGGGATCAGAAATCCAGTATCACCCCGATGGAATAGGTGTTGGAGTCGTACGAGTAATACTCACGGATGTTGGAGTGGTTTTTGAACCAGCGCCAACCCGCATAAGCCGTGAGGTGGTCGGAGATCGCGTTCAATCTCTTGAAGAGATTGAGGGACAGGATGTGGCTGCTGTCGTTCCTCTTGTCGCCCGTCGAGCTGCGGATATTGGCGTTGTCGTATCTTGTTTCCGTGTAGCCGTAGGTCGCCAGCGCGGTGAAGGCCTCGGGGAACTCCTGCTGGGCCTGCACGCCGAACCCCTGGCTGCTGTTGTCGTAGGACTGGCCGTCCGTGTTGGACTTCCCGTAGCTCAGCCAGGCGCCGAAGTAGGTGTTCTTCTTGTTGATGAACAGCGACGGGAAGCTGAAATTCTGCTTTAAAGTGTAATAACTGTTGTCCCCGCTGCGGTCTTCCTGCGGGTAGTCCGGGGTCTGCAGGAACGTCTGCTTCATGTAGGTGTAGTCCAGGTCCGTCCACGTCCAGCTGACAGGTTGCCAGGAGACGCCGGGGGTCACCCCCCAGAACCAGTTCTGAGGTCCCGACTTGAGCCAGGTCTTGGACACGAAGGGGCTCACGCGGAACTGGTAGGTGTTGGCGAAGTTGCGCTTGTAGTAGAGGCTGAGGAGCGTGTTCTCGACGTTGAAAAGGGTGTCGCGAAACTGTGTGGTCCCGTAGATGCTTGCCCGCACACCGGCGAAGTCCTCGCCGGTGTTCAGGAACTCGTAGGTGCCGGCCAGGCTGTGGACCACCCGAAAGTCACCCGTGTTGGAGACGTCCTCCGGTTTTTCCTGGTCCGACGGTATGAGACCCACGTTCGAGTCATACTCCAGGCCGAGTGACAGGGAAACGGCCCAGGGTTTCTCCTTCGTGGGGCGCCTCGGGGCCGCGGTGACGGAGGCGACCCTTTCCATGCCCGACACCTCTTCGAGGAGTTTCTCCACGTTGGCGAGGAGCTTCTGGGCGTTCTTCGCCTCGGCGGAGCCCGGCGAGGCCTCTACGACCTTCTTCAAGTCCTTCTTCCCTTCCTCCACGTCGCCCAGCGCTATCCGGCAGGCACCGATGTAGTAACGGCACCCGGGCTCGAAGCCCTTCTGGCGGGAGGCGGCCTTCTCGAAGACGGGGACGGCCTCCTTGTACTTCTTGTTATAGAAGAGGGCGCGGGCGTAATCGTAGGCGACGAAGGCATTGTCGGGGTAGAGGCGCGCGAGGGGCTCAATGTTGGGGAGGGCCTCGGCGGTCTTGCCCTTGATGAGCTGTATGCTTCCCAGTCGGTACCTGACGTAGGGCGTCCAGGGCGATTTCGGGTCGAGGCCTTTGAGCAGGGTCTCGTAGGTCCGCGCGGCGGCGTCGTACCTTCCGTCGGTGCAGGCCTTGTCGCCCAGGGTCACCACGGCGCCGACCATGTCGACCTCAGCACTGGCGGCGTTCCAGGAAAGAAGCAGTGCGACAAAGAGGATGATGGTGATTGCGATCTTCATATGTGTTCACTCCTGACGGTCATGTCCTGTCGGGCTACTGGCCCCTCTTTACCTCGTTGACGGCATCCCGGTAGAGCTTTGCCGTGGTGGCCTCATCGAGGTTCTTCATGGCGTTGGGGAACATCTGCTCCAGGTTCTCCATCTTCTCCTGGAAGCGGTCGAATATGTCCCCCACCAGCTTCTTGTCCTGCATGTCCTTTTCGTCGAGCCCTCCGTGCTGGACGGCGCACATCGCCGCGGCGAGGTTCCTGAAGTCGACGGGGACACCGGCCAGTGTGGGGGTTCCCCCTCCCTGCTGCAAGGCGGCATCCAGAATCTGCCGGTCCTTTGAATTCGCGGTGAGCTTGATCGTGTCGTACTTGATCTCCTGCATGGAGTACTGATACGGGGAATCGTAGATACTCCTTATCTCGTAGGTCGGCAGCCCATCCGACGGCGCCTGTCCCGCCTGGCCGAGGAGGTCGGAGATCTGCTGCTGGGTGAGGGGAGACTGGAAGGCATCCCGGATGAACTGCATCAGCGTGTCATTGTTGAGGGTGAAGTTGTTCTTGAGAAAGGTGGAATCCACAGGCTGCGAGTAGGGTTCCGGCCCGTATGTGGTGCCGGCGCAGACGCATTCGGGGCAGTACGGCCACCACTGGCCTGCGCTGAAGCATCTCTTCGACGGGCACTCGCAGATGACGGCGGCTGCCATGGCGGCGGGTGCGAGCGCCATCGTCAGGATTAGCGAGAGCACAAGGATCTTGATCGTTCGCTTCATGATATGCTCCTGATTGAAGGTTTTTGGATGTTTCGTGAGTGGGGGCCCTTCCGTTTCGGAAGCGGTCGGCTCCGACGCGCCCCGGCCTTTCACGTCCCCCGGCAACGGTTCGGGGGATTCATGAACCCTTCGGGAATTGCCAACCCCGTATAAGTATCTAAGACCACAAAAATCGCGGTGAGTCAACAGTTAAATTGCAGGAAATTGTTAATCTTTCGGCCAGACTGGGGTCGCTCCGGCGACCCCAGTCTGGCCTTCTTTTCGTCCCGGATGCGCACCATCCCTATGTCGCCAGGGGCTTGTGGTAGATGACCTGGTTCGTCGACGGGGCCGGATAGCCCGCGGTCGCACAGACCTCCTGTATGGTTTTGTTGGTGTCGAAGAAGACCTGCCAGTAATCCTTGTTGTTGCAGAAGGGCCTGACGGCAAGGACGGGCCCGGCCAGGTTGAACTCCAGGATCTCGACGGAGGGTTGAGGATGGTCGACCACGTTGGGGATGGTCTTTATCCTGTCCATGAGACGGTCCGCCGCCTCGCGGGGGTCGACGCCGTGGGCGAGCTGCGCCTTGAGGTCCACGGGCCGGAAGGGGTTGCGGGTATAATTGGTGATGTTGTCGGAGAGGATCTTGTTGTTGCCCACCACAACGCAGAGATTGTCCACGGTGTCGACCGTCGTCGCGAAGAGGCCGATCTCGCGCACGTCCCCCGTGATCCCCGCGGCGGATATCATGTCTCCCACGTGAAAGGGCCTGAGGATGATGAGAAAGGCGCCGGCCGCGAAGTTCGCCAGAAGTCCGCCCCAGGCTGCCCCTATGGCTATGCCGGCGGCGGCGATGAGTGCCACAAAGGATGTCGTCTGAATGCCGAAAATGGAGAGGATGGCTATGACGAGGACTATCTTCAGTATGACGCGGATCGTCGCGTCGAAGTACTTCACGAGGGTGGGATCGAGCTTGTGGGCCCGCATGCCCCGCCCGGACAGGTTTCCTATGACCTTGATGAACCAGCTTCCCACGATCCAGAGAATTATCGCGCCGAGGACCTTCCAGCCGACGGGAATGAGATAGACAGCCATGAAACGGTCAAAACTGGTCAATGCGTCGAGCATAGCGACCTCCTGTCATGTGTACTTGTCTTGCATAGACCGGGGTGTTCGGTCTTATTCCAGTATACCATTCCGGATGTTGACGGAGACGCTCACGGCGTCGGTAAGTTGCCGTCAGGGCGCGCGAAAAGCGGGCGCAGGGGCGGTTTGGCCGTCGGAGGAGCCGAAAATGGTTTGATTGTTCCTTCAAGATGTGGAAAAGTTAATGGAGAAAACCGTCCGGTCCGTGTTGCTCGCCCGGCGGACAGGGTAAGCCCCCGTCCCCGCGGGACCGGTCTATCGGGAGAATGCAACGCCATGGCGCGATGGTATGGAGGGAAGCTCGGGTCTGCAGGAAGAAAGACGCGGAAGGCTCTGGGTCTTCTGTGGCAGGCGCTGGTGCAGTTCTACGACGACAACGGTTTCTTCCTGTCTTCGGGCATCACGTTCAATATCTTCATAACCCTGGTCCCCTTCATCATTCTCCTCCTGGCCGTTGTCGGGAGCTACCTTCACAATGACCAGGAGGTGCTGGGCCATATGCGTGCCTACCTGAGGAGCGCGGCGCCCGCCATGGACCCCGGGATCATGAACAGCCTCATGGATGTCATCGAGAGGCGCCAGACCATAGGCATCGTCGGATTCGCGGGATTGGTATGGTTCTCGACGTGGCTCTTCGCGTCCCTGAGGGTGGCCCTGCACATCGTGTTGAAGGTGGCAAGGCCCCGCGGCATCGTGCACGCCTTCGGGATCGACCTCCTCATGGTCGGCGCCGTGGGTATCCTGTTCCTTATGAACGTGGCCCTGAGTTCCTTCTTCGCGTTCCTCCAGAGCCATCAGGATTGGATCCAGGCGTTTGCGGGGCCGGCTATCCGGCTGACGTTGCGGTATCTGCTGCCTTTCTTCCTCACCTTCTGCGTGTTCTGCCTGATCTACAAGGTCATTCCCAATGAAGTGGTGAATCTCCGGTCGACCCTGAAGGTGTCTCTCCTGACGAGTCTCTTCTGGGAGGCGGCGAAACATCTTTTTGCCTGGTATGTCAGCAACATAGCCGAATATTCCCTTTTTTACAGCTCGCTGAGCACCATCATCGTCTTTGTCCTGTGGATCTACTATTCTTCGACCATCTTTGTTATCGGAGGGGAGTTGCTCTATCTACTGGAAAAGGAGCGTAAGGCCCAAACGGCCGCGCCGGCGGACTGAGGAAGGCCGCTCATGGCACCGCTTTCTGAAACAGAAGGGAGCGAAACCCGACGCGGGGATCAGGACCGGAGACGATGTCCCGAAACTCCATCCCGGCTGCCGGGTTGCCCCCGGAAGGTTTGAAATGTGTGCGAACCCGGTTTCAGAAGGTGTTGGCGAAGGCCGCCAGTTCCCTCGACATCCTTTTGAGTGAATCCGTCATATCGATATACAGGTACGAGGCCTGGGGCATGCACACGCCCGTTATCAGACGGTTCTGATGGACGTGGTCGAATTCGTCTATCATCTTCGTGACCTTGTCCAGGTCGCTTTCTATCTGTTTCTTCAGCACAGGGTTCCTGGTGAAGCAAAAATCCTTCACGTCGGTGAACTCCGCGCCGACGGCCACCATGAGTTGTTTTATCTCGTCAAGGGCTTTGTCCGTGAAGAGGATGTTGGACTCGACCTTTATCTCCATCTTGTCGAGAAGGCTATCGAGCGCCAGGGCGACGCGCTGGAGGTGGGGAAGGGCCGTCAGGAATTTCTGCTCCGTCTCCGTCTTGTCCTTTTGTTCCACGAGCTTCTCTATTCCGGGAAGGCGCTCCTTCAGGGAGTCCCGAAATTTCGTCCTGCTCTCCTTGAGGAGGTTGATCTTCTGGCCTACAAAACCCCTGTATATGTTGTTCAGGATCGGTACCGTCTCTTCGAACAGGTTGCATATACGTTCGGTGATCTCTCGCTCTTCCATGTGTCTCCTCCTCGGTTATTTGGTTGTCTTGCATGTTATATAGCATAGGAAGGCCCTCTTGTCAGCGAGATACCGCATTCAGGCAACGGGACCCCCGGCTTGTTTTCGGTCCTGTCACGTGATATGGTAGCCCCATGGCAGAGGCGTCCGGGAAGGGAAAGAAGCCTTCTCCCCAGGTGGTCACCGCGGCGGTGATCGAGAAGGATGGACTCGTTCTCATTGGGAAACGGAAGCGAGGCAGGTGTTTTGCCGGGAACTGGGAGTTTCCCGGGGGCACCGTCGAGAAGGGAGAAACGCCGGAAGAATGCCTGAAACGGGAGCTTCGGGAAGAACTCGACATCGAGGTCGAGGTGGGGGAGCCCTTCTGCTCTGCCACGGCCGATTACGCCCCGGGATGGACGGTGAGGCTGCTGGCGTACAGGGCAACGGTGATATCGGGCACGTTCTGCCTCAACGACCACGAAGAGATACGATGGGTGAGGCCGGCGGAACTCGCCGGCTACAATTTTCCCGAAGCGGACCAACCCGTAGTGGAGAAGCTGATCGGATTCGGCAACAAAGACTGAGGATCGAAGGGAATGACCGGTCCGCTGACGCAACGCGCCTCAGAAACTGCCCGTATTCCCCGCGTTCGCCCTCTTCATCGAACAGGAACCGTTGAAGGTCGACCCTCTCTCAATGACGATGCCGGGAGAGGTGATGTTGCCGTTGTGGACGGCCGTCTCTTCGAGTACGACCTGCTCGTCGGCATAAACGTCCCCGTTTATCTCGCCGCGGGACACGAGGGTCTTTGTCCGTATGGTGGCGGTGACCTTCGCGGAGGGCCCCACGGTCAGGACGCCTTCGGAGATGATCTCACCTGAGAAAACACCTTCGATCATGAGCGAGCTCTTGAACTTGACCGTCCCCTGGACCTCGAGATCGCCGGCAAACACAGTTCCGGCCTTTTCATCCTTGCTTGAAGCGTTTGAAGCTACGTACGCCATTCTTTCCTCTTTCCGTTCATGTATTTTAACTCTATTTCCCCTGCCTGACAGGAAGGTTGTACATTGTGAGCGTATATCTTACCAGATGTTGCCGGAAAACGCGAAATTAAATCTCCGCCACCGCGGAGATAGTCTCAGGTCTCAGGTTCCAGGTTTCAAGTGAAAGAGCTTGGGAGACAAGTCAAAATGGTGTCGACCGCGCTGGCCGGCGCGCCGGTGCGGATGGTCTCCAGGGTTTTTGCCTGAAACCTTGTATGTTACTCCCAATGGAATATCACAGGCAGTCCATGATAAGAAGAATGAAAGTAAGGTTACCGGCGT